>ACOK01000104.1 GCA_000174895.1 Ruminococcus flavefaciens FD-1
GTGTCGCATACACTAACAAATAATCACATAAAAATGAAGGGCAGATGAGATCATCCGCCCTTCGTTTTTTATACTGTTATGATTATTCAGCAGCTGTAGTTGTCTCTTCCTCTGTTGTTTCTTCTTCAACAGTCTCAGCGTCAGCAGCTTCTTCCTCAGCAGGAGCTTCCTCAGCCTCTTCCTCAGCAGCCTCAGTTGTCTCTTCCTCTGTAGCAGCCTCAGTTGTAGCCTCTTCAGTAGTTGTCTCTTCTGTTGTTGTCTCTTCAGTAGTTGTCTCAGCAGTTGTTGTAACTACCTCAGAAGAAGAGCTTGAAGACTCACCGCTGTTGCAAGAAACGAGAGCACCTGTTAATACGATTGAACATACGATAGCAGCAAATTTTTTCATTTTTCATTTTCCTTTCTCTTTATCCCTTATGTGGGATCCATAACTATTTTTTGGTGTTTTGTGTAAGTGTTTTCCTTACAGTTAATACTATACCACACTGCAAAACCAAAGTCAAGGGAATGAAAAATATGTAACCTTATTTTAAATATTATGTTGCAGAATTCTTTATTTCTTTACATTTTGAGTAAAGTTTCGGGGCAAAACTTACAAATCAGAACATTGCCGATTGTTGAATATTCACTAAATAGTAACCTTTTTCATTGTTTTGTAACGGTTCGTCTGAACTCATTGCTGAAAACATATGTTTCACTGTTTCATTTTCTCCTCCGCTGTTTACACAAACAGAAAGAGCGCACCGAAGTGCGCCCCTCTATAATAATTTAAGCGATAAATGGAACCGGCTTATTAAAGTGATGAATGGAATGTACGTGAGATAACGTCGTCCTGCTGCTCCTTTGTGAGCTTTACAAAGTTAACTGCGTAACCCGATACTCTTACTGTGAGCTGTGGGTACTTCTCAGGATGAGCCTGAGCATCGAGAAGAGTCTCTCTTGTGAATACATTTACATTCAGGTGATGGCCGCCTTTTTCAGTGTAGCCGTCTATAAGTTCGATCAGGTTATCTACCTGCTTCTGATTATCCATGTGTAATTCCTCCTTATTTGTAGTATGAATTTATTAAAATTCGTCGTCTTCCGGATCAAGTTCCGTAGGCTGGCAGCAAGCGCCCTTCTTGCCTGAGCAATCGGTGCTCTTTACTGTAGCGACTCTGAGTCCCTCGCCGTTTTCGCTTGATTCGATATTTACGTGTCCGCTGCCCTGAGACATGAGCTGATCGATAAGATCAGCCAGTTCTGCGGGATCATCGGTACTGCCCAGTTTATCGGGAGTTATCATTATTCTTCTCCTTTGAGCTTGTCGAGGTCGATATCACCAACGAATACTTCCATATCCTTGCCGAGTGCGTTAGGAATGATGGAGAATGTATTTGAGATACCGTCCTGAGCGTGTCTGAACGGAAGCTTTGCAACAGATGAAAGTGAAGCTACTGCACCGTGAGTATCTCTGCCGTGCATCGGGTTTGCTCCGGGTGCAAGCGGTACGCCCTGCTTACGGCCGTCAGGTGTGTTACCTGTCTTCTTACCGTAAACAACGTTGGATGTGATAGTGAGGATAGACATTGTAGGAACGCCGTCACGGTATGTGTGGTGCTTTCTTATGCAGTCCATGAACTTACGTACAACTGCAACAGCCATCTGATCAACACGGTCGTCGTTGTTTCCGTACTTCGGGAAGTCGCCTTCTATTTCATAATCAACGATGACATTCTTAGCAACGTCAACAACATTGCCTGCCTTGTCCTTGATCTCGATATCCTTGCGTATAGGCTTTACCTTTGCGTACTTGATAGCTGAAAGTGAGTCAGCAACAACAGAAAGGCCGGCGATACCTGTAGCGAAGTAACGCTTTACATCTCTGTCGTGGAGAGCCATCTGGAGTCTCTCGTAGCAGTACTTGTCGTGCATATAGTGGATAACGTTAAGGGTGTTGACGTAGAGGCCTGCCAGCCATTCCATCATATCCATGTACTTGTCCCAAACGTCGTCGAAGTCGAGGTACTCTGTATCTACAGGACGGTACTTAGGACCTACCTGGAGGCCGAGTCTCTCATCCACACCGCCGTTGATAGCGTAGAGGAGGCACTTTGCAAGATTTGCTCTTGCGCCGAAGAACTGCATTTCCTTGCCGACTACCATTGATGATACGCAGCAAGCGATAGCATAGTCATCGCCGTGAGTAACTCTCATCATGTCGTCATTCTCGTACTGGATGGATGAAGTCTTGATGGATATCTTAGCACAGTATTCCTTGAACTTTCTCGGAAGCTTCTGTGACCAGAGAATAGTCATGTTCGGCTCGGGAGCTGTGCCGAGGTTTTCGAGTGTATGGAGGTAACGGAAGCTGTTCTTTGTTACCATGTGGTTACCGTCAACGCTTACACCGCCGATAGACTCAGTTACCCATGTAGGATCGCCTGAGAAGAGTGAGTTGTACTCAGGTGTACGTGCAAACTTGACGATACGGAGCTTCATGATGAAGTGGTCGATAAGTTCCTGTGCCTGTTCCTCAGTGATTAGGCCTCTCTCAAGGTCACGCTGAATGAAGATATCGAGGAATGTGGAAGTACGTCCCAGTGACATAGCGGCACCGTTCTGCTCCTTGACAGCAGCGAGGTAGCCGAAATAGAGCCACTGAACAGCTTCCTGTGCTGTAGCAGCAGGTCTGGAGATATCGAAACCGTAGATCTTACCCAGCTCCTTCAGATCCTGGAGAGCACGAACCTGCTCTGATAGTTCCTCACGGAGACGGATATTCTTTGAAGTCATTCTTACGAGAGATGTCTCGATCTGGTGCTTCTTGTCCTCGATAAGGAGGTCGATGCCGTAGAGAGCAACTCTTCTGTAGTCGCCGATGATACGGCCTCTGCCGTAAGCATCAGGAAGACCTGTAAGAATAGCTGAATGACGTGCAAGACGCATTTCAGGGGTATAAGCATCGAAAACGCCCTGGTTATGTGTCTTTCTGTATTTTGTGAATATTTCAACAACACTCGGGTCTACTTCGTAGCCGTATTCCTTGCAAGCCTGCTGAGCCATTCTTATGCCTCCGAAAGGCTGGAGAGAACGCTTGAAAGGCTTATCTGTCTGGAGACCAACGATCTTTTCCAGATCCTTGTTGAGATAACCTGCGCCGTGTGAAGTGATAGTGGATATGATCTTAGTATCCATATCCAGTACTCCGCCTGCCTCACGCTCCTGACGAGTAAGGTCCATGACCTGGTCCCAGAGCTGCTTTGTGGCCTCTGTAGGACCTGCGAGGAAGCTTTCGTCACCGTCATAAGGGGTATAGTTTTTCTTGATGAAGTCACGGACGTTTACGGAGGTAGTGCTCCAGCGTCCCTCCTTGAAACCATCCCATTCCTTCGGCCATGTTGTGATCATATTTCAGACTCCTTCTTGAAAGATCCACGACGGGGTACATCCCGTCATAATGCGCCATGGGAAAACGCTGAAAGGCGCAATAAGGATCAAAATTTTATTTCCGTAATAATAGTAACACATTGTTATTTATTTGTCAATATCCATGTTCACCGAAGCTAACTCTATTTCACGTTTTTGTGTTTAAAGTTATGACAAATGTTTCCCGAAACTGTATCCGTTCGTTTACTGTACAGCTCGGAACTTCGGATTTTACGGCGTATTTCAAAAGAACCGCTGTCAAAAATGTCAAACCTTGTTCAGTCAATTTGTACAATTGAGAGAATTTTATTATTTGCGGTCATTCCGCCTGTTCGCCCGTATTCTGAGCGGTATTTCCGCCACGCTGAGCTTTGGCTTTATTTCTGTTTCTGCGGCGTCCGATATGAAATGCGAGAGCCCTTTCCTTTCTTTCGAGAGCCTCAAAACTCAGCTTGTAAGCGATAGCTGAAAGCGGTACACCTAAGATCATGCCGAGGATACCGAATATCCCGCCGCCGATGGTTACGGCCGCAAACACCCATATTCCGGGAACTCCCACAGAATCGCCTACTACCTTCGGGTAAATGAGGTTTCCTTCTATCTGCTGGATGCACAGGAGGAAAATGATGAATATTACCGCCTGCATCGGGTCAACGGTCAGGATGATGAATGCACTTATGCCTGCACCGATGAACGCACCAACAATAGGAATAAAGGCTGTAACGCCTACAAGGGTACCTGCCATTGCCGCATAGGGAAGACGAAGTATAGTCATGCCGATGAAGCACAGCATTCCCAGCAGAAGCGCATCAATAAACTGTCCCACAAAAAAGCTTCGGAATGTTTCATTTGCGATGTGGTAGACATGACTTATCTTACGGTACTTATCTTTCCCGAAAGAAACCGTGCATATACGCTTTGTATCCTTAAAAAGTTTATCTTTCCTGATAAGGACGTAAATGGCAAATACTATTCCAAGACCGATATCTGCCACAGTCGAGGTAAGAGTGCCGATCGCACCCCATGCGGATGTAAGTATTCCTGCAACGCCTGATGTGAGAATTGATGTGGCTTTTCCTATGATGGATGCCCAGTCAAATTGCAATCCGCTTATCTGCTGCTGTATCTCGGGATACTCTTTAAGCTTTTCCAGTGCAAATTTCTGCAATTTCTGGAAATTAGGCGGTATCTCGTGGTAAAGCACACGGAACGCATTAGCTATCTCAGGTATGACTATGTACATGATGAGTATGAGTATAGCTATGGTTATCAGAAATGAAAGGGCAAGGCATACAGGTCTGCGTGAGACATTCACGAATTTTGTATCCTTGTTCGGGAAGTACCTTTTTTCAAAGCCCGTCATGATAATGTTGAATATATATGCGGCGGCAAGTCCTATCAGCATGGGTCGTATTGCACTTACAGCTATGCCTATCACTTTGCCAAGCAGTGAAAGATTCCTTACGATTATACATACAATAACCGCAAGTACTGCTATAAAAATATATTTCTTCTTTTCCGATCTGTCCATTGGTCTGCTCCTTGATATAATTAAATTTTTGTATCATTTTTCATTCTGATCTCATACTATTATTATACCCCATTTCTGTTTATTTTTCATCCTCTTCATTGTAAAATTTCTGTAAATCATAATCGTTTCCACAGTGTTTCATGCAAAATGGTAAAAAATGAGGAAACCGCAGCAAATGCCGCCGTTTTTCCACCTCTTCCGCACTTGACCGAACCGCCGCATTCATGTTATAATTATAATAATTGTATTTGACCGTATCTTGTCTTATTAAGGAGGAATATCAATGGCAGACGAAATATTCGGTGAAAGACTTTATCATATCGGAAAAGCTGTCGTTGACGGAAGTTTCCATACTCAGCGGGCAGACGAAGCCTTTTTCAGCTATTTCGGCAACGATGTTACATATTCCATAAGACGAACCATAGATGATACCGACTTCCCACGTATAGAACAGTGCCTGAAAGAAGCCGAAAACGACGGCAACGCCTGCACCGTCATCCGCATGAAAGGTGTCAGCGGTATGCTCAGATGGGTGCTCGCCTCTGTCAGCCTTCTGGAAATAACCGGCGACTCCCCTGTTTTCAGCATCAGATTCAGCGATATCATGTCCCTCGAAGCTCAGGGCTACCTCAGACAGCGCAGACTTTCCGATTACCGCAGCTTTCTCGGTTTAAGCGGCGACCTTGCCTTTGAGTACAGCTTCGGCACAAAACACATTAAGATATTCATGTTCGACCTGTGCCGTGAAATGGTGCTGGTTGACGAAGAACTTGACGCATGGCAGAAAAATGCAATTGGCAAGGGCTACGTACTTTCACGCTACCTTGAACCATTCAGCAGTCTCTGCGACGACATCAGAAACGGCGCTTACCGCTTCGACCATGAATTTGAGTCGTCGCTGCTGAACGAGGGAAGAATAAAGGAGATGTACCTTTTCAGAGGCATAACCCGTTACGATTCCCCTGACAGCCGCAAAGTCATAGGCGTTATCTCGGCTATCAGCTCTCAGCACAGAGGCAAGGATATCAACATGGCGCTGGAGGCTAACCGTGACTCACTTTCGGGGCTTCTCAACAAACGTGCCGTCACTTCCTACGCAGAGGAAATGATATCGGCAAAACCTGCATATACTGTAAAGCTGGTGCTTCTCTATATCGACAATTTCAGCGGAATGACAGGAAGTCTGGGACATTCCTTCGGCGATGAGGTCATTTACCGTGTGGCTCAGATAATCAAGCGTGAGATAGGAGAACACGGCTTTGCAGGAAGAATAAGCGCTGAGGGCTATCTCATCGTCCTTGAGGATATCCGTGACGAGGAGGAACTGAGAGGCATCCTCCGTGCCATCAGAAGCAATACCGAATTTGCCTTTTCCGACAGGGAAAACGAACTGCGCATCACCTGTTCTATGGGCATCGCTGGCTATCCCGATGACAGCTCAGACTATGAGGAGCTTTTCATGCAGGCGGAAAAAGCTCTCGGCATCGCTCAGGAAAAAGGTCAGAACCGCTATGTTATCTACGATATCGGCAAGCACGGCGCTGTTGCAAAAGATATGGGAAGCCGCTCGGCATTCCTCAGCAACCGTGGTGAATCCTCCGAAAAGCTTGACTTCATCGGTCAGCTCGCTGAGAATCTGGTAATGGGACGTATCCCCGACCTTTCCGTGCTTCTGGAGCAGCTGCGAGTCGGCTTCGATATCGACGATATATGCGTATTTGCAGGCGCTGATATGGGCCTCATCCTCAGCTGCGGAAACGCTCCCTGCAAGGACGCTTCCTACCTTTTCGAGAATAATTATACCGACCGTTTCTCAGGTGACGGAGTATTCGTCATCGACAACGTCAACGAGCTTGAAGGCCGTGACGATAACGCATTCGCTAAGCTGATGGAACAGAATATCGGCGGCGCTGTACAATATCTCATGACCGAAAACAACATGGTCAAGGGCGTTATCTCATTCTGCTATATCGGCAGATTCAAGAAATGGGCGGTAACTGACATAAACTACTGCGCAATCGTAGGCAGAACAATTACTGCTCTGCTGAAGAAGCAGGCTTACATTTAATGAGGTGATGATATGATATATCTGCTGGAGGACGACGGCGGCATACGCAATTTCGTCCTTTATGCACTGAACAATTCGGGATTTGAAGCGAAAGGCTTCGAGACTCCCTCCGAATTCTACTCAGCTTTAGAAGGGGCTCTTCCCGAACTGGTACTGCTGGACAGGATGCTCCCCGAAGAGGACGGCATGACGGTGCTGAAAAAGCTGAGAAATTCTCCCGAAACTGCGGAGCTTCCCGTTATCATGCTGACCGCTCTTGACAGCGAAGCCGACAAGGTGGAAGGTCTGGACGGAGGTGCCGATGACTACATAGCAAAGCCCTTCGGCACTATGGAGCTTATCTCACGAATAAAGGCTCTCCTCAGACGAAGCGGTTCTTCCGAAAAGCTTACCGCAGGCGAACTATGCATCTATCCCGTAAAGCATGAAGTCTTTGCGGCAGGCGAACCTGTGGTGCTGACGCTGAAAGAATACGATATGCTCCTCTATCTCATGCGTCACAAGGGCACTGTCATATCCCGTGACGAACTGCTGAAGAAGATATGGGGATACGATTTTTCAGGCGAGAGCCGTACCGTGGACGTACACATCCGTACTCTCCGCTCAAAGCTGGGAGTTTGCGGAGATGTGATACAGACCATCAGGGGCGTAGGCTATAAGGCAGGGGATACATCCAATGACCAATAAAATAATGAAGAGCATCATGCTCGTCTCAGGCGCCGCTGTGCTCATAACCATAACTCTCGTAACCATGCTGATGAACAGCTATTCCCGTGAAAAGACTGCCGAAGGGCTGAAACAGGATGCGGAAATCATCGCATCTGCTCTGGAACTGAACGGCGGACGCTATCTGGATATCACACAATTCGAGGATATAATCCGTGTCACATGGATATCCGACAGTGGCAAAGTCATTTTCGACTCTATTGAAGACCCTGAGACCCTTGATGACCATTCCGACAGAAAAGAGGTAAAGGATGCCGTAAAAAACGGCGAGGGATTATCAGCCCGCTACTCCGATACAATAATGCATACCACCATCAACTATGCGCTCCGCCTTTCGGACGGAAGCGTCATAAGAGTATCGGGGATCCACCGCTCGATACTGGCTCAGATGATGAATATGCTCGGCCCTATCATAATCATACTTGTTGCCGCAGCGCTTATCTCGGCGGCTTCGGCTGTTCTTATCTCAAGGAGTATTGTCCGTCCTATCAACAATATCGACTTAGAATCGCCGAATACCGCCGCCTGCTACCGTGAGCTGGAACCTCTGCTCAACAAGCTCAGAGTGCAGAATGCCCGTGTAGGAAGGCAGATGGATGAACTCCGCACCAATCAGGACCAGTTTGAACTTATCATGGGAAGCATGAGCGAAGGCATAATTATAGCCGACCAGAAGCTGAATGTGGTGGCTCAGAATACAGCAGCGGCAGGGCTTCTCGGCTCGTCTTCATTCCGCACGGGACACAGCATCTACGCCCTCAACAACTCCGAGGGATTCAGAAGATGTCTCCTTGACGCTCTGGGCGGACGGCGCTCGGAATGCATCATCCACACAGGCAACGGCGACCGTGAAATAATCGCCAGCCCTGCAAGAAGCATGGAAATGGTCTGCGGCGTGGCGGTATTCATAATGGATATCACCGAAAAACAGAAGCTGGAAACTATGCGCCGTGAATTCACAGCCAACGTTTCACACGAGCTGAAAACTCCTCTTACCACTATCTACGGAATATCCGATATGCTTGCAGGCGGCATCGTCAAAGCCGAAGATGTTGCAGGCTTCGGCGAAAATATCCGAAGCGAGGCGGAAAGGCTCATCTCCCTCGTCACGGATACAATTGCGCTTTCCAAGCTTGATGAGGGTACTGTCATCGGAGAAAAAGAAACCGTTGAGCTTATCCCATTCGTTGAGGAGATACTCTCACGTCTGGAACTGGCGGCAGCTGAAAAAGGAGTTTCCACATCAGTATCAGGCGAAAATATCAGTATTAAATGTGAACGTCTGCTTCTCAGCGAAACCCTCTACAACATCTGCGACAACGGCATAAAGTACAATAAGCAGGGCGGCAGCCTTGAAGTTATCATCTCGGAAAAGAAAAAGCACGTCCTTATCACCGTGAAAGATACGGGTATCGGCATTCCTCACGAACAGCAGGATCGTATCTTCGAGCGCTTCTACCGTGGAGATAAAAGCCGCTCAGGCAAGATAAAAGGCACAGGCCTCGGACTTTCCATCGTCAAGCACTCCGTAATGCGCATGGGCGGAAATATCAGAGTGGAAAGCACCCCCGACCGTGGAACCACTTTCACCATCGAACTGCCCGTGCAGTAAAACAGAATGCAACAATTAAGGGGGACTTTCAACCGAAAGCCCCCCTTTTTCATACATATAAAGCACCACAGTTATCCGTGGTACTCGTATAGCAGTTTATAAATATTATTGAGGTAGACATTCTGAAGAAGCCTCTTCTCGGATCTGTTTCCCAAGACTATTAATTTTGCCCCCATATAGGGCGCACACCAGATAAGTAAGAATTTATTATTTCTTGCAGGTGCGCCCTATATGGGGGCAAAATTCTATTAAAAGTCTTTGGAAAGGGGTTCGGGGAAGAACCTTTCCTCAGAAAGGTTTTCCCCGATAAATGCGTATAAAGCTGCTATATGAGTACAGCAGTTAACTGCATCCGCTTTTTCGTTATCACATAAAAAGGCTGCGTATAAAACGCAGCCTTTGTTTTATCAGTCTTCACGCTTTCTTGAAGCTGCCATTACTGCGGCAGAAACAGCAAGAAGAGCAATTGCGCCGGCGACCTTCTTATCACCGGTCTTAGGCGAATCTGTTGTTGCCGTTTTCTTTTCGGCTGTTGTTGTAGCCTGTGCGGTAGTGGTCTGAGATGTACTTGTGGTACTTGTTGTCTCATTATCCTCTATTATCGCTGTAGTGGTAGTGGTAGTCGTTGTAGTAGTGGTTGTTGTTGTCGTTGTCGTAGTAGTGGTTGTTGTAGTCGTTGTTGTCGTAGTAGTGGTGGTTGTTGTAGTTGTAGTTGTCGTTGTTGTGGTGGTTGTTGTCGTCGTAGTAGTGGTGGTTGTTGTAGTCGTCGTTGTCGTAGTAGTTGTAGTTGTAGTTGTTGTCGTCGTAGTAGTGGTGGTGGTTGTAGTCGTCGTTGTCGTAGTAGTTGTAGTTGTAGTTGTTGTCGTCGTAGTAGTGGTGGTGGTTGTAGTTGTAGTCGTAGTTGTCGTGGTAGTGGTAGTTGTTGTAGTTGTAGTCGTTGTTGTTGTGGTGGATGTTGTAGATGTGGTTGTTGGCGTTGTAGTTGTAGTAGTTGTCGGGGTTGTAGTGGTAGTAGTCGTTGTTGTAGTAGTGGTTGTAGTTGTTGTAGTTGTAGTTGTTGTAGTCGTCGTGGTTGTAGTCGTTGTAGTTGTGGTTGTTTCCTCAACAGCCGAGAGATACTTAGGATTGAAAGCAGAATATCCGAACTGAATTCCGCCCTCGAACGACTTGGCTATGGTCGCACCTGAAACGTGTCCGCCCTCATCGCCCGAAGCATCTGCATCAGGTGCAAGCGTTGAGCCCTGAATAGAACCCGTATACTTGAACTTTGTTGCGTCCTTCAGATTGTACAGGACAGGCATATTCTCGCCGCCCTGCCTTATGAGTACGCCTTTTTCATCGTAGATCTTCATATTTGTGGAAGGCATCATAATGTCAGTACCCGGAACATTGATCACGAGGTACGAACCCTCAGGTATCTGCACGCTCATATCTATGTAGCCGTTGTTGAAGGTCTTCATCTGCTCTTCTGTCAGATTCAAAACGTTCAGATTATCGTCAGTGCCGATTATCTTCCATCCCGAAGCGTAGTACTCATCGACCTGAAGCTGCGCATTCGGTGTCTGATTCGCCAGATACTCGCTTCTCTCACGTAGAAGTGCGAACTCCTTGTCAAAATCGATCAGCTTTCCGATGTACACCTCGGTCTGACCGTCGTTCATATGGTTCAGTATCTCGGGACTGATATTGCCCTTTGAACCGACCACGAACTTCTTGTTTTCGGGCTGGAAATTTGTGAGAGTATCGCCTCCCACGACTATCTGTGCCGCTGAGAATCCCTCAGGCAGTCTTGCGCCTACCGAATATGAAACCGGATCGCCCACATTAGCGTTTCCACCTGCTGCAAGACGTCCTTCACAGTCAGAGCCGTATGCAGCGAAGTCATCGTGCAGGAAGACCGAGAACTGCGACGCCGCTCCGAGGAAGTACTCATTCTCATCGCTGATACCGAGAAGTTCCTCACGATTTTCCTCCGAAACATTGTATGTTCCGTCCTGATTCCGTTCAGAGTGGCTGAGATACACCGAACCCGCCGAAAACAGCATAACGCCAGATGTTGCCACACTGAGGATCTTTGCCAATGTTTTGTTTTTCAATACACAAACCCCCTGTTTTTTACTGATGAAAGGCATCCGATCGAAGACCTCTATCAATAATTCATATTTTTCACAAACGACGAATAATAAATTTATCGCCATTTTATGAAGACTTTAATAGTATAACATAAACAGCTTTATAATTCAATATGCATTTTTCACAAATCAAACACATTCTTACACGCAATTTGCACAATACAAATTCAAGCCGATAATACTAAAAAAGCAGGCATTTTCTGCCCGCTTTGCGTATATTATTCGTGTCGTGTACTGAACTTGCCGCTCATATCGGATGGGATATCAAAGGGCAGTTCAAAAAAGTCCAGCTTATTTCTCTTTATTCTCCTGACCTCTGCCACGATATAAAACCTTTTTCCGCCCTGCACCAGCACCGTGATATCGCCACGATAATCGCCGAGTTTTCGGGAGATATACTCCTTGTCATCCTCAGTCGGATCTTCAATGGTTATTCCGTCCATATCAGTGGGTATTTCAATATATGAGACAGCGGCAAAAAATATGTCTATATTATCCTCGCCGCCTTTTCCAACGCTTCTCAGCAGCGCCATAGAATGTGAAACGGTGTAGTACCATAATCTGAAAAGTCTGTCAGTCATAAAAACCTCCGTAAAAATGAAAAACCTCACGAAAACTCGTGAGGTTTGAGAGGCGCCACCCAGATTTGAACTGGGGATCAGGGTGTTGCAGACCCACGCCTTACCACTTGGCTATAGCGCCGTCTTTGGAGCGGATTACGAGGCTCGAACTCGCTACCTCCACCTTGGCAAGGTGGCGCTCTACCAGATGAGCTAAATCCGCAAAAATTGGCGACCCCGAACAGACTCGAACTGTCGACCTCCTGCGTGACAGGCAGGCGTTCTAACCAACTGAACTACGAGGCCATAAATTTGGTGGGGACTACAGGGCTCGAACCTGTGACCCTCTGCTTGTAAGGCAGATGCTCTCCCAGCTGAGCTAAACCCCCACCTCTTTATTTGTGTGTCTTTCAGGTGTTGTTCCCTGATGACTTATATATTATAGCACGTTATAATTCATTTGTCAACCCTTTTTTTGAAATTTTTCAAAAAAAATTTTTGAAGCGGCGGATTTGGCTGTATTCCGTTGTTTGCCAGATAAATTTTTTTGATATCCTCCAGCATGATGAAAAATATAAGGGACCGCACCCGAAAGTGCAGTCCCCTCAAAAGCTTTATTATTCTTCAACGCCAACAGAAGAGATGACTTCTGCAAGAAGGTTTGCAGGAAGCTGCTCGTATCTCTCGAAATCGAAAGTAAAGCTGCCCATGCCTCTTGTGGTCTGGCGGAGGTACATTGCGAAGTCGTGCATCTCACGCATCGGAACTTCTGCCTGTATCATTGTTGTGCCGTGAGCAACAGGCTCCATACCGAGAACTCTGCCTCTGCGCTTGTTGAGCTCGCCCATGATATCACCTGTGTTCTCGTCGGGAGCTGTTACCTTCAGAGTACCGATCGGTTCAAGCATTACAGGGTCTGCCTGACGGAGGCCTTCCTTGTATGCGATGGAAGCGGCTGTCTTGAATGCCATTTCCGATGAATCAACAGGATGGTAAGAACCGTCAACGAGGATAGCCTTCAGTCCCACAACGGGGCATCCTGCGAGAACGCCCTTCTTGACGCTTTCTTCAAGTCCCTTCTGTACTGCCGGGAAGTAGTTCTTCGGAACAGCACCGCCGAAGATCCTCTCCTCGAATACGAGAGTGTCGCTTACGCATGGCTCAAACTCGATCCATACATCACCGAACTGGCCGTGGCCGCCTGACTGCTTCTTATGTCTGCCCTGTACCTTGACCTTCTTGCGGATGGTCTCCTTGTAGGCGATCTTCGGTACGGACAGTGAAACGTCAACGCCGAACTTGCCCTTCAGCTTAGCTGCTGCAACTTCAAGATGCTGCTCGCCCAGACCGCTGAGTATCTGCTCCTTTGTGCTCTCGTCCTGAGCGTATGTGAGAGTCGGATCCTCCTCGATAAGGCGCTGTATGCTTGTGGAGATCTTGGCTTCGTCACCCTGAGCCTTTGCCTTTACTGCCATTGAGTAGCAAGGTCTCGGGAATTCCATCTCGCCGAACTCTACTACCTTTGAAGAGTCGCAGAGAGTATTTCCTGTATTTGCGGAGATCTTTGAAGCTACGACGATATCGCCTGCCTTGGCTTCCGATACCTCGGTCTGCTTCTTTCCGCAGAGATTATAAAGCTTGCCTATCTTTTCGGCATTGCCTGTAGTTGCGTTTGTAACGTCTGAGTTAGCCTTGAGAGTACCAGACATTACTCTTATCATGGACATCTTGCCTACGAATGGATCGGCAATAGTCTTGAATACGTGTGCAGCAAGCGGTGCGGATGCGTCGCAGGCTACCTCAACGATATCCTTTGTAGGAGTATAAGCCTCAGCTGCGTGAACCTCTGATGGTGCAGGCAGAAGCAGCTCGAACTCCTTGAGAAGCATATCTATTCCCGAAAGATCCGCAGCCGATGTGCAGACTACAGGAGTTATGATACCTCTGTTCATACCGTCGTGAATACCGTCGATCAGTTCCTTCTGAGTGAAAGCCTCGCCCTCGAAGAACTTCTCCATAAGCTCGTCTGATGTTTCGGCAACGGCTTCGGATATAGCTGCAACAAGGCCGTCTACACGGTACTCGAACTTTTCTGATATATCGGCTGTAGGCATTTCTGTCTCAACAGCATTGCCCTTGCCGTCGTATTTATAGCATTTCATTTCGATGAGGTTTACGAATGAAACGATCTGTCCGCCGCTGATAACAGGAACGATAACAGGGCATACAGAAGGACCGAAAACAGTCTTCAGCTCTGTGAGGACATTGAAGAAGTTAGCGTCCTTGTCGTCAATCTTTGTAACGGCGATCATCTTGGACTTGCCCTGCTTTACAGCTTCATCGTAAGCCTTTCTTGCGCCTACCTTGACGCCTGACTTTGCAGATACGGTAATGAGGACTGTGTCTGCTGCACGGATACCCTCGATCATTTCAGCTGCAAAATCGAAAAGGCCGGGAGTATCAAGAAGGTTTATCTTATAATCATTATATTCAAATGAGGCAAGAGAGGTGCCTATTGAGATCTTTCTCTTGATCTCCTCGGGATCGTAATCACAAACAGTTGTTCCGTCAACGGTCTTGCCGAGACGGTCAGAAGCTCCTGCCTTGTACAGAATAGCCTCTGCGAGAGAAGTTTTTCCTGAACCATTGTGTCCTGCTAAAGCAATGTTTTTTATTTTGTTGATATCGTATGCTTTCATAGTGTATTTCTCCTCTAATTTATTAGCCGTTATCCTGTCTTTGCATGGCCGCCTAAGGTCCACGAAAAGACTAATTCTTCATCCTTACAAACAGCATATAAATATTATAAACGCTTATTATGATAAATGCAATAGCATTTCGATATTTTCTACATTTCGTATTACAAACCATAACAATTATTGTGCAGTTTTAACAACGATAGTTTCCCTGCATTTGTCAAATAGCCGTAACTTTTCGGTAAAAAGCATAATTCCGCCGTATATTATCCCCCATATTGCCGTGAATATGACCATGAACAAGACCTTATTGTTGCCGCTGTCAAACATTCTCATGAGAAGTCCTGTCGCTCCCATGCTGAGGAATGCGTAGACTACAGGCATTGCTATATTGCGGAAAGGCCGGAATTCCGTATCCGATGTGCGGATAAGCCTTATGAACCGTGAACAGTTGCCAAAGACATTGCTTGTGTAATATGACGCTACAATGCCGTAAAGCCCGAACCTCGGCACGAATATCAGCACTACCGCTATCCTGACAGCGTACTCTGCAAGATAATTCAGCGACGAGAAGCTTTGCTGGCCCATGCCTTTTATCATGGCTTCGAGAACTATCTCCATGTAGATGAACGGCACAACGGGTGCTATCACCGTTATAAGCCTGCCTGCTTCTTCGCCGCCGCCGAGAAGTTCGCCTATCTCCGCTCCGAACCGCATCAGCACTGCCGATGAAAATACCGCATATATGAGAGTGTACTCCGTTACCCGTGAGGCAAGGCTCTTTATCCGCCGCTTGTCTCCTGATGCCGCCGCCCTTGCGGATTCACTCAGGATTATCCCCGACACCGAACAGAGTATGACCGACGGGAAGAAAAGCGCAGGGATGACTATAGCTTCAAATACTCCGAAGCTTCCCAGCGCCTGCCCTGCCGAATCGCCGTACTGACGCAGACAAAAGGGTATCAGCGCATCGTTTGTACTGCTCAGCACAGCCGTAAGGACTCCCCCTCCCATTATCGGGAATGCACAGGCCGCATACTCCCTGAAGCCTATGGACGGCTTGCTGACGCCACGGGTGCGAAATTTCAGATACATGGCAGATAAAAAGCCAAGCGATACCCCATTGCCTGCCACGATACCGCTTATCATGACTCTGCAAACAGACGCTTCATCGGGCACTTTCAGCTTAATTGTCAGCACTGCGATAACTGCCGATTTTACGGCAAATTCAATAACGTCGCCCACCGCTGTCACACGGGTCCTGCGGCTTGCGTTGAAGTAGCCCTTGATACACGCTCCCACTGCTCCCGTCACCAGCACCACAGGCATTATCCGCAGCGCCGCAGACATATCCGCACCGCTGAAAAAGCGCCTGCATATGGGCTCGGACAGCAATAGTACCGCCGCTGAAACAGCCGTACTCAGGCACAGGCACAGCTTTATCCCGTGAAACAGCACTTTGTTAGGGTCGCCCCCTTTGCCGTTCTCCTCAGCGATAAGACGGCTCGTGCAGAGAAATGCATTACCGTTCGAGAGAATGCCTGCCAGTCCAAGAAACGAGCCTATCAGCGAGAGGATGCCTATAGCCTGTGCGCCAAGCTGTCTTGTGATAAAGGCATTGAGAAGAAGTGCTGCCGAATCCAGGATAAGCTGAAATATGGTCAGAATTGCAGTATCACGAAGTAATTTGCTCTTATAAAACATAGATCCTCCATAGAAATCAATTTATAGATTCTATGTTGAAAAATGCCCGATAATGACAAAACGGACAGCAAAAGCTGTCCGCCGGTTCATCTTTTTTTATAAAGGATAAGCTCAGGTTCGGTTACGTCTTTGCCATAGGTGCTGACCAGCAGGAAATCTGCATTCCCTATAACACCGAAAAAGCGTTCGTTCTCGCCCTCAAGCTGGTTTCCGAAGTATGTGGCATTGTCATCCAGAAATTTCACATTAATACCACCGGGCAGAGGATATTCTAAATTGACATAGCCTCCTACAAGAGCGTTCAGCTTCTCCACCCTCGGCATACCTTTTATGCCCAGAGCGTTGAACTCGTCGATCAGCTTTTCCTTGAATTTCTCGGTTTTTCCGCCGTCTTCAAGATCCTTATGATCCTTCCAGTATTCAAGCCCGGGAAGCATTCCTTTCATGTAGGTCCGTGCCTGTTCCTCGGAAAATCCGTCCCCTGCCATATGCTTCACGCAGACATCTATCAGATCATCCATATCGTGATAGGTATAGTTTCCGTCGGCATAGCACCATTTGCAGTATCCCTCATTGATAATGCCGTCAGGCTCACGGCTCATCATTTCGTCCTCCAGCGGCATTCCGCAGCACTGGCATATCAGCTTCTGAGGCGAGCCGAGAAGAGTATTTATCGACACATCAAAAAGCTGCGAGAGAAGTTTCAGAGTCTCGGTATTCGGCTGAGTTTCGCCTGTTTCCCAGCGTGATACCGCCTGACGAGTCACGAACACCTTTTCCGCAAGCTGTTCCTGTGACATACCTTTTTTGTTTCTGAGTTCAAGTATAACTTCTTTGGTTTCCATAATCATCACCTCTGAGAACAGTATACCATATCTGACAAAAAAATCAAGCAACTGCCTGTTGCGAGCTGACGCCAGCTCGACCGCCTGTCACGCTTCGCTCGCAAGCTCGCTTACTCTCTGCGAAACTTTTACTCTGCTTTCGCACGACGGCAGTAAATTCGTGAATGGTTTAATATTAATTTCAATGTATACCACGGGCGGCGGAACGCCGCCCCTACATTCTCAATTCTGAATTCCTGACACCGAAAAAGGCACACAATGTGCGCCCTACAGACTGTCAAAAAACTAATTTTGGGACGTCGAGGACGCCGTCCCCTACAAAAGCATTCACGAAGAATAGCCGAATTGTAGGGGCTGGCGCACTTAACACGTGCCCTTCCCCTTTGTCACTGCGTGACATTTCCCCACACTGTGGGGAATCACCCGACAGCCCATTTTTTTACGATAATATATGACTTTTTTGACAAGCTGAAGGGCGCACAATGTGCGCCCTACTACTTTCTATGAACTGATTACTTCAAAAGGCGATGCACCATTACCTTGCGGCATTCCTTTTCAAGCTTGTCGTCAATAGGAATGAGCGGAGTTATGATTTCGTCTCCCCTGTTCATGCAGTACTCTATCATATAGTCCGAAATTTCGGGATTCTTCGCCAGGCACGGACCATGGAGATATGTTGCGATAACATTCTTCTCGCAGTAGCCCTCAGCCTCGGACTTGGAGCAGTTTCCGTTTCCGTAGAGCACCTTTCCGAATGGTGTCTTTATGCCCTGAGTCTGACCGCCGTGATTCTCGAATCCGACCACTTTCACAGGCTTGCCCGTTATCTCTGTCTCGATGACGATATTGCCGATACAGCGCTTTCTGCGGCTGTTGGGAGCAACTGTGTAATAATCGAAAAGTCCCAGTCCCTTGATGTCATTTCCGTCAGCGTCACGGTAATACTTGCCCATGAGCTGATATCCGCCGCAGATGAGGAAAAGGAATGTGCCGTTCTTGTACGCTCTGATTATGCCCTCACGGCATTTTAGCAGATCTTCGGAGATGTGCTGCTGCTCAAGATCAGCGCCACCGCCTATATAGATGAGGTCATACGCCGTAAAATCAGGCATTTCCGAATCGATGGAATAGGTATCCACCACGCAGTCTATACCACGCTTCGTACAGCGGTATTTCAGTATCTCCATGTTTCCGCTGTCGCCGTAAAGGTCCAGCATATCCGCATACATATGAAGTATCTTTATAGTTTTCATTCCTGTTTACCTCCATGCTTTGCGATATAGCGTTTCAGTGCAGCTCTTGTGGGCTGGACTGCGGTATAGTTTGCGATAACGAATTTGCGTCCCTCGGTGCTTGCAAGCTCCTCCACCGCCTTGTCAAGGTCGGGACGTACAACTATCTTTGACTGGTCATAGCCCGAACATTTGATACGTACAGCGATATCGTAGGCTCTTGTGCCCGAAGTAACGACTCTTGTCACACGCTCGAAAATGCTGAAGTTGATGTCCCATATCCACGAAACATCAAGTCCGTCGGCAATGTTGTCATTGAGGACGAAGAGAAGTTCCTTTTCGCCCTTCATTTCGTTCATTACACGGAGAGTCATATTTGCTCCCACAGGATTCTTAGCCAGATTCAGCGTAGTCTTGCGGTCGCCCAGCATGAAGTTCTCCATACGGCCGTTCTTGACGGTGTAATTGTTGATA
This sequence comes from Ruminococcus flavefaciens FD-1, assembly GCA_000174895.1. Lineage (GTDB taxonomy): Bacteria > Bacillota > Clostridia > Oscillospirales > Ruminococcaceae > Ruminococcus > Ruminococcus flavefaciens_A. The sequence continues at coordinate 18,989 of ACOK01000104.1, forward strand.
ACGCCCTCTGTCACGGACTGCTTTATTCCGTAAAGCTTTGCTGCTGCGGCAACTGCTGTCATGTTGTACACATTATAAATGCTGTTCAGCTTAGGCGAATAGGTATGGCCGTCAGCTGTGAAAACAGGCTTGTCCAGGTCGATACCGCTTGCTGTGATATAGGGCTCATAGTTTCCGAATCCGCATTTCTTGCAGATGAATTTGCCGATGTGGGAATACTGGTAGAATTCGTACTCCAGAGGTTCGCCGCAGAAAGGACAGAATCTTCCCTCTGATGCCTCGAAAATCTTATGTGTAGCGAATGCATATGGCTCGGCACGGAAATACTTCACGTTGGTATTTTTCGGATTAGCCCTGCCGAGACGGGCAGTATTCGGGTCATCGCCGTTGAGTATGAGATTTCCCTCGAATGTCTTGCAGAAGCCGTTTATCTTCTGGATGAGAGTTTCCATCTCGCCGTTTCTGTCCAGCTGATCACGGAAGAAATTCAGCACCACAAGGGTGTCAAGCTTCAGCTGTGAATACACCACAGGAACGTGGGATTCGTCAGTTTCAAGTATAAGGTAGTCAGCTTTGACTTTTCCCGACATATCGCAGTATTTCAGCAGCATTGAACATATGCCCGTATCAAGGTTGTTGCCCTCACGGTTGATGATTATTTTCTTTCCGCTCTTCTCAAAAAGCTGAGCGATACAGTTGGTAACGGATGTTTTGCCGTTGGTGCCTGTAACTGCGATGATGGGACAGTCCACCTTGAAAATGGAACAGCACTTATGTCCCGTCAGGTGCCACAGCACGATACCCGGCAGATTTCCGGCATTGCGCTTCATCAGGTGAAGCAGCTTTACGATTATCTTTCCTAATAGTATAAGTATCCTTTTCAAATTTATCTCCTTGTTCTGAAAAATCAATTGTAGGGAAGCCCTCCCCGGGCTCCAGTCAGCTAAAATCATGTACCGCACGGGAGAGCGAGAGCGCCCTCCCCTGCATCATAACTAACAGCTTATAATACGTCCTTCTTCGTCAAAGGCTATCCAGCCCCTGCCCTTAGCGGTCTTGATTCCCATAGCTACAGCAGTTTCAAGAGCTGCGCTCATACGTGTATAGCCGAACAAATGTGCAGCCTCACGCAGCAGGTCGTCCCTTGTCATAGCCACCTGACGTGCCATTATGCGCTTTATGCCTACTGCGATCTCCTCGGGAGCGATATCATCGATATCCCTGCGTCCCTCGTCCTTGCCGAGAGTGCGGCATATGTCATAGCTTTCCCTGTCCTGGGACTCAGCCCACACAAAGGTATTGTCTCCGCTCTCGGAGCATACGCCCTCTGATACAGCAAGCGCAGCCTCGAATGCAGCCTTTGAAGCGGCAGAAGCACGGCTCACTCCCCAGCTTTCGTAAGTCTTCTTTTCCAGAAGCTTGCGGCTTATGGGAGCTTCAGCAGCAAGGATGTCATTGATACACTTTGCTATCTTCTGAGCATTGCCCTCGCTGAAATCAGCAGCCTCGCCCATAGGCTTGACCTGATATGGCTCGTACTTGTCGAACATTTCCTCGAAACTCTGAACTTCCTCGGTCTCGAAGACTATCTCCTGCTTTGGCTTGGACTCCTCTTTCTTCTCCACGGGATGACGGTATCTTTCAACTGCGCCCTCTATCTCTGACTTTATCTTGCTGAGGACCTTGTCCTTGTTGTCCAGCCAGTCAAGGATATAAACGCTCATGACGCTCCAGCCCAGTCCCTTGAGTACGCCCGGCTGAGAAAGTGTGCGGTCGCTTGCGGTGCCATTATGATAATTGGCTTCACTTCCGCAGTTTATACCAAGCAGGTAAGAATCGGGCTTGTCGGGATTCACAACGGCCACATCTATCCTGTAGTCGGAGCATCCCACGCTGCACTTGCAGTCATAGCCCATATTCTTCACTTCTTCGGCAACTATCTGCTCAAAGCCGCTGCCGCTTATCTGACTTCCCGCACGAACAGGAAGAGCACTTCTGCCCTTTGCGGCAAATTCGAGGAAGCCTTTAAGTCCCTCAACGCCGTCGGAGCGTGTACGTGAAAGATCGATCATATCGGGCGTGATTACTGAGAAGACTATCATCTCGCACTTTGAACGGGATATCGCTACATTAAGACGTCTCCAGCCTCCGTCCCTGTTGAGGGGGCCGAAGTTCATCGAGACCTTGCCCTCCTTGTCAGAGCCGTAGCCGATAGTGAACATGATGACATCACGCTCATCGCCCTGTACGTTTTCGAGGTTCTTGATGAGTATAGGCTCATACATCTCGTTAGCCCATGTCTCCAGCTGAGGATCCTCACGGAATGCGTCCATGAGAAGGTCGTCCACCAGATTCTGCTGAGGAAGGCTGAAGGTAACAACTCCTATGCTCATCCTGCGGAGCTGCGGATCGGCAAGTCTGCGGCATATCTCAGCCACAACAGCCTGTGCCTCGGCCTTGTTTGTACGTGTGGAGCTCTTGTCGTAGTAGCCCTCAACGTGTACCCAGCTGACCTTGGATGTCTGGTCATCAGGCGACGGGAATGTGTAAAGCTTGTTTTCGTAATACTTCGCATTGCTGTAAGCGATAAGGCTCTCATGGCGTGAACGGTAATGCCACAGCAGATGCTTCTGAGGCATTGAAAGTGCCAGACAATCGTCCAGTACGCTTTCAAGGTCTTCCTTTTCGTAGTTCTCCTCGTCCACCTGATTGGAGGCAAAGAAGCTTGTAGGCGGAAGCTGTTTCGGGTCGCCCACGACTATGACGTTCTCACCTCTTGCGATCGCCCCCACAGCCTCGCAGGTAGGAAGCTGTGAAGCCTCATCGAATATGACAAGGTCAAATTTCGGGTACGATGGGTCGATGTACTGAGCCACGGAAATAGGGCTCATCAGCATTACGGGGCACATACGTCTCAGCAGATTTGGTATGCTGTCGAAAAGCTTTCTTATGCTCATCATGCGTCCGTTGCTCTTGATAGCCTTCTGGAGTATGCCTATCTCAGAGGAATTTGCAGAACTGCCCGGTGCAGGTATCTTCGCTGAAAGTTCAGCCGCAAGCTCCTTGATGCTGAGTTCGGAGAACTTGTCCAGCACCTCGCCGAAACGTCTTACGGTGTCCTCAAAGAGAGTGCCGTTGAAATCGGCAAGCTCCTTGCTTCGGGAAATAGTTGCAGTAACTGCGGACTTGCTCAGGTCAGCTTCAAAAGCTTCGGTAAGCTGTTCTGTGGGGACTTTTCCCGAGAGGTAAGCGTCAGCCACATTGCCGATGCCGAACTCTCTCAGCTTTTTGCAAATGCCGACAATGCCGGACCATTCTTTCAACTGGGGCAGAGCGCCGATAACGCCGTCAGCCCTCTGTGAAGCCTCAGCGCACCAGTTATCCCCTGCGAAAAGCTTTTCGGGAACAACTCCGAAGTCACGGCTCAGTTCGTCCACAGTCCTGTCGAGAGCATCGAATCCCGAAACTGTCTCTGCGCTGTCAAGTGAAGCGCAGATGGACTTCTTTGCATTGCCGTCAAACGGCGAATCTTCAATAAGCTTTCCTATCTTCTCGGACTTTTCAACAGCCTTTTCCAGAGCTGTCCAGTCGGTGTTTTCGCCGTTCCAGACAGGCGCAAGGCTTTCCTTCAGCGCTGCCGGAGCGTCCTCTATTTCCTTTTTCAGTGCGGCAAGCTGATTCAGCTTTTCGTACTGTGATACGATGTTTTCCTTTGTTACGGTGTCCTTTGACTTGGCATGAGCCGCAAGTTCGGTCACCAGTTTCTTTATGCCGAAATGCTTTGAAAGGAACCATTTGCTGTCGGCAGTCTTCCACTTCACAAGAGCGTCGGAGCTGTCGTATTTCAGCACGGACGGCTCATATTTTTCCAGTATCTCTGCCTGTAATGCGGACATATCCCTGCCGCTTGAGATAAGCTTCTCAGCCTGCACCTTCATCTCAGCCCAGCTGCTGTCGGCAACTTTCGGAAGGACTTTTCCCTCCGCCTTTGATGAAGCGATAATATCAGCCGCAGCCTTGCACTGTTCATATGACATATTATCTGTGCCTGTGACCTTGCTGAGAGATGTACGTGCACTTTCAGCCTTTCCCAGAGCGGATTTCAGTTCATTCAGCTTCTTCTCTAATGCTCCTCTTGTTTCGGGTGTTACCGACACGGTCTCGCAAACGCTCAGCGGAGTTGTGGTCACATCGCCGAATTCACGTCCTGCCGCAGCAAGGCTTTCCAGAGTTTCACGCCACATACCGAAGGAACTCTCGCTCATTGAGTCAAGCTGTTCACGGGTGAACTCGAATTTTCCGCCCTTGTCCTTGTACTTCTCATATCGGACAGCCGCATCGTAAACGGAGAAGCCGAAATTACGCTTCTTGTGGAGCTCTTCCATAATGCCGTTGAGCTCCTGACGCATCTCATATATCTTGTCAGCCTGCGCCTTGTACTCGACAGGCGATTTTATCTTTCCGACATTGAGAGTCTCCTCCAGCTGTTTGAGGACAGCTCTTTTCTGCGCTTTGTTTGAGTGAAGCTCCAGACAGAAAGACCCCAGTCCGACCTTGTCCAGACGCTTCTCAACTACCGCCAGAGCCGCCATCTTCTCAGCTACGAAAAGCACGGATTTGCCCTGATACAGCGCACTTGCTATCATGTTGGTGATAGTCTGGGATTTACCGCTTCCCGGAGGTCCGTGAAGCACGAAGCTCTTGCCCTGTGAAGCCGCATAAACAGCCGCAAGCTGTGAGGAATCCGCACTGAGCGGTACCACAAGATCAGATGGCTTCACTTTCTTGTCAAGGTCAAGAGGAGAGATGTAAAGGTCATTCTCCGCCCACTCTGTCTTGCCTGAGATAAGGCTTGCAACGACTTTGTTTTCTGCAAGTTCATCTGCACGGTTGCGGATGTCGTTCCACATAATGAAACGGTTGAACGAGAACTGTCCCACGAAAGCGTATTCCTCGATATCCCAGCGTGAACGTGCCATAATGCCCTGACGGATGGTGTTGAATATCTTCGGTATATCAACGCCGTTTTCGTCCATAGGAACGGGATCAAGCCCTTTTATGTCGATGCCGAAGAACTGACGCAGCATCTCCAGCATGGTTATATTCACCTGAGTTTCCTCGTCACGCATTTTTATGGAGTAGGACTTTTCCTGCACCTTGCGGATGATGTCCACAGGCACCAGCACCAGCGGAGCATATCTGGGCTTCTCGCTCTTGTCGGTCTCGTACCAGCGCAGGAATCCCATTGCAAGGTAAATGGTATTCGCACCGTTTTCCTCGATGCTTACCTTTGCCTGACGGTGAAGCTTCTTCATTATCTTTTCAAGGTCAGCCTCTTTCAGATAAGTTCTGAGACGGCTGCTCCTGAATTCGCTTTCGGCAATTGAAGTTATCTGATCCTTGCCGTTTTCAGCTTCGTATATCTTGCTGTCCGACACCTTCAGTACCATATCATCGGGCACAGGCATTACCTTGAACTCCGTATCCTTGGACATTTCGTCCTCAAGTGTACCGAGATCACTTGTCAGAAGCTGAACGCTCATGGTATTGGGGCGGAAATTCAGCAGGCTGTTTCTAAGGCTCAGGTCAAGGAGTTTTCTCTCCCATATCACCTGTTTGGTCACTTCTCTGTCGTCAACAAGGGCGGTATCGCCGATTATCTCCAGTTCAGACGGAGCGGCAGTTATCTCGCTGTCCTTGCGTCCGCCGTAGTCAACGGCTTTGAATGAGTCACCCTCACTTATTCTCGAAGGCATGGGACGTATACCGCCAGAGCGTGTACGTGCGATATCTATGGCAAACACGAAAGAAGCTGTATCTGCAAGGGCTTCTGCCGCCTTCTTTTCGGCATCATCGAAGTCCACATTCTTGCCTGCGGTAAAGCCTGTACATTCAACAGCTGATATAGCGTCGATACCGTGAGCAATACGCTTTGTTACGGCTGTTGCATCATATTCCAGACAGTCGGAGAAAGTCTCGTTTTCAAGCCAGCATCCTGCCATAGCGTGACCGTTCATGAGGATTATCATCGGATTCAGCCCTATGGCTTCAAGGCATGAACAGTACAGGATCGCCAGATCAAGACAGGTGCCTGATTTTGAGTCCAGTACGGCATCGGGCATACGTATGCGCTGAGCCTCCTCATAGCTTGCAGGCGGCATGGTATAGGCTATGTTCATTTCCTGCAAAGCCGCATAAACAGCACCCATCTGCTGCTTGACAATGTTGGCATTCCTTGTCTGATAGCCTGTAAAAGCAGGATCGCCCGTCCACTTCTGCATATACTTTCCGGCAGCAGAAATGACCTCCTGCACCTTCGGATGATTGGGTGTCACAAATGCCGCAGCTATCTCGGGCATGAAGTTCACTCCCGACCACTGATCGTATGCGAGAAGCTCGATACTGCGCACATCGGAAGCTATCACCACGTCGCCCTGTACCGCTTCTATCTTCACGCTTCCCACCATTTTTTCGGTCAGGCCGAAGAGATACTCGGAAATAAGCACTATATTCACAGGCGAGATCTCCACAGGCTGAGAGGGAGGAAGATCCGCAGGGGATGATTCAAATGTATTGGCAAATGCGGGATCGAAACTGATACGAAGTCTTACGTTCTTCAGTTCCTGATCCGTTAAATTAGTCATGACAACATTTCTGAAAATGGGGACATAATTCTGCTGCATGGCAAAATTGATCCTTGCAGTCATATTCCCGCTGAATGATATGATATTCTCCATAATGACCTCCTGCCGTTCAAAAAATACTACTTCTATAATACCACATTAACCGTGAAATTTCAACCCTCATGCCGAAAATACGATGTTCCCGGTAAACTTACACAGAGCTGTTCATTTTGAGCAGTTCCGTGGGAGCTGTTTTGTCCCTGTTTCAGCGTACTATTTCGTGATAACAGCAAAAGTGCAGCGTCTTCAGTATACGAGAACGCTGCACTAAAGCGATATTCTTTCAGAATGTTATGTAACTCTTTTCCTTTTTCTTTTTGAGTAAAGGAGCATACCGATCGGCGGCACAGGCACTATAAATAGCAGCAGCGCTTTACATAGTGTATCCGGTATACCGGTGGGAAGCACTCCGTTCTTGATATTCGTAACAAGCAGTTCGGTTGTTGCCGAGAAAGCAAACGTAATTGAATCGGTATTCTGAACTTCTGCATGATTCAGCTGCATACTTGCGGTGTAATCTTCCGCCGCTTCAGTTACAGTTACCTCGCATTCCAGCGGCAGAATAAATACAGCTGTGTCACCATCGGCAAGATGAAATGTATCGCCGGAGCTGATACTTTCCTGTGTCACTTCATTCAATGTCCACATAAAATATTCGTCGGCAGAATTTTCGACCGTCAGTGTAAATGCAAAATCCTTTGTTCTGTCGCCAAAAGCTCCTTCAACCTTCTTTATAACGATCAGATTGGCAGTCTGCGCATCCTTACGGGTGTTGCCTGCTTTGATCCTGACGATAACTTTGCCTTCCTGAGATGTGTCGCTGCTGAGGAAAACACCTATCGGTGCATTTACCAGCTCCACTTCTCCAAGCTCTGAAATGTTGAATTCGATCGCATCAACGAACGGTTCATAGCCGTTGGGCGAACGTTTTTCTCTCAGAAAGTATCTGCCCGGCGGCAATGTTTCGTCTATTTTCGGTATCACGCCGTCCGCCCCTGAAACAAGAGCTTCATAGCCGCTGATGGGATAATAGTTTTGCAGATAGCTTCCGTCGGGCTGCTTCGTTCCTCTGAAAAGATCAAACTCAGCCCGTGCCAGCGGATCGTTCGAGCCTGCCGCATACTTTATCATATTGAGCGACAGTTTTTTGTTATAGACTATGATGTCGCCGATCAGGTCGTCCGAGCTGATATCCTTATGGTTCACCCATCCGTCATTTTCGGAATTGAGTATCCTTACATGATCTGTGCCGTCCACTTCTTCAATGAAGAACCTGATCGGAGTGTCAGTGCCGACCCATGTTACCGGAGCGTCAGTCTGGGTAAGCGTATAGATATTGTTTTCACCTTTTTCGTAATCGTACAGAATAGCGACCATACCGTTCTCATCCGAGGTGAATTCGCCGTAATTTACCGCATCACCGTTCAGTTTCAGTGTAAATGTTCCGTCCGGCAGAGCGGCCTTGAAATCTCTGTCAGCAGCCGTTCCGTTCCATTCGCTAAGACGGATGCGGACACCCTTTGTAACAGGCGTGTTAGTGACTGTATCCTTCCGGATATTCTGTAAATCCGAACCGACAACAGAAGATTCGACTTCACCCTGAGCGTAGCTGACAGAATACTCCTTGTCGGTCATCTGACTGCTTCCGTTTTTTTTCACACCGATCGTAACGGTATCTGCCGCACCTTCTCCGACAGGCACAGCTGTTCCGGTGAAGCTTGTGACGTTTCCGTCGTCATCCACCACCGGATCACTTACAGGCTTTACCTCACGGACAACATAATCCGAAAGGCTGCCTGCCGACGCATTCATAAACCATTTCACAGAAGCAGCAGGCGATTTGAGCTGTTTGAGCGTTCCGTTCACAAGGGTCTCGGAGCCGCCGTTTTTCTTGTAAAGTGCAAAATATGCCGGTTCGTGCTCAGCGGCTGAATATCTGTCCGCCCACACCTTTTCAACGGAAATGCCGAAGCCTCGCTGGTTCTTCACGAACATGGCAGGGGTGGCATTCGCTCTGACAATACCGGTGTTTTCCGGATCATTCGCATTCACGAGATATGATCCGCCGTCTCTTTCAAATCCGATCAGTTCATATCCAAGCGGTGCTTCAGAAAATTTCTCCTCGACCTTGAATTTTGTGCCGATCGGCAGATCAATGACCTGAACCTTATACCACGCAGGTATCTTGGATATAGAGCCATTGGATGAGGTGAAGAATGTGATATCTTCAAGCTGTGTCTGCGTCAGTCCCTCAGTGCTTGCAAACGATGTTTCAACAAATCCCGAGTCAGCAGACCAGGTGCAGTATTTGCCGGAAGGTGAGATAACACGGTACCTGTGCATATTGGCGTATGCAAGTTTATCAAGATCTGCGGACTCTGCACCAAGATACAAACGAAAATCAAATGTAGTCGGATCATTATGTAGTTCCTGACCGCTTTCATCATAGAGCTTTTTTGTAAATGACAGATCACGGATAGAATCGTTATCAACATGGTTATCATATGTTACCGCAGGCCGTTCGATCACCTGAGCTTTTCCGCAGTTATAGTCTTTTCTTTCGTTTCCGGCAGCTGTACCCGTGACGGGATTGCCGTTGACCTTAACGACGTCATATACGTTCTCATCCATTCCGCACTCGATGATATAATAATCAACGATATTTTCAGGAAAATCAATAAAAACACTCTCACCTGCACTCAGGAAAAATACGTCAGAATAGCTTGTATTGCTGCCGGGCGGTGTGTAGCTTGACTTGTAACTTACCGATTCATGCGATTTGTCGTAGTAGACTCCCACATAATCAGTGGCGCTGCTTTCAGGCTTCAAAGTCGTGTACTCTGTGCTTGACGGCAGCTTGTACCAGATCTGGAACGGATACTCAACAAGCTCATAGTCCAGATCAAGGATGGAGCTGTCTGTTGAGACTTCTTTGGTCAGACGCACCTGACCCGGCTTTACAGCAGCAAGGTTGAATTTCATATGCAGATTGGATGCACCTGCGCCTCGCTCCATATAAAAAATTTTCATTTTGTGGTTGGAGTAATCCTTAAAGATATTCTCCTGATTACCGTTCTTGTCATATCCGAAATACTGATCGAGGTAAGTCTGTACCTGAGCATTGGTTGCATCGGGATTCTTTGCACGGTAAGATTCTTCAAACAGTGCTTTCAGGTTCGTAGTTTTTATAGTCGTATAATTGTTTCCGTTTCTGCCGCGCAGCAGGACTTCGCCTGTCTTGAAGTTGACAGAGCCGCTCAGGGCATTGTGGATACCGCCCAGGTCGATCACAAGGACATCATCAATGTACAGCCAGAAATCATCATCGCCTGTGAACTCAAAAATCATATCGTGTCCCCAGGCATCCTGTCCGCTGACGGTCTGTGTGAAGCCTGCTTCCAGCTCCATACCGAAGAAATAATCGGCATTTCCGTTTTCTCCATTCAAAGAATTCTGTTTGTAGGGAATGGAGTACAGTGGTTTACTGCGCCTCGGGTCATCGTATGGAAGAGAAATGCCAAGTGCATCGGTTTGGTTCTTAATCTCTGAAAGTCTGCTCGGATCGAGATCATTATAAGGAAGAAACTGTCCGTGCTGTAGGGTTTCTCTGTTTCCTGCTTCCACTGTAGCGACCTGATCGTAAACTCTGAAGGTATGTGTTACCGGATCAAGGTACGCAAAGTTGTTTGTGCAGTCGTATTCAAAATAACCTGATTCATTGTAGGTGTTTTTCAGGAAGAGGTTGTTTACCTCATAGGCACCGTCAAACAGCCTTGAAAGGGAAATGGGATTTTCTGCTGTACTGCTGCTGTTTCCCTTCTCAGTCACACGCGGATAGCCGGTAACCGGATCAAGCCACGGTTCCAGTATGCCGGATATGGGATTCGGACCGGCGATATAGGAATCCTCTGCGATGACATCAAGCTGATCCTGACTTCGTGGATTCCCCCCAATTAATTTGCCGTTACCGTAATCAATCATCTTCATCGAAATGCCGAAATCATCGTTGTTGATCGTGTCAACGGTGGTCAGGGCGGAGGCCGGAGGCTCGATAACGGCAAAATAGAAGTCGTCCGCTTTGGATTTCGGGGCGGATACGATATTGCTGCCGTCCACTTTCAGGCCGGCGTACTGATAGTAGGTTTCGTCCCACGCAAGAATCGTCGAATAGTAATTGCCGTTCTTTCTTCATTCAGATTGATTCCGGTCGGAGTTGCAGAAATGATCTGTCCGTTCACAATCTGTGGGGCAAGATAGTTCCCGGAATAGGTGTTTTGCAGCTCGTAATAGTAGTTCGGTCTGCCGTCGGGGAACTTATGCTCCGTAAATTCCCAGAACACCGTGCCGATCCTGAGACCGTGCCATTCGAGGTTTTCGCCGATCTCATAGGCTGGGAGCAGATTTCCTTCGTAGTCGATGATATAGTACTTGTATTCTTTTGCTGTATTATCCCAGACACGGGTGTATATGACGACCTGCTGGCCTTCCTGAATTTCGCTGACGCTGATCTTCTTTGCAATATTCGTTACAAAGTCGTCGTCCTTGATGACGGATAACTGCGCAAGGCTCAGCCATTCATTGATTCCGTTTCCGGCTGTGTAGCCTTGAAAACCGTTCGCTATAGTACGGCTCTTTAAGTTAACGGCCATACCGGCACTGTTCTTGATCTGGATCATTCCCGAATAATCGCCTGTTCCCTGTTTTACAGTCAGCTCGCAGTCGGCATCGGGGGTATCAGCGAGCGTAACGGAAGCGCCATTGCTTCTGCCACTGACCTTCAGATATTTATATTCGCCGTCAACTTTGGTCATAATATAGTATTTGTTGCCGCCGATATTCTCAAATGTCCAGAGTGTCAGGTCGGTATCCGGAGTCTGGTAAATATTTGTGCCGCTGATAAACGGATTGTTCCTGATCTGCGTTTCCTGTGCCATACGTCTGTTGGGATAACCCGGGCAATCATCTGCCATGAGCGCAGCTGGCTTATCGAGCTTTGTCATGATGAGTGCAAAGGATTTTCCGTCCAGATCAGCAGGATCGTCTGCTGTGACCGGCGGGTAAGTCAGAATCATCTTCGAGCCTGAGTCGCTCGAAGTATTCAGTCGGCCTGCAAAGCCGGTTCCGTTTGCGCCGCCCACCATATTCAGGCCGCAGTTTAAGGACGAAATATAGAAACCTGCGACATTATTGTTCGTAAGCAGCGTGACATCGAAAGCGGTCGCATCAGCTTCCGAGACCAGAGACATATTTCCCTGATCGCCGCTGGATGTCATTTTCATATATACCTGTTCATCACCTATAAGGGTATATATGCGGTATTTATCGCCTTCCGTCTTTTCAAAATACCATACAGAGGCATTGTCTCTTGCATTTGCGGCAGTTTTACGGATCTTGAAGCTATCGACAATATCGTTCATGAAGTAATAGGAATTATTGCCGTTTTTATTGGAGATCCAGAATCCCTGACCGTCAAGCTCTTCCACCGTTTGTGCTGTCGTCGTTCCGTCCGGGAGCGGCGCCGGAGCTGCCACGATCTCATAGACTGAAAATGCAGTCGCTTCAAAGCTGATCGTGATGTCATAGGCAGAAACGCCCTCATGCAGCTCAGAAACATCGACCGCTTCTGCGGTTGCCCCCTCAGGCATAAGTCCGTTCAGCGTAATGATCTGCTATGCCTCTTCGCCGTTGGGATAAAGCGAAATACTTTGTTCCGTCAGCACTTCTTCAGGTTCTGTCTGCGATGTTTCGCAGGCTGCGGTAACTATCTCTGAGGTTAAAGCCGTTGTTACAGCTGCCGTATCTGTTGAAGTTTCCTCACCAAAGGCAGAAAAACAAGTCGTTACAGATGAAATCATCATTGTGAAAGCACAGGCTATGCCTGCAATTTTCTTCTTTATGTTATTCATTCTTCTCTTCCTCCTCACTCTGATTTCGCTTGAAAAGGAATGCGAAGATCGCTGTCATTGCTGAAATAAGCATGACCAGCCTGATCGCATGAGCCGGAAAACTATCTCCGGTCAGAATACTATTTATATTAAGTGTATCATATTCCTTTGTAGTCACAGCAGTTGTCATTGTAGTGACAGCAGTCGTCATCGTTGCCGTGGAAGTGGTCTTGTTATCAGAAAGAACCATATCCTGAAAAGCGATCCTATCAGCTTTGCTGTCCGATCCCGCCCTGTAAGCTGTCATAGAATAACCCAGTCCGCCGTTTTCGCTGTTTTCGGCATAAACCACTATGTTATATCTGCTGCTGTCGTATCGTATATTAGCGTCACTTCCGGTAACCTCATATATGCTGTAATGATAGGTCCCGGGTTCTGAAAGATCTATTTCAAAAGCTCCGGTGCTTTCCTCAGTCATTGTCAGAATATCACTGACAGGTTCCGGAGAACTTTCGTTTTCTGTTTCAATTTTTAATTCATATGTATGTGTATCATTACCATAAACCGTCAGACAGTTTACAGGGATATTCACTCTTATCGTCTCGTAAGCAAAAGCAGTTTGCGTTCCGGACAGAATTGCAAAAAGGGAGAGTAAGCATACTAAAGCCGGAATCAAAAACTTTTTGAGCTTCATACACTTGCCTTTCTTCTTATTTTTCGCTGTCTCTGATATAGCAGAACACCACCACTCGTGTTACCGAATTTGCATCAGCACAGGTGGACAGGGCAAGGATACGGCTGTCGTCCTCATGTGTCAGCACAGCGGCGTTATCATGGATAAACTGCCGTATCTGCTCCTGCTTAATATCAAAAACGATTTTTTCTTTTGCGCTTACCTTCATCGAGGCAAAGCATTCAATGTCATAAACCTTCTCAGCATTTCGCCCTGTCATGAGTGTTCCTGCCGAGTGCTGTTTTAAATATGTTTCGTTCAGAAAGTCATCAAGGGCGCCGAACATCTTGCCATAGTCCATATGATGACCGTAAACAACAGAGTATTCGTCCGAAAAATCCGGAGAAGACCTGCTGTCAAGGAAAATGCTTCCTGTCAGACTGTAGTTTCCGAAGGGATCCGTATTAAGGTAATATTTGTTATCAGATCCCTGCATGACAGGATAATCGATATTTGTTCCTTCTATGGTGAGCCAGCCTGCCATATCGTCGGTGATCGGTGAATCGGCTGCGGCGGCAGGCTGACCGGGAACGGGTTTGTATCCGAGAATGCTCTTATCCAGCGTATGACTGAACATATAATAGTTGTCGTACACCTGCCAGAGACCTATCATCATGACGGCCCCGAATACAGCGATCACGAGCCAGCCGTACAGCTCATTCATCCGTTTCCAGAATTTCAGCAAAGCTTATTCTTCCTCAGACTTCTTCTTTTTGAGATAAACAGCTCCGCCCGCAATACCGGCAATACCGAGAACAACGATGCCCAGAGAGCCTGCAACAGTTGTCAGTATGCCTGTGGGGATAGCTCCGGAGCGGTCATTGGTAAAGGCAATGTCAGCATTACCCTGAATATAGTCATCGCTCATAGCATTGTTGCTTAATGCGATAGCAGAGCCTTCCGCATTTTCATCACCAGTTTTATTATCAAAGCCTGTGTCTGCTTTTGCGGTGGCAGATGCAGTATAATCCTCCGGCGCCTCCGTGATCGTGTACGAAGTACCTTCTGCCAGACCTCTGATTGCGATGCTCTGTCCGTGCTGGAGATAAAAGACCTGTGTTACAGTGCCGTCATTGCCAACAGTCAGGGCTGCGGGCTGTGTTACGTTAGATGTAATGCAGGTTGTGGCACTGTTCGGATTAGCGGATATCGTGGTATCAGCATTTCCGTCAGTGGTATTTGCATTGTTGTCATCAGCGTAAGAAACATCATAAACTGTCCCTGCAACAGCACCCGAAATCTCAACAGTAAACGCAAAATACTTATCCTTAGAACCTTGGTTGCCCGTTACGGTCTTGCTGAAAGAAAGGTCATACGAGGTATAAGCGTTTGTATAGCTTGAGCTTTTATTCGTTGTAGTTGCTGCTGTTGCGGATGGTGCTGCATCATGTTTTCCTTCATACAGCACATAACCGGCAATAAAGAGCTGCTTTCCGCTTGGTGCGGTATATCCTGTATTATCGGCAAGTTTTGCATAATAATCGGCATAGTCTTCAACATAGACGTCGAGTGTTCTGTATGTATTCTGTCCTGATGCAGATACGCCTGTATCATTTGTAACGCCCTGATTGCTGCCCGTTTCGGTAATCAGATAGCGGTATACGCCCGGCTCTGTGAACTGAACTGTGCTGAAATCAAGCGTTAATGTCTTTTTCGCATACTTTTCGTTTCCAACAGTCGCATCCTGCCACACAACCGCTGTGTCGGCACCGGTTGCCCCCTCTGTTACTGTAGTATTAGTATCACTCTGAACAAAGGAAACTACACCAGCCGTTGCAGAGCCGGTATTTGCAGCATCATTCGCCTTGAAATCAAGTGTTCCGCTGGTCTGTGCGGTAACACCGTTGATAACAGCAAGATTTGAACCGGAAGCCGGAGTAATTACAGCTTTTTCGGCTGCATTGCTGTCATATGGAGCAATCGAGAAGTCGAAGCTTGCGTTCGGAACATTTGCGTTCACGTCCATAACAAGATATTTGTCGATCATTGTTACATTCTGGCTTACCGGATCAGCTCCGTCAGTAGCATCTGTCAGCCCTGGTGTATAAGGTGTTCCGGCAGCACTTGCACTCATAGGCACAGCGGCTATAGAAGCAATAACGGCTGCGGAAGCAATTAAATTTGCAAATCGTCTATACTTTTTCATAATAATCCTCCTAATAATTTATATATATGATCAAATGCCACGCATTCGCATCGTAAACACGACAGCTCCTTCAACATCTTCCAGCGGTACTCCGCCGCAGGTCCTGCTGTCGGAAATGTCGCTGCGAAAATCGTTCAGAACGAACACGCAGTTTTCGGGGACCTGATTCTGAAATCTACGATTATTTTTCATCATAATTTAATTGAAAAACATAAAAAGTGCGCCGGCAGATAACCGTGATACTCATATAGAAGCTTTATATGTATTTATCGGGGAAAACCTTTCTGAGGAAAGGTTCTTCCCCGAACCCCTTTCCAAAGACTTTTAATAGAATTTTGCCCCCATATAGGGCGCACCTGAAAAAATGATAAATTCAAACTTATCTGGTGTGCGCCCTATATGGGGGCAAAATTAATACTGAAAGTTTTAGGAAGGGAGTTTGAGGGAGAACCCTTTTTCAAAAGGGTTTCCCTCAATAGACACGTGTAAAAACTTCTGTAAGAGTACCGAGGTTATGTTGCCGGTGCACTTTTCTGCTGAGGAAGATTTTCAGCTTTGCTTATTCTTTCTCAACAATAACTCCGCCTGTTTTCCAGATGCTGTTTTCGGGAACTACGCCTCTTACGCAGCTTGTGGGGTAGATATTGGAGTTTCTGCCGATGACTGTACCGGGATTGAGCACGCTGTTACAGCCCACCTCAACGAAATCGCCCAGCATTGCGCCTATTTTCTTTATGCCTGTCTCCATCTTGTCATCGCCGTTCTTGACTACAACATTGGTCTTGTCTGACTTGACATTGGATGTGATTGAACCTGCACCCATATGGGACTTGTATCCGAGAATGCTGTCGCCTACGTAATTATAATGGGGAGTCTGAACGTTATCGAAAAGAATAACATTTTTCAACTCAACGGAATTTCCTACCACGCAGTTCTTGCCTACAAGTGCGCTTCCTCTTACGAATGCACCGTGTCTGACTTCGGTCTCTGCACCTATGATACACGGTGCGCCAAGATATGCTGTGGGGAATACCTTTGCTGTTTTATGCACCCATACGTTCTCGGAAGGATTGTCGTATTCATCAGGGCTGAGAGTTTTTCCAAGACTGATGATGAAATCGCTTATTCCCTTCAAAGCTTCCCATGGGTAGGTAAATCTCTCAAGATACTCCTTGGCATCTGTGTGTGAAAGATCGTAAAGATCTGTAATTCTGACATTATTCATATCATCCATCTCCTGTTTATCTTTTAAACCGATCTCCCGAACGTCAGCACATAAAAAAGACGAACTGAAATTTTGTCCGCTGTCGTTTAGGGGATTAGTATAATATTATAGGTTTTATTATAAGCCAATTCCAGCAAAATGTCAATAATAATCCGTGATTTTTAACAAATCCGACATTTCGCTTTACTTTCATGGCTGTTTGTGGTAAAATAGAACTGTTGTGACGCTCCTGTTTACGGAGCAATAATATTTATGATGAATTGGAAGTGTTATATAATGGGCAGTAAATTGAAAGAACTGCTGAAGAATCCCAGATTCAGAAATTTCCTGCGAAGTCCCGAACTTGCCATGCTTCTGCTGGTGTTTGCTTCTATCGGAATAATCTGGGCTTCTACTCTGAAAGGGCATGATCTTCCCGATAACAGAACAGTACCCGCAGTTGTGGATACCAGTGAGCTTAACAATGCTCTTACTTCTTCGACTACTGCCGTGACTGCTACAAAGCATACCACCACAGAGGAAACTACCACCGAGGAGACGACTGCCGAGACTACAACCGAAGAGACCACTACTACCGAGGCTGCCACAACAGCCGCAGCTTCCGAAACTACGGCATCGGATACAGCCGCTGAATCCACATCAGGCGAATCTGAGCACGATAACGAGGAACGCACCAAGGTTCCGAGCGGCAATGTCTCACAGTACATAAGCGCAGGCACATCCCCAAACAGCGATTTCTACCAACAGAGGATAGCTATTGCAAGCGACTCCATTGCTTACGGATTCAACGCATACGGATTCGTCCCCTACGAAAGGAATATGGCTCAGGAGTCGGTCTCCATGTGGAATCTTGACTACTTCACATTCTGCGGCGGCTACGGCCTTGTGGATGCGGTATCCTATGTTTCTCCGAAACTCCTGTATATGTCCATCGGAATGAACGATGTAAACATGAATGATCCTTATGCATACTCATCCAAGTACAAGAGCGTTATCGAGCAGATAATGTCCAGATGCCCTGATACAAACATAGTCGTTGCAGGTATCACTCCTATCGGCTACGAAAGCAGCTTCACCTCCAATGAGAGGATCAGAGAATACAACTCAGCTCTTGAAAATGCTGTAAACAGCATCGGAAGCTCAAGAGTTTACTACTTCGACGCTTACTCTGTTGTCAGCGATGAATACGGAATGCTCAGATATGACTGCTCGGGCGGTGACGGAATACACCTCCAGACTCACTGCTACAGCGATTTTCTCAACACGCTCTTCAACTTCCTTGACGATACGAATGTAAAGGAACAGATCGAAAAATCTGAAAGATAAAGAAAAAGCCTGAACAAGCGGAAATGCTTATTCAGGCTTTTGTTTTTCACGAAGCTTTCTTTGATTCTTTCAGAATATCCTTGTTGAATGCCTCGGGAGTAATATATGTTGGAACTATATCATGTAATGCATTTATTGCCTTTTCGACATCATTGGTAAGTGCCGCATCTCTTAGTGTACAGAGGTCCCTGATGAATTTCTCGGGCTCAAGCTCTATCTGCTTTCCTATGAAGATGAGCTTGTTTGAAGTGGTCTTCAGCCCCTCTTCGTCCATAAGGAGCTCTTCCTTTATCTTTTCGCCGGGCCTCAGACCTGTGAACTTTATCTCTACATCTTTATATGGAACCTTGCCGTACATTCTGATAAGGTTTTCTGCCAGCCTAACAATACGCACAGGCTGTCCCATATCAAGGACGAATATCTCGCCGCCCTGTGCAATAGCAGCTGCCTCCATAACAAGGCTTACTGCTTCAGGGATGGTCATAAAGTAGCGGATGATATCGGGATGAGTTACCGTAACAGGCTTGCCCTGTTCTATCTGCTTGCGGAAAAGCGGGATAACAGAACCGTTGGAACCGAGTACATTTCCGAAACGTGTTGTAACGAATTCGGTAACACCTTCATTCTGCTGCGAAAGGTACTGTATGAGCATTTCGCAGCATCTCTTTGAAGCTCCCATGGCGTTTGTGGGATTTACAGCCTTATCGGTGGATATCATCACGAACTTCTCAACATTGTGGAACTGCGCAAGGGTAGCTGTGTTGAATGTGCCGATCACATTGTTCTTGATAGCCTCCATAGGAGAAGCCTCCATGAGAGGAACGTGCTTGTGGGCTGCGGCATGGAAAACGATATCAGGCTTGAACTCCTCGAATATGCTGTTCATTCTGTAGTAATCCCTTACAGATGCTATCAGCGTTGTCAGGTGGAGGTCATCGCCGTATTCCATTATCAGCTCCTGCTGGATCTCGTAGGCATTGTTCTCATAGATATCAACGATGATGATATGCTTGGGCGAATACTTGGCTATCTGCCGCACAAGCTCTGAACCTATCGAACCGCCGCCTCCTGTTACCATACAGACCTTGCCGCTGATGAAGCTGCTGATGTCCTTGTTGTCAAATGTAACAGGGTCACGTCCGAGGAGGTCCTCGATGCGGATATCACGTATTTGCTTGAGGAAGCTGTTGTTGCTCTCGTCAAAGATGAGATTTCCGATAAACGGAACTATCTTGACAGGCAGATTGGTTTCCGAACAGATATCGAGGATACGCTTTCTCTCGTCCTCGACACAGGACGGGATAGCGAAAATTATCTGCTCTACCTTTTTCTGCTCTGCGAATTTCTTGATCTCGTTGGTATCGCCTACCACTTCGACGCCGTTCACCTTGGTGCCTATCTTTGAGCGGTCGTCATCAATGATGCATACAGGGTCGAAGAAAGATGATACCTTATCATCGGTATACGGCGAATTCTTGGCATTCTCGATCTCGGTAAGGATCATGCTGCACATCTGTCCGCCGCCGATTATCATAGTTCGCTTGATGTTGGCTTCATTTCTTCCTGTTTCAGTCAGAGTGATGAAGGCATCCCTGAACATGAAGCGGAAAAGACATATGCCGAATGTGCTGATAACCGTCAGCACAACAAGGAACATTATATTCACATTTCCCTTCAGCACCTGCATGAGTATTCCCGAAACAGCGAATCCCAGAACTGTTCCGTAAACGCAGCTGAGGTAATCCTTCCTTTTGAAGTAACGCCACAGCTTGCTGTATGCGCCCATAAGAAAAAGGCTGAAAATACAGCATATAAGGCTTACAAAAAGTGCTGAGAACATACGCCTGTATGAGTACCCTCCATGAATCATATCAAAGATGAAAAACGTCATGAACATCGCAACGGTAATGATGAATGCGTCAGCTAATGCGAGGATGACTTTACGAACACTGAACTTCTGAATCATTTTTTTCATATAACTCTCCCCATTGGTAAAGGTGTGCATAGCTGAATCTATGCATTATGTTTTCTCCGGTCAGTCTGCCCTGTGCTGATCGAAAAACGAATCTGAACGTTCTATAGTCTCTTTTCCGCATTTTTTTAACAGCAGATCCCAGTTAGGCCGTCTGCTTCCGAGATTATGGCTGTCGCTGCCGAATACAAGAGGATAATCCTCCTTTATCAGCTTCCTGACAAAATTTCTCTGGAAGAAGCTGCCGAAGGCCTCGTTATTTATCTGGAAGATGGCCTTCGTCCCGAGAATTGTTTCTATATCTGCTTTTGAGTAATAATCAGAATACCTGTGGATATGGGCGAGTATCACCGTCAATCCGTATTCTGCGGAAATATTGTATATCTCCTCCGACATCCACTGCTCATACGGACGGTACGGCAGTTCCAGCAGTATAAGGTCGGTGCCTTCGATAGCCAGCTTTTCGATATCCTTCAGTTCCGAGAGACCGTGTTCGATCGCAACCTCGGCTCCAAGAAAGATATTCTTCTTATCGCTCAGCTTTTCAAAGGCTTCCTGACGCTTCTCAAGGAAACGCCTGACCGATCTTTCACGGTGTGCATAGAAGTGAGAGGTAGATACTATGCGTCTGACTCCCTGTTTTCTCATCAGAGCAACCATCTGATCGGATGTTTCTTTGCAGTCAGAGCCGTCATCGATAGCAGGGAGAATGTGGCAATGATAGTCGGTCAGCATTATTTGCCTCCCTTTTTGCCTTTTTTATTGTTCTTGCTGTCCTTTTTATCATTTTCTTTGCTGTTGCTCTTATTGTTATTATCACTGTCAGAGCTGTCGTCGTCATCCTGTTCGGGATCATTGCCGTAACCGTAGACTGACTTATATTTGTATTTTGAGTAGTACTTGCCATTCTTCTTGATTTTTATGCCGTTGAGGATAAAGCCGAGAAGATTCATATTAGCAAATTCTATCTTCTTCATGGCTGAATCCATATCGTCAACAGTAGTCTTTCCGTAGCTTGTAACGAGAATGATGCCCGAGATATTTCTTGCAAGCTCCATTGCATCGGTAACAACGTTTATAGGCGGAGTATCTATGACGATGGCTGAATACTCGGCTGACAGCTTTTCCAGCATCTGTGACATATTTTCAGAAGCAAGAAGCTCCGACGGATTAGGCGGTATAGGGCCTGCGCACATTACATCAAGGTTGTCCTCCACATTGCGGATGATACACTCCTCAACGCTGTTCATCTTGCTGACAGCAGTGGAAAGTCCCTTTTTGTTCTTGAGGTCGAAGATCTTATGCTGAACGGATTTACGCATATCAGCGTCTACCAGAAGGACCTTGTTGCCGCCCTGTGCAAGAGCGATGGCGGTATTGGCTGATACAGTTGACTTGCCCTCGGAGGGATTGGCCGAAGAAATAGCAAATATCTTCTTATCTGATGTGGCAAGGGCAAAGGTGATATTGGTTCTCAGCGACTTGTAACTCTCTGTGATGTAGAAAGGAATATTTTCATCGGTGAGCTTGAAGTGATCATCCTCACCCTTTTTCTTTCTGCCTGTGGTGAAATCCTGTATCTCGCCCACAACGGCCTTCTTGTACTTCTCCCTGAGAGCCTCGGGATCCTTGAAGGTGTTGTCGAAGAAGTCGATAACGAGAATTATCAGTGCCATGAGCATAGCACCTGCAATTGCGCCGAGAGCGGTGTTCTTCTTGATGTTAGGGCCTACAGGATTGGGGTAGACCTTAGCTGTGTCGATGTAGTTTATCTGTCCTACGCCGATGGCGTCGTCAAGGAACTTCGGAGCTACTTCAGCTACATCGTTGCATATAGCAGCTGCGATCTCGGGAGATCTTGTTGTAGCAGAAACGGTGAGCACACTTGTATCGGTAACAGATGTTATACGCATACAGTTTCTTATAGATGAGGGAGATATCCTGTTCTGATAGCTGCCGAAAGTTTCAGCAAGAACAGCTTCGTCGAACTCATTCATCAGCTTGCCGCCTACCGCATTCATTACAGCATCGTCCTTGAGGACCTCGATATATGTGTTTATGAGCTGCTTTGATTTGCTTATGTCATTGTAATCGGTAGGGCCGCTTGTGGAAGTATAGCACTGAACGTACATTGACATATGGGACGAATACTGCAAAGGCATACAGAATTTAGTGTAACAAAAACCTGCTGCTCCGCCGATGACTGCAAAAAGAATGATCAGCCACAGCTTGCTGAGAAACAGGTTGATAAGATCTTTTATTGAATATGTATTTTCCATTAAAGCAAACTCTCCTTCAAACAATAATCAGACAAAGTCTGTTATATTAATAAAACTCAGAATACAACATAGTGTGATATAATAATTATATATCTTTGACCCTTTTTTGTCAATAGACAAAAGTTCTAATCGTCCCTATTTCAAGGCTATTTTTTCATAAAAAAGCGCAATGTTGTTATCCGCTCTGTAAACTAAAGCTATATAGTTACTATATGTAAAAAATAAAATGGACGGATACGCTCCGCCCATTTCATGATCATGAATTTTTGTCTACCTGGTGGAATTTTTTAAGATTGCCGATCTTCTCGTTTCTTTCATCCAGCACCTTCTCAACATCGGACCACTCAAGTCCCTGATTAGCACAGAGCACCATTACGTGGTAGAGCAGATCGTTGATCTCGTTCATCAGCTCGTTGTTGTCGCCGTTCTTTGCAGCGATAACTGTCTCGGTAGCTTCCTCGCCCACCTTCTTGCATATCTTGTCAACGCCCTTGTCGAAAAGGTAGCAGGTGTATGAGTTTTCAGCAGCTGTACCGTTTTCGTACTGCTTTTTTCTTTCCTTGATTACCTCAAAAATTTCTTCGTAAACTGTCATAATTATTCTCCTTTAGATTATTTATAGAGGAGTCCGCCCTCGGGCTCCCAAAGTTGATCGCATCGAAAATCCCAGGGAGGGCGAGGGCGCCCTCCCCTACAGAAGATGAAAATTACTCCTCTGAATTATAAAGCTCATTGAAGAAACAGCTGTAGCTTCCTGTGTGACAGGCAACTCCCGTCTGCTCAACATTCACAAGCAGAGTATCATTATCGCAGTCGCCGTAGATGGAGACTACCTTCTGAAGATGTCCGCTTGTTGCGCCCTTGTTCCAGTACTCCTGACGTGAACGGCTCCAGAACCATGTATAGCCTGTTTCAAGAGTCTTTTTCAGGCTCTCCTTGTTCATGTAAGCAAGCATGAGAACTGTCTTTGTATTGACCTCGTAGCATATCGCAGGGATAAGCTCTCCCTTTACGAAAAACTTGTCAAGGTCGTTCATATCAACCTTTATCATTGTTTTCCTCCTTATCGTCAAATCGTTTTATAAGCTGTTTTTCGGTGGATACCATATTTATCGGAATGACCGTGAAAACGATGACCAGTTCAAGGATTACTCCCACCAGCCATATCAGTTTCTTCACTCCCATAGACTTCATTATCAGAGCCGCCGCAATTATCATTGCAAGACCGATAGCACCGCCTATAATGAATATTTTCCCGCTGTAGATATTGGCAAACCGCCACGTTTCCTGATTTTTTGTGGAGCGTGGTGTACGATAGCCGAATGTGTTGTTTATTTCCATGTCAGCATTGCGTATCAGCACTATCCCTGCCACGATGAACGCAGCAGCGGTGAATACCGCAAACGCCATAGATACCAGATATTCTGCCAGTATCATTACATCACTCCTCGAAAAGATTCCTCAGCATACGCTGTGGACTGTCCATAAATGCTTTCATTACGCTGTAAGTCTCGGTGTCCTCGTATGCTGTCTGAGTTATGCCGTCCTCACTGAACTGATAAATGACCGAATCGGGATAGGCAAGGATTATGGGGGAATGAGTCACTATAATGAACTGGCTCCCCTGCTTCACAAGTTCGTTCATCCTGATAAGCAGCGACATCTGCCGTGAAGGTGAAAGCGCCGCTTCGGGCTCGTCGAGGATGTAAAGCCCACGTCCACGGAAACGGTTCATCACCAGCGAGAAGAAGCCTTCGCCGTGAGACTGCTCATGGAGAGATATACCACCGTAGCCTGCCAGCACTTCTCCGCTTCCGCCGTCGGCTTCCTCAATATAAGTAGCCGCATTGTAGAAGCTCTCAGACCGCAGGAAAAATCCTGTTCTCGGTCGCTCGATGCCCTTTGTCAGTTTCAGTTCATTGTACAGGGCGGAATGGGTCGCTCTTGTGGAGAATGAGAAATTCAGTGAACCGCCCTCCGCATTGAAGCCGTATTTCACAGCTATCGCTTCAAGCAGAGTGGATTTTCCCGTGCCGTTTTCACCCACAAAGTAAGTGACAGCATTGTCAAGACTCAGCTCCTCCATCTCCGCAAGACACCGCACCGCAGGTATCTCCGCCGCATATTCCAGCGCAGGAGAAAGCTCCTTCAGCCTTGCGCTGATTATGTAACTCATATCCACCATTCGGGAGTGAGTTCGCCCAGCTTCATTACAACGTTGTTTTTGTAGTCTATCATTATGTCGATATCCTTGTATGTGTCAGGCATAAGCTGTACCATAAGTTCACGGCAGGCACCGCAAGGCGCTCCCCTGCCCTCAACAGGAGGGATGCAAAGCACCTTGTCTATTTCCTGTTCGCCGTTTGTTATCATGTTGAAAATGGCATTTCTCTCAGCGCATATGCCGAGAGTGGAACAGGTGTCGATGCATACGCCTGTGTATATCTTTCCCGATTTGCTCAGCACAGCCGCTGAAACTTCGCCTGCTGTGACATATTCGGAAATTCTCCTCGGATTCAGCACAGCCTTGGCCGCATCGTACATTTCTTCCCATATCTTTTCCATAGCCTTACCTCACAATAACGCCCTTGCTGCGGCAGTAGTCCTTGACCTCGCCCACAGTCAGTTCCTTGAAGTGGAAAAGTGAAGCCGCAAGAGCCGCAGTTGCTCCGGTTTTCTCGAAGACTTCATAGAAATCGTTTATCTTTCCTGCGCCGCCGCTGGCAATTACGGGAATTGAGCAGTTGTCGCATACTGCCTTCAGCATGGCGATATCAAAGCCTTCCTTTGTGCCGTCAGCGTCGATGGAGTTGAGACATATCTCGCCTGCTCCCAGCTTTTCAATGGTGTGCACCCAGTCGATAAGGTCGATACCCATATCCTTGCGTCCGCCGTTGATGTAGACTGTCCACTTGTTGTCAGCTATCTTCTTGGCGTCGATTCCCACGCAGATGCACTGACTTCCGAAAACGTCAGCGCCGTCCTTGATAAGCTGAGGATTCTGCACAGCCTGAGAGTTGACGGATACCTTGTCCGCACCTGCACGAAGCGCCTCACGAATATCGTCAACGGTCTTTATGCCGCCGCCCACTGTCAGCGGTACGAACACCTTCTTAGCCGTATCTCTTACGACATCGAGGAATACTCCTCTGCCCTCGAATGATGCTGTTATATCGTAGAAAACCAGTTCGTCAGCGCCCTGCTTGTTGTACTCCTCGGCACATTCAACGGGATCTCCTACATCTTTTACTCCTTCAAAATTTACGCCCTTTACTACCTTGCCGTTTCTTACGTCAAGGCATGGGATGATTCTTTTTGCAAGCATTTATTTCACTTCCTTAATTTAGTTCCTATTATTATGCCAATTATCATAAATACAGTCAGAATGATCTCACCGATGATAATATAACGTTTTGATTTTTTCAGCCTTACTTTGCTGTCGATCGCTATAAAAGCCCACGGTATAATAAATAATGGCAGTCCCTGAAAATCTCTTACGGATATGCCGAATGTGAACATTCTCGTCTGATGTATCACGCAATGCGCCCATATGCTGTAAAATACCGCCCAGAAAAGCTTCATTGCATCAAAAGCGGCAAGCAGGACCTTCCTTACGAAAATATCATGATCTTCGCTTAGTTTTTTACTTATGCATTTTGCTCTGCTGACCGCAATTTCTCCGACCGTAAACACTATTGCCAGACCGAAACCTGCCATAAACGGGAAAAAAGCAAGCCACTTTGAATAGTACACATCAAACTCGTTGTCCTCGCCGAAATGAATGCCTATTTCTTCGGGAAAATCACCGTAGACTCTCAGCATATAAACGAAATAGAAAAAGAGCATACCAAACGACAGAATATTTACTGCAATGCGGATGATGCTCCTTTTTTTCATTGCTTTTCCCTCCCTGTGAACATTTTCACAGAAGTATATGCCAGAACAGGCAGTGCCACAAGTTCAGCCACACCGAGTATTCGTTTCAGCATATCGGGAATATCTGCGCCGATAATATTTGTTATGCTTATTATCAGTGTGCAGATGCTTATGACCAGTAGCGATATCGTCCACGCTTTAGTCGGTTTTACATTTTTCATATCACTTCACCGCATACTCAACTGCTTCTTTGAGGTTCAGAGTGCCCTTATAGATGGACTTTCCGCAGATAGTTCCGTAAAGTCCCATTTCCTTGCAGGCTACGATGTCGTCCATTGTGTGAACTCCGCCGCTTGCCACGATGTTTGCACGTCCCTCTGTAGCGTCAGCCAGCTTTTTAAGCTGTTCACGGTTAACGCCTGAGAGTGTGCCGTCCTTGGAAATATCGGTGAAAATGAAGTACTTCACTCCCGATTCTATCATCTTGTCAGCAAGGTCGATGTAGTGAACATCCGAGCTTTCAAGCCAGCCCTCGGTAGCAACCATTTCGTTCATTGCGTCGATCCCTACAACTATCTTCTCACTTCCGAACTTTTCAACAGCCTCACGTACAAGCTGTGGATTTTTCAGCGCAACCGAACCGAGGATAACTCGTGTAATGCCCATATCAAGGTATTCCTGAATGGTCTGTATGCTTCTGATGCCGCCGCCAAGTTCCACCTTTAAATTGGTCTTTTCAGCAACGTCTGTGTAGATCTTGGTATTGACGGGACGGCCTTCCTTAGCGCCGTCAAGATCGACCATATGTATCCATTCTGCGCCTGCCGCCTCAAAGCTTCTGGCTGTCTCAAGATAGTCGGATGCGACTTTTTCAACAGTGTTGAAATCTCCCTTGAACAGGCGGACGCAGTTGCCGTCCTTAATGTCTATTGCAGGTAAAATTATCATTATTATTCTCCTTTTGATCTGATGAGTTCGATCAGCGATGTGAGGTATTTTTTGTCCGTCCAGTCACCTTTTTTGTCCTTGACTTCAAGAAGCGGACGGTCCCACTGCTTTACTTCGGCAGGGTCTTTCTTTTCAAGACTCTTCATTAAAAGCTTGCACAAGGCCTTATCGGCAAAATTCAGACTGTCAAGATCCCAGACTCCACGATAGTAGAAGAACGGGATATCAGCAAGTTCGCCGCTGAGATTGCGTTCTTTCAGTATGCCGAGCATCTCTTCATCGTTATCAGGAGCAACTCCACAGCAGAAAACGTAGATATTCCTGCCTTTGAGAGCGCCGTAATTCTTCCTGAGAAATGAAATGCCCGACACGGAAGCTGCATAAACGCCTCCGCCAAGAACGATATTATCGTATTTTGCAACCTCATTTACATCTGCTTTTTTAGTGTCGATGACCTTGAAGCCTGTCTCCTGTGAGAGCCATTCTGCATACTTTGCAGAAGCGCCGTATTTTGAACGGCAGAGTATTATTCCGCTCATAAGCTTTACCTCATTAATTTATTTCGTATCATTTCAGCGTGTCGGGCAGAAAGACCGATCGCTTCAAAATAGCCTTCAACAGTTCCGAAACGCTCTGTGAAAAGGTCGATAAACCGGTTCATGCTCTTTTCGTTTGCAAGAACGATATTTTTGTCAACTTCGGGATGTGCCGCAAGGAATGCCGCAAGCCGCACATGATTATATTCACGGCTGACAACGTAATCATCAACGATGGTATTCCTGTCAACTCCGCAGCCCATGAGAATTATCGCACTGACAACTCCCGTTCTGTCCTTGCCTGCGGTGCAGTGGAATAGAACTCCGCTTTCTGCTTCGGCAATAGTCCGCCAAACATCGGGAATACTCTCTGCCATGGCAATACTCATGTAGGAATACGGAACAGCTTCAAGGCTTTCGGGAACTCCGCTTCCCTCGGTTATGGGGAAATGATGATAGTCAAAACCTTCCATGTCGGCAAATCCGTCGGGAGTTCTCTTACATTCCGCTTCCGTCCGCATATCTATTATCGTGGTGATATTCAGTTCACGCAGCTTTTCAGCGTCCTCGGCAGACGGGACCGACGGAACGTCGCTGCGCCAGATAACTCCGCATTTCGTAGTCCTGCCGTCAGCCGTTCTCATGCCGCCAAGTTCTCTTGTGTTGTATGAACAGGTAAGCAGACTTTTTCGTTCCATAATGTCCTCCGTCATTTATGTGACCTGATATATGCCGCTCTGCCGTTGAGAAAAACGAATCCCCCGACAGCGTTGATATCGCCATACGCAGATCGTTGTTTTTTCCGGGCAGTTTAATCATTTATGTCACCGATATTGTCAGCTGCATTTTTACTTGTATTGTAAACTGTCTTGTCAGCTACATTTTCGTCAGCTTTTACACTTATAACGCCCTTTGCGTGTTTTGCTCTGACTTCAACGACGTACCTGCTTGACTCATCTGCGGCAACATCGGTATCCGCATCCGTGATGCCACTAATAACATACCCGTTGTCCTCGCCTTTGCGATAAAAGCAAAAATCCGCTTTTCCCTTGTCGATATGAGCGTCAAGGTGTATCTTTTCACCTTTTTCAAGCTGTAACTCAAATAAATCGGTGCCGTTGAAATTCTCAAAATCAGCATAATATCCGCCGTTTCCGATACTTCTTTCATTGCCTGTAAAATTGTATGCGTTGTCCCAGTAAAGGAATCCGCCTGCACCTGCTGCTAAAATTGCTCCTGATATGATTATTGCTGCTTTTTTAGTGTTCATTTTAAATACCTTCCCTATATTTTTTGTATTGACGTATATTGCAGATCAGCATTATCAGTAGAGTAACAACACATACCGCCGCAAACATCCATCCCACAAAGTAAGCAAGTCCGTTATCATAATCCTCAAAAAAGCAAAGCCAAGCCGAAACCGCACCGCATATCAACGTGTTGACTGCAAGACAAACCGAAAATATTTTAGGTGCGGATGTATTTCTGAATATGCGTTTTCCCAGATTATAAAATACCAGCTGTATCGTGAGCGGAAATAATGCAAACAATAACATGATCCCTATAATTCTGGCTAAATATAAAACCATATCTGTTTTACTCATTTTATAAGCTCTCCAAAGCTTTTCAGTATCTTCAGACCTGTCTCTCCGCTCTTTTCGGGATGGAACTGTGCGCCGTAGACGTACTTTCCGTTGTACACCAGTGCAGGAACACGTCCGCCGTACTCGCTGTATGCGGCTATGTTTTTATCGTCACACTGAGCTTTGTAGGAGTGTACGAAGTAAACGTATTCGTTATCGCCTACGTTCTCCAGCAGAGGACAGTCGTTCAGCTTCTCCAGCTTGTTCCAGCCCATGTGAGGGATTATCAGGTCGGGCTCCTCCATTTTGATAACAGAGCCGCCGATAAGTCCAAGACCGTCAGTCTCCTCAAACTCATAGCCCTTCTCGAAGATAAGCTGCATACCCAGACAAATACCGAGGAACGGCTTCTTTTCGGCTTCTGCCTTGATCGTGTCCACAAGGCCTGTAGCCTCCAGCTTCTTCATAGCGGCAGGAAATGCTCCCACACCGGGGAGGATAACAGCGTCCGCAGACTTGACGGAATCGATGTCCGATACCAGTCTGCTTTCAAGTCCCAGATAGTCAAGAGCGTTCTTCACGCTGAAAATATTGCCTGCGCCGTAATCGATTATAGCTATCATCACAGAACTCCTTTCGTTGAAAGTGTGGAACCGTCTGTATTCTGCGTAACAGCGGTCTTCAGAGCGTGTGCAACTGCCTTGTATACCGCCTCTGCCTTGTGGTGATCGTTTGAGCCGTAAAGCAGATTGATGTGCAGTGTCATTCCTGAATTGAAGGCGAATGCACGGAAGAATTCCTCTGTCATGCACAGGTCATACTGACCGCAGGACTGATTTGTGAACTCGCAGTTGAATACCAGAAACGGACGGTTGCTCAGGTCAAGGCTTGCCATAGCAAGAGATTCGTCCATAGGGATGTAGGCTGTGCCGTAGCGGACGATTCCCGATTTTGTACCGAGAGCCTGTCCAAGTGCAGTACCGAGGACGATTCCCGTATCCTCGATTGTGTGGTGGCAGTCAACGTGCAGGTCGCCGTGTACCTTTATACTCATGCTGATGCCGCTGTGTACCGAAAGAGCGGTGAGCATATGGTCAAAAAAGCCGATGCCTGTGTCGATATCTGCCTTGCCTTTGCCGTCAAGAGTAACTGTCACTTTTATCTGTGTCTCTTTTGTTTCACGTTCAAGTGTAGCTGTACGCATAGCGTCCTCCTTTACTTTGTGAAGAATTTTTCCAGTATCGCAAGAACTTCCGCATTCTCATCGGGAGTGCCTGCTGTTATTCTGATATTTCCTCCGAAAAATCTTATAGCTATAGAATTTTCAAGGAGGTATTCGTATATTTCCTTTGACTTGTCAGACTTTATGAAAACAAAGTTGGTGCATGGCTTGTAAACAGCTTCAAATGCATTGTACTTCTCATTTATTGCTATAATGCCTTCGTAGAGCTTCTTGGTTTCGCTGATAATGGTATTTCTGCAATCGGTCAGCCATTCCTTTTCTGCCAGTATCTCAGAAACTATTGTCTGAGCAACGCTGTCGTTGTTATATGGAGACTTAGCTGCTCTCAGGGCAGTTGTGATGGTCTTGTTTGAAACTGCAAAACCGAAACGTACAGCCGCCATGCCTATCGCCTTTGAACAGGTCTTGAGGATGAGAAGATTGCTGTACTTGTCAACGTCATCAAGAAGTGACTGATCCCAGAAGTCCATGTAAGCCTCATCGAGGATAACAAGAGTATCTTCAAGTGAGGTGATGATCTTTCTTACGGATTCCCTGTCAAGTCCGAGAGAAGTAGGATTGCAGGGATTTGAGAAGATAAGTCCTCTTGCGTTCTTTTCCTTGCAGAAAGCGATAAGAGCATCCGCATCAATGGTCAGGTCAGCGTTTTTCTGATAGGTCTCAACGTTAAGCTCGTAAAGCTGTGCATAGAAGCCGTACATTGAGAAGTCATGCGACACATTTACCAGTGTATCGCCGCTCTCAAAGAAACAGCTTGTGATAACGCTGATAAGCTCATCTGAGCCGTTGCCCGATGTTACAAGGTCGGGAGAAATGCCGTAAAGCTTTGCAAATGCCTCGTTAGGACGCTTTGCAAGACAGTCGGGATAGCGGTTGAAGTCCACTTTCTTTATGGCATTGCATATCTTCTCTTTAAGGCTGTCGCTGAGGTCAAAACAGCTTTCGTTTGCGTCAAGTCTTATCTTGTATGTGCCCATTATCGGGTCGTATGGAACTAAGTCCACCAGTTTTTTATTAAGTTTGTAACTCATGATCTATCCTTTCTTAGCTATTGCTTTCAAAAACACCTATAGGGCGGTGTGTTTTGCCGCCCCATTGCGTATATCTTTTTTTACATTGCTTTCACAAATTCAACCATATTGCTGTTTTTATCGATAATGACCGCCATGTTGTGCTGATGTTCGCTGTGGAAATCTGCCATGGTCACGTAAACCACAGCGTCGTTTTCACGGTCTTCCCAGAAATCCTCATCATATGGGATAAACATGGTTCTATTGCTGCCTGTTTCCACGTCAGAAAAACTGTAAGCGGAATCCTTCAGTTCGCTTAATCTGAATGTATATTCAGCATCAGGCGCATATCTGCTTTCATAGTCTGCCACCGTTTTTTCATTGGCATGGAATACCACGCTTAAACAGCCCTTCTTCCCGAATGAAGACGGAGCGCCGTAAAGGGAATATCTGTCGGCATTTTCAGGTATTTTATCGGGAAATCCCGAAACATCGGCTACATAGTGACTGCCGAACCAACTCTTCTGAAGCTTGTACTTCCACGCAGAATCCGATCTGATCCCGGAGGGCGACACTAACCAGATTATCATCAGAAAAACCGAGAATGCGGCGGCAATATCCTTGATGATACGCACTGTCATGACAGCTTTGCTGTTTGCTTTGTTCGCCAGTAAATAGCGGTAAACTACCTGCAAAAACAGCCAGATCAGCAGCATTGCCAAAGCTATTGAAACGTCCGTTCCTATCACAAGCCATCTGAAAAGCGAAAAGGCTATGATCAGTATATTGACAACGATGCCCTCTGTGTTTCTTTTCAGCTGACGCTTCCCTATTTCTCTGACTGCCGCTTCATTTGAAGCAGCAGCATCAGCGAAGCCTTCCATCATTCAAATCTTACCTTGATAGCATTAGCGTGTGCAGTAAGTCCCTCACGCTCTGCAATGAGAACGATGTCGTCCTTTGCCTGACGGAGAGCGTCCTCGGTATAGTAAGTATAAGCTGTACGCTTTGTGAAGCTTGCAACTCCCAGAGGCGAGAAGAAACGAGCTGTTCCGCTTGTAGGAAGAACGTGGTTAGGACCTGCATAGTAGTCGCCGAGAGGCTCTGAAGCGTAGTTTCCGAGGAAGATCGAACCTGCGTTGTCAAGGCTTCCCAGAAGCTCGAACGGATTCTCCATGAGAACTTCAAGGTGCTCGGGAGCGATCTCATTTGCCAGTTCTACGCACTTCTCACGGCTGTCAGCGATAATGATAGCGCCGTAGTCCTCCAATGACTTCTCAATGATGGCCTTTCTCTCCAGATACTCCTTCTGACGGTCGATCTCTCTGAGAGTCTCGTCAGCCAGCTTTTCGCTTGTAGTTACCATGATAGCGGATGCAAGAACATCGTGCTCAGCCTGTGACATAAGGTCAGCAGCTGCAAACTTAGGCTTGGCTGTATCGTCAGCGATAACGAGTATCTCACTGGGGCCTGCGATCATGTCGATATCAACAACGCCGTAGAGAAGCTTCTTTGCTGTAGCTACGTAGATGTTTCCGGGACCTACTATCTTGTCGCACTTCGGTATCTCCTCGGTACCGTATGCAAGAGCAGCAATTGCCTGTGCACCGCCTGAGAGGAACACTCTGTCAACTCCGCAGATAGCAGCAGCAACAAGGATATCCTTGTTAGGAGTGCCGTCTTTCAGCGGAGGAGTTACCATGATTATCTCCTTAACGCCTGCAATTTTAGCAGGGATAGCATTCATGAGAACGCTTGAAGGATATGCAGCTGTACCGCCGGGAACGTAAAGTCCTACACGGTGCAGGCCACGTACTCTCTGACCCATGATAACGCCGTTTTCCTTGGGAGAGATAAAGCTCTGCTCTACCTGTCTGTTGTGGAAGTCGGCGATATTCTCCTGTGCATTCAGAAGAGCGTCAACGAATTCCTGATCTGCTTCTGTAAGAGCGTCATTGATGACCTCTCTCGGAACTTCGTAATACTGAGGAAGATTGCCGTCGAATTTGAGAGTGTAGTTCTTTACAGCCTCGTCGCCGCCGTTCTTGACAGTTTCGATTATCTCGGTAACTACTTCCTCGACCTTTTTATTTGTCTCGCCGCTTCTCTTTTTGAGGTCAGCGAGGAATTTTACTTCATCAGTGCCGTTTGCATATATTTTCTTCATTACAGATTCTCCTCAATAAGTTCAATAAGTCTTTCTATCTCTGCCTGTCTCATTTTAAGGCTTACGGTATTTGCGATAAGTCTTGCGGAGATAGGTGCTACATCCTCGATGACTTCAAGTCCGTTCTCTTTAAGAGTAGTTCCTGTCTCAACGATATCAACGATACCGTCAGCAAGTTCAAGCAGAGGTGCAAGCTCGACTGAGCCCTCTATCTTAATTATCTCGGTATCCATTCCCTTCTTCTCGAAGAAGCTTCTTGCTACGTTAGGATACTTTGTTGCAATTGTCTTTATGCCGTAGCCGCTGTAGAAATCGTACCCTTTCTTTGTAGCCAGAGCGAATTTGCATCTGCCGAAGCCAAGGTCTACCAGTTCGTAGAACTTTCCACGCATTTCCATGATAGTGTCCTTGCCCACAACGCCCATGTCGCATACACCGTGCTCAACATAAGTGATAACGTCGTTCGCCTTTGCGAGGACAACCTCAATATTCGCATCAGGTACGGGAAGGATGAGCTTTCTGCCCTTTTCACGTACTGCTGTACAGTCGAATCCCAGCTTTTCAAGGAGTCCCACTGTGTCCTTTTCAAGTCTGCCCTTAGTAAGAGCCATTCTGATAGGCTTGTTCATTATTCTTCCTCCTTGCTTTCGCTGTCGATAACAACTACTCTTGCTATCTTCTTTTCTCTTGCATATTCTCTTACGCTGTCCAGATCATCGAACAGAGCGTTCTCGACAACCAGTCCCTGTTCACGGAGTTCCTGAGCAGCCTTCAGTGCAGCAACTTCACAGCCTTCCTCAGCATAAACGATAGCGTCTATCTGCTTCTCGGCAGGGAATACACCGTTCTTCATGATAGCCTTTTCGATTCCGTTGACATTTACAGCAAAACCGATAGCAGGCACATCATAGCCGAATTCTGAGATAAGCTTGTCGTAGCGTCCGCCTGAGAGTACTTCTTCGCCGTGTCCCTGTAAGTAGCCCTTGATAATGAGGCCTGTGTAGTAGTCGGTCTTGTTTACCAGACCCAGATCAACGGTGATAGAAGCTTCACCTCCGCATATCTCGGAGATATCGTTGTAGATATCCTTCAGCTCTTCAAGGAGGCGCTTGATGTTGTCATCAGGCATAAGCTCCTCGGCCTTGTCGAATACTTCGATTCCGCCGAAAAGTGCAGGAAGCTTCTTCAGAGCGTTTGTCACGCTGCTTGTTCCGAATGTATCAAGGAAGTCATTGAGTGCAGGGAAGTTCTTGTTCTCGATGAGCTTTCTGATATTCTCCTTCTCCTTGGGAGTAGCCTCAAGACGTCCCACCAGTTCCTTGAATATACCGATATGACCGATCTCAAGTGAGAATTCCATGCCGAATGAGCGGAGCGAATCAACAGCAGTTGAGATAACTTCAAGGTCAGCCATTTTCTGCTGTGAGCCGATAAGCTCGATACCTGTCTGAACTATCTCATCGCTTCTGCCCTTGAGTGCAGGCTCTGTAAGGTATACAGGCTGATCATAGCAGAATTTGAGAGGAAGCTCGGCTTCTCTCAGTCTTGTAGCCACAACCCTTGCGATAGGCATTGTGGAATCGGGTCTCATAACGAGAAGTCTGCCCTTGCTGTCGGTGAGCTTGTAGAGATTCACCTGCGGGAAGTAGCGTGAATTCAGGTTGAACACGTCAAAAAATTCAAGTCCCGGTGTGATGATCTCGCTGTAGCCTCTGCTCTTGAAAAGTTCCATGAGGCTGTTTTCTATATTTCTTCTGATTATGCACTCGCCGAAGAGAAGATCTTTAGTTCCCTCGGGAGTTATCAAATCGTAATTTCTCATAATATCCTCCTCTTTAATAATTCGTAATACGTAATTATTTAAGTCCGTCCACCATGTGGACACCGCAATTCCGCATTCCGAATTATGAATTCCGAATTTTAAAAGCACTTTAGTCTGCTAACATGATAATATGATAACATATTACCACAAAAAAGTCAAGTCAAAAGAATGACATCTGTGTGGATTCTGGCAGATCGCCGAATGCTCCTATGGTTTTCAACATATCTATTGTAGTTTTTGACGCACCGCTTTCCTGCTGGAATTCCTCGATGGACATAAATCCGCCCTTCTGCACAGCATCGTAAATGCCCATAGCAGCGTTATCTCCGACGCCTGACATAGCCGAAAACGGTATTCTCAGCTTGCCGTCCTCAACAAGGTAATCCTTGGCGTGAGACTTGAAAAGATCTATCGGCAGGAATTCATAGCCACGGGACATCATCTCATTGGTGATGAGCAGAATATCGTACAGTGCGCTTTCCTTGTTGCTGCGGTCATTTCCGAGAGCTTTCAGCTCCTCTATCTTAGCCCTGACAGCCTTGATGCCCTTGACCGCCAGTTCTGCGTCAAAGTCTTCACCACGCACCGAGAAATATGTAGCGTAGTACTCCAGCGGTCGGTGAAGCTTGAACCATCCCAGCTTTATTGCGGCGATAACGTATGCCGCAGCGTGGGCTTTCGGGAACATATACTTGATCTTCAGACAGCTTTCGATATACCATTCCGGTACATTGTGGTCACGAAGCATCTGTATTATCTCAGGGGTGAACTGCTTCGGCGCTTTTCCCTTTCGGGTCCACTCCATTATCTGGAATGCCATTTTCGGCTCAACGCCCTTATAAAGCAGATATGTCATGATACTGTCACGGGTACCGATAACCTCGGAAATGGTGCAGACGCCCTGGTCGATAAGGTCTTTCGCATTTCCCAGCCAAACGTCAGTACCGTGGGAAAGTCCCGATATCTGAAGGAAGTCGCTGAATTTCGTCGGCTTAGCGTCCAGAAGCATCTGAATGGTGAAGCCCGTACCCATTTCGGGGATGCCAAGACTTCCCGTCTTGCAGTATATCTCCTCGGGAGTAACTCCCAGCACATCGCAGTTGGTACACATACGTATCACGTCAGGATCGGATGTGGGTACGTCCTTTATCTTGATGCCTGTCAGGTCCTCAAGATGCTTGTAAAGCGTAGGTACAACGTGTCCCAGCTCATCAAGTTTAAGGATGGTATCATGAAGCGAGTTGAATGTGAAATGAGTGGTGATGATCTCCGAATCCGCAGTATCAGCAGGATGCTGAACAGGGGTGAAGTCGTAAACATCATAATCTGACGGAACAACGACCATTCCTCCGGGGTGCTGACCTGTGGTACGCTTGATGCCTGTACAGCCAATGGCAAGACGTGTCAGTTCCGCATTATTGAGGGTTATGCCGTTTTCCTCGCAGTATTTCTTTACATAGCCGTAAGCGGTCTTTTCCGCCACGACGGAGATAGTTCCTGCCTTGAAAACGTTTGATTTACCGAACAGCTTCTCGGTATATCGGTGAGCCCAGAACTGGTACTCATCGGAGAAGTTAAGGTCGATATCAGGCGCTTTATCGCCGTCGAATCCGAGGAAGGTCTCGAATGGGATATCGTGTCCGTCACGGGTCATATCCGTACCGCAGTCAGGACAGTTCTTAGGCGGCAGGTCAAAGCCCGAGCCGTATTTACCGTCCAGAAGGAACTCACTGTGCTTGCACTTGGGGCACACATAATGGGGCGGAAGCGGATTTACCTCGGAGATACCAGCCATTGAAGCCACGAATGACGAGCCGACAGATCCTCTCGAACCAACGAGATAGCCGTTGTCAACAGAGTTCCACACAAGCTTCTGAGCAATGATGTACAGCACTGAGAAACCGTGCTTGATGATAGATGAAAGCTCACGGTCAAGGCGCTTGTCCACTATCTCAGGAAGCGGATCGCCGTAAATGGAGAAAGCTTTTTCGTGTGTTATTTTTACAAGTTCTTCCTCTGCACCGTCAATTGTAGGAGTGAATGTTCCCTTCGGTATCGGACGCACCACCTCTATCTGATCGGCGATGTTATTGGTATTGGTAATGACGATCTCTTTCGCCTTTTCCTCGCCCAGATATGCGAACTCCTTCATCATCTCCTCGGTGGTTCTGAGGTAGAGCGGAGCCTGATTTTCAGCATCCTTGAAGCCCATGGATGCAAGGATTATCTTACGGTAGATA
Source organism: Ruminococcus flavefaciens FD-1 (assembly GCA_000174895.1). GTDB lineage: Bacteria > Bacillota > Clostridia > Oscillospirales > Ruminococcaceae > Ruminococcus > Ruminococcus flavefaciens_A. The sequence continues at coordinate 56,663 of ACOK01000104.1, forward strand.
CCGTCCTTCGGGTCGATAAAGTGAACGTCACAGGTAGCACATACGGGAATGCCCAGCTTGTCGCCCAGCTCGACTATCTCACGGTTGTACTGCATGAGCTCCTCGTCATTTTCAGCCTTTCCGTCACGTACCATGAACTCGTTGTTGCCGATGGGCTGAATTTCCAGATAATCGTAGAACTTCGCTATCTGCTCGATGTACTCCTCGTCACGGATATCAAGTATAGCCTGGAACAGCTCACCTGCCTCGCAGGCACTTCCGAAGATAAGGCCTTCACGGTGCTGTTCGAGTATGGACTTTGGTATCAGCGGCTTCTTGTAGAAGTATTCAAGGTTGCTGAGTGATACCAGCTTGTAGAGGTTCTTCAGTCCTGCCTGATTGCGGACAAGAATGATATGGTGGTAGCTTTTCAGCTTCTTTGTCTCTATTTCGTCAACAAGCCTGTTCAGTTCGTTCAGCGACTTGAATCCACGGTCATTTTTCAGCCTGCCTGCAAGTTCAATGTATATCTTCGCAAGCATAAGCGCATCGTCGGATGCACGGTGATGGTCGAATTTGCCCAGTTTCAGCTGTTTTGCCACAAGATTCAGCTTATGGCGTCCCATTTCGGGAAGCATGGACTGGCACATAACGAGGGTATCCACCCATGTGTAATCGAAATCGATGTTCTGGCGCTTGCAGACCTGATTTATCATGTTGGTATCGTAACGGGCGTTGTGCGCTATCAAAACAGGCTTATCTCCGCAGAATTCCATGAACATACGCAGAGCCTCGGCTTCATGGGGAGCGTCCTTTACGTCGGCGTCACTGATGCCTGTCAGCTCGGTTATCTTCTCGGGAATGGGCTTTTCGGGGTTGACCTTGGTGTTGAAGCTGTCCACTACCTGAAGATTTTTCAGCTTGACAGCGCCTATTTCGGTAAGCCTGTCGGTCCGGAAATTCAGTCCCGTAGTCTCAACGTCGAAAACTATGACTTCATCATCAAATGAACGTCCGTCCTCGCCGTACATTACCATATCACGCTCAACATCGTTGACCACATAAGCCTCCATGCCGTAGATGACCTTGAAGTCCTTGGGCATATTGTACATACAATCAGGGAATGCCTGAACGTTTCCGTGGTCGGTGATGGCCATTGCCTGATGTCCCCAGCTTGCCGCACGGTTGATAAGAGTAACAGGGTCGGTGACAGCGTCCATAGCTGACATATTGGTATGGCAGTGAAGCTCCACACGCTTCTCAGGATAGTTGTCCATCTTGGGTATACGCTTTACCTTGATGAGAGAATTTGCCGATATAACGATGTCACGGGCGTACTGGTCGTAGTCGATCTTACCCGAAACAAGGAGAGTTGCTCCGTTCTTGATGGAGGAAAGCTTCATCTCCTCAATCTCCTTGACAGTGCCGAATATCTTTATCATCAGCGAACCGCTGTAGTCGGTGATATCAAATGTAGCCACACATTTTTCGTTTCGCAGTTCCTTTATCTCGGATGCGAAAACGTCGCCTACAACAGTCAGCTTTTCGCCCAGTCTCTGGAGTGCGTCGCAGATATTCACGGGAGTCTCACGTATCGCTCTGCCCTTGATTATCTCCGCAGATTCACTGTCGAAGTCCTTGTTGAGGGCTGTGATATCAAGAGCCTTAGTGGGAGTTATTGACTCTATCTGCTCACGCTGTATCTCGTCCGCCGACTTTTCGGGGATGAGCTGAGCGCTGTAGTCGGGCATTTCAGCCTCAAGGCGCTCAACCATCTGGTCGTACTCGGCCACAGGGATGGAAGTATCTCCGTCAAGGGTAACAGCTATGCGGGTACCGAACTGCTGATATATCATACGTGCGAATTTTCCGCAGAAGTCGTAGCGGTCGAGGATATCCCTTCCGCCGTGGACGATACGGATATTCAGCCTGCCGTCGGAGAGGTTCACATCGGCATCGTCGAGGAATCCGTTGACAACAGAAACATCACGCTTTATCAGCTTGATAAGCTCGCCGTAGCAGTCCATGCCGAAAAGCTCAGACGGATAGCGGCAGGCAAGCCTTATCCTCTCCACACGGAGAGCGGTCTCCGCAGCCTTCTCGAAAGCGAATATATCGTCACTGGGAACGAGGCTTTCATAGTTGGCATAGAAGGTTATGTTATCGAGATTCTCCGAATAAGTAAGCCTGAATATCTCACCCTCACGCACACTTTCGGGTATCTCGGTATTATATTCTTTAAGAAATTCAGACAGTTTTATCTGCATTTAAAACGCCCTTTCAATTTAAGGCAACACCGCACAAAGCCCGCCTGACGGCTTTGCACTGAATCTGCGGACATATTTTCCGTCATCTTGCACAGAAATCCCTTGACATACGATAGTATGCCTGCGGAATTTCTATACAATCTGACGAAAAATCTGTCGGCGCATCTTCAGCACAAGCTTTGTGCGGTGTTGCCTTAAGTTATCAGTTATAAGTACTTAGTGCTTAGTTTACAACAAGCAGATATCAGATGTACGGGTGCCCTTGTGGATTCCTCAGTAAACAATGAAAAATAATAAAACAGAGAATTATAATGTTCGTTTGCGGACTGCCAAAGGCAGCCCCTATATGACAAAGTATATGTAACCCCACAGGCGGCGTAACGCAGCCCCTGCTTTCTGATTTCTGCTTACCACTCACTGATCACTCAAAGAAGCTCTATTTCTTTCAGCAATTCGGGAACAATGTCTGCTTCGGCAATTTTACGCTGTGTACCGTCCTTTTTGAAGATAACAGCACAGCCGTCGCCGCCTGCGATGCCCACATCTGCTTCACGGGCTTCACCGGGGCCGTTTACGATACATCCCATAACAGCAACGGTGATGTCCTTGTCCATATTCTTTACGGCTTCCTCTACCATCTTTGCGGCTTTCACAAGGTCTATACGTGTTCTTCCGCAGGTAGGACATGAAACTATCTTTACTCCCCCACGCTTGCCTATGCTCTTGAGGATATCCTTGGCAGCGGCAATTTCACGTATCGGGTCATCGGTCAGGGAAACTCTGATAGTCTCGCCTATGCCGTCACAGAGAAGCGAACCGATACCGATGGAAGACTTGATAAGTCCCATACGCTCGGTGCCTGCCTCGGTAACTCCCAGATGAAGCGGATATGAGCACTTCTCAGCAGCAAGACGGTAAGAAGCTATCATCCTGTTTACATCCGAGGATTTGATGGAAATTACGATATCGTTGAAGTCGAAATGCTCCAGCATAGCCGCATGAGTCATTGCGCTCTCCACCAGTGCCTCAGGTGTAGGTGAGCCGTATTTCGCCAGTATCTCCTTTTCAAGCGAACCCGAATTTACGCCGATACGGATAGGGATATTCTTCGCACGGCAGGCATCCACAACAGCCTTTACTCTGTCCATGCCGCCTATGTTTCCGGGATTTATGCGGATCTTGTCCACGCCTGCCGCAGCTGACTCCAGAGCAAGCTTATAATCAAAATGGATATCTGCAACAAGAGGGATGTTCACTGCTTCTTTAATGGCGGGGATAAGCTTCACAGCCTCCATATTCGGGATAGCCGCACGGATTATCTCACAGCCAGCCTTTTCCAGTTCAACAGCCTGCTTCACGCTTCCTTCGATATCGTCAGAACGTGCATTGAGCATGGACTGTATGTATATATGTTTGCCGTCAAGGACACAGTCCCCGACTTTTACAGGTCTTACATTTCTCATATCATTACTCCTTTTTGAGTTCTTAGTGATCAGTTTGGCGCATTTCCTCATTAAACAACAACTATTCACTAACAACTTATAACTTCTTATATACAGCTGTTCCTAAAAAAACAACATCGGGATTTTCAGCGGTAATGCCGATATGTTCATAATCGTATACAATTATCATGCCGTTGCAGTTTTCGGGAAGTTTCCTACCTGCAAAGGTGGAAACGAAGTTGCCGCTGTATGAACAATCCGCCAGAAGTTCCGCCGCATCGATGAAAATCCTGTCATAAACAGCTTTCTCGATAAAGTCCTCGTCTATTTCATCTTCATTTATGCCATTCTCCACGCAGAAACGGGACGGGCATTCGTTTTCGTAGTCATACTCCGTATACTCTTCCAGTTCATCCTCCGTGAATCCGCATACCGCCCAGACCGAAACAAAGCCTTCTTTTTCCATATATTCTCCTTTTTTGAGTTCTTAGTGCTTAGTTTGGGGCATTTCCGCATTAACTAACAACTATTATAAGGATATCTTCATGCCGTCAACGGATACCGAAACTTCGGGGAATATGGCTTTCAGCTCGTCCTCATACACAGCCGGCTCTTTCTCGGCAGGGCTGTAATGCGTCAGCCACAAACGCTTTGCATTTGCCTTTTTTGCCAGTTCACAGGCATCCTGCATCAGCATATGTCCCTTTTCGTCCATGGACTGCTTTTTGTCCATAGTGCCGTACATTCCCTCGCATACGAAAAGATCGGCATTCTCTGCAAATGGTACGATACTGTCAAGGGGACAGGTATCGGTCGTATAGGTGATTTTCAGCGGCGCTCTCTGCTCGCCTGTCACCTGCTCCTGAGTTATTACCGTACCGTCATCGAGAGTAACATCCTCGCCTGCGTGAAGCTTTTTCCACATCTGCACGGGAACTCCCAGAGCCTTTGCTTTTTCGGGAGCAAACACCGGCTTGCGGTAAAACTCAAAGCTGTAGCCTATGCACTTTGTACTGTGCTTCAGCGGAAGAGTATTTACGGTCAGCAGAGGGTCGATTCGCTCTATCTTAAAGCTTTCCCCCTCGCTGACTGAAAGGGTATGCAGTACCACTTCGTAAGGCAGATAGCCGCAGACCGACATCAGCGACTTAACTGCATTCACACAGCTTTCGGGGAGATAAATGTCCAGCGGCTCTGTGCGTGAACAGTTGCCTATTGAGAGGAGAAGTCCCGGCAGTCCTGTAACGTGGTCTGCGTGGTCATGAGTAATGAGCAGAGCCTCAACACGACTCATTTTCAGTCCGTGCATCCCCATAGCTACCTGAGTCCCCTCACCGCAGTCTATGAGCACTGCTTTTCCGTTCTGCTCAACATATAAACTTGTAAGGAAACGGTCTTTCAGCGGCAGCATACCGCCTGTACCGAGAAGACATATTTCAGCCATTTGATCAGCCTCCTGTTATAAGTCTTGCTATATCATTGTATGTTGCGAATATCATTATTCCGAAGAGGAGCACCATTCCTGCAAGATGAACATATCCCTCATGCTCAGGCTTGACAGGCTTGCGGCGTACAAGCTCGATAAGGCAGAAGAGCAGACGGCCGCCGTCAAGTCCCGGAATGGGAAGCAGATTGAAAATACCAACGTTGATGGTAATGAGCGATGACATATAAAGCAGATTGAATATTGCGTCAGCTAAGCCTTCGCTTTCCTCTGCCGCATCACTGATAGCATCCACAACGCCGACAGGTCCCGAAACTTCCTCTTTCTTTACCTCGCCCGAGAAAAGCTGCTTGAGAGAAAGACCCACAAGATGGCTCATGGAACAAAAATAATCCTTTGAACAGCTGAGGACTGTGAGCGGATTCTTTTTTTTGTAAACGAAGCCGAAATCCCACACTCCGCCTGTCTGGTCGTTTTTGAAGACAACATCGGATATTTCCATTTTTTCGCCGTCACGTTCCACTACAACGTCGTGCTTTTCTTTCTTGGTAGTTGCGAAGATGTAGCTGACATCGAAGTCGCTGAATATGCGGATATCGTCTATCTCAACGATCTTGTCATTATGACGCAGACCGCATTCATAGCTCTGAGCGTAATAGGTAGTAGTGCCGTCCTCATTCTTTTCCCCCGCGAAACCTCTTATAACAGTTGTAGGGATGTCAGTAAACATACACACCATACCTATGATGAGAACGAATCCGAGAACGAAATTCATGAACGCACCTGCCGCAAGAACTATCATTCTCTTCCACAGCTTTGCATTGCGGAATCCTCTTTCGTCGGCAGTTTCAGCGTCCTCACCTTCCATGGCGCAGTAGCCGCCTATAGGAAGCGCACGGAGAGAGTATTTAGTCTCACCTTTCTGCTTCTGAAACAGCTTCGGCTCCATGCCCACGGAAAATTCCAGCACTCTTATACCGCTGAGTTTAGCGCATATGAAGTGTCCGAATTCATGGACCGTAACGATTATTCCGAAAATAAGTATAGCTATAATAATGCCCAACATTCTATATCTGCCCTTTCTTTCAATGCATAATTGTGTTCGCTGACACTCACATATTTTATCCGTCCACGAAGTGAATACCGAACTACTTACCGATAACTGAACGGACGTATTCTCTCGCCATGCTGTCCGCCTTAGTAACGTCCTCATAAGAGTTTATGTCGAAATATTCAAATTTATCCAGCACAGAAGAAACTATCTCGCCTATCTGAATGAACTTTATCTCATCGTGGAGGAATGCCCTTACAGCTTCCTCGTTGGCTGAGTTGACAAGACAAGGATACGCACCGCCACGGGTTATAGCCTCGATAGCCGCAGACAGACACTTGAATGTGTCATAGTCGGGCTTCTCGAAAGTCAGCTTTCCGTAATCGGTAAGGGAAAGCCTGCCTGTGGGACACTCCATCCTGTCAGGATACAGCAGCGCATACTGTATCGGTATCTTCATATCGGGCACGCCCATCTGTGCGATAACGGAGTAATCGTTGTACTCAACAGCGGAATGCACAACGCTCTGACGATGAACAACTATCTCTATCTGGTCGGGACGAAGGTCGAAAAGCCACTTTGCCTCGATGAATTCCAGCCCCTTGTTCATAAGAGTTGCCGAATCTATGGTGATCTTGTTGCCCATGTCCCAGTTAGGATGATGAAGTGCCTGTTCCTTTGTGACGTTCTTCAGCTGGTCGTAGGTGTAACCGAAGAAAGGTCCGCCGGAAGCTGTCAGTATCATCTTGCTGAGCTGTTCACGCTTGTTTCCCTGCAAGCACTGGAATACTGCGGAATGCTCGCTGTCTATTGGATAAATAGTAACGCCCTTTTTCTTTGCAAGCTCGGTAACTATCTTTCCGCCTGCAACGAGAGTTTCCTTGTTGGCGAGAGCGACGTTCTTGCCTGCCTCCATAGCTGTGAGAGTTGGCAGAAGTCCGACCATGCCCACAACGGAATTGAGAACAATGTCGCTTTCCTCCATGACAGCTATCTCACAGAGTCCGTCCATGCCGCTGAGTACCTTTATATCGGTATCGGCAAGGCGCTCTTTCAGCTCGGAGTATTTGTCGTCCCTGTAGATGCATACCTTTGAAGGCCTGAACTTTCTTGCCTGCTGTTCCAGCATATCAACACTGCTGTGTGCGGCAAGTGCAGTCACCTTTATATCATGCTTTTCGCAGACCTCAAGGGACTGCGTACCTATAGAACCTGTGGAACCGAGTATAGAAACGGTCTTTATCATTGTTAAAACACTTCCTTTATTCAATTCGGAATGCGGAATTCGGAATTCGGAATTAAATGTGCTCGCTTCGCTCACATATCGAATTATCATTCAGAAATTTAAATCTGTCCACGTTAGTGGACACCTCAATTCTTAATTCCGAATTCCGCATTCCGCATTAAAATGAAAGGGGACTATCCGTCAAATAGTCCGTTCAGTCCCCTTTCGTTTTAAAATAAATTCATGATATTCAAAAATACATAGAATGTAGGCAGCACGAAAAGTACGCTGTCGAAGCGGTCCATAAGTCCGCCGTGACCGGGCATAATCTTTCCGTAGTCCTTGAAGCCTATCTGACGCTTTACCATTGAAGCGGACAGGTCGCCCACTGGTTCCGATTACAGCGCAGACTGCTCCCGTAATAAAGGCTATAACTGCGGTTTTCACTTCAAATCCGCCTTCATAGATCGAAAATGCAACAGCATAAACGATAGCCGTTGTCAGTATGCCGCCCACAAGTCCCTCGATGGTTTTCTTAGGGCTTATCTCAGGGCACAGCTTATGCTTGCCGAGGGCAACTCCCGAGAAGTATGCTCCCGTGTCGGCTATCCATGCGCCGCAAAGTCCCATGACAAGGTAGAAAAGTCCGCTCATTCTTTCGATACGAACCATAGTAGTCATGGCATTCGGTACAAGTACCATTACCGCCAGCACGAAGAATACCTGTTCGTAGCGTATCTCCTTGTGCTTTCTCAGCCATGTTATAAAAATGACAAATGCACACAGAAGTATTACTGCAAAAGCGCATATGTTATAGGTATGCGAACTCTGCCATGCCAGAAACTCATAGTTTGGTATTACATTGCTGCCATCGTATACTATCTTGGTAAGAACACCATAGATCATCGGCATAGCAATACCGCAGGCCTCCGCCGCTAAAAGTACGGGAATGCATTTTTCCATCTTCACCGCACGTAAAAGCTCGAACAGCATAACGGCGATAATAGCCGCTACCGCAATTGGAAGCACGATAGTTTCATGGAAGTATAAAACCGCTGAAAGGAGCAGTACACCGACTGCTCCCGATATGATACGTGTACGCATCAGACACCTCCGAAACGGCGGTTTCTTCTTGCGTATTCAGCAAGTGCCTTATCCAGCTCATCGGGAGTGAAATCAGGCCATAATACATCTGTATAGTAGAATTCCGCATAGGCGCACTGCCAGATAAGATAGTTTGATATCCTCTGCTCGCCGCTGGGACGGATAAGCAGGTCAACATCAGGAAAGCCTGCTGTGTAGAGGTTGTCGGAGATGGACTGCTCGGTGATATCCTCGGGCTTTATCTCGCCCTTTGCAGCCTTCTCGGCAAGTATCCTTGCGGCATGGGTTATCTCGTCACGTCCGCCGTAGTTGACAGCCATCATGAGGGTCATCTCGTCATACTTGGCGGTGTCCTCCTCCAGCTTTATCATCTTCTCCTGCAAGTCCTCATCGAATGCGGACTTGTCACCGAGGAATATCATACGGGTATTCTCGCTGAGGAAGTTGCGGACATCCACGATATAATCACGGAAAAGCTCCATGATAGTGTTGACCTCCTCCGCAGGTCTCTGCCAGTTTTCGGTAGAGAAAGCGTAGAAGGAAATATTTTTCAGTCCGATATCCTTACAGTAGCGGACTATCTTCTTGAACTGCTTAGCACCCTCCCTGTGACCGAACGAACGTGGAAGTCCACGCTTCTTCGCCCATCTGCCGTTGCCGTCCATGATGAATCCCACATGGTCGGGCAGCTTGTCGGGAAGTACTATTTCTTCTTTGTCTTTTTTTCCGAATAATGCCATATTTCACCAATCAGACAGTCATGATCTCTTTTTCCTTGTCAGCAACAGCCTTGTCGATATCATCAATGAAGCCGTCAGTGATCTTCTGTACCTTCTTCTCGCCGTCAGCAAGCTCATCCTCAGTGATCTCGGAATTCTTCTTCATCTTCTTCAGCTTTTCCATAGTGTCACGTCTTGCGTTGCGGACAGTTACCTTAGCCTTTTCGCCGAGGCCCTTGATCTCCTTAGCAAGTTCCTTACGTCTGTCCTCTGTAAGCTGTGGGAATGTAAGGCGGATAACGTTACCGTCGTTGGTAGGATTGATACCGATATCTGAAGCCTGGATAGCCTTCTCGATAGCCTTCAGCTGAGGCTTCTCCCATGGAGAGATAACGAGAGTACGTCCCTCTGATACGGATACAGCAGCAAGCTGGTTGATAGGAGTAGGAGCTCCGTAGTAGTCAACAGTTACCTTGTCGAGAACGCTTGGGTTAGCTCTTCCTGCACGGATAGAAGCAAATTCGTTGCCCAGCGAGTTGATGCACTTTGTCATTTTTTCTTTAGCCTGATTTATAGTTTCTTTCATGATAAACATTCCTTTCGTTATTTAATAATGTATGATTCAGAATTGAAGATCAATGTCATTCCTCGCTTACGAGTGTGCCGACATTTTCGCCCATAACAGCGTCGTAGATATTATCAGGGCGTGAGAGATCGAATACCAGCATCTTCATACCGTTGTCACGGCACATAGTAGCGGCTGTGCTGTCCATAACAGCAAGTTCTTCGCTGAGCACCTGAGAGAAGGTGAGGGTATCATACTTCTTTGCATCTTCATATTTATGAGGATCCTTGTCGTATACACCGTCAACCAGTGTAGCCTTGAGGAATACATCAGCCTCGATCTCAACAGCTCTGAGAGAAGCAGCTGTATCTGTGGAGAAGAAGGGATTGCCTGTACCGCATCCGAAAATGACAACTCTGCCCTTTCTGAGATGTTTAACAGCCTTGTTGCGGATATAAGGCTCAGCCACCTGCTGCATACATATAGCAGTCTGAACTCTCACATCACATCCGAGAGCCTCAAGAGAATCAGCAAGAGCAAGAGCATTCATAGCAGTAGCAAGCATACCGATGTGGTCGGCTCTTGTGCGGTCCATAGCGCCGCTTGAACGTCCTCTCCAGAAATTGCCGCCGCCGACTACGACGCCAACCTGAACGCCTGCGTCAACGCATTTCTTAATGCTTTTGCATATCTCATTGATAACATCGAAATTAAGACCTGTTTTATTATCGCCTGCGAGAGCTTCTCCGCTGACCTTTAATAAAACTCTTTTAAACTTTGGTTCCATATAGCACCTCACAAAAAAATATCTATGTCTATTTTACACTAAAATCACGGATATGTAAAGTGTATTTTCTGAAAAGTTCTGTTTTTTCGTAATTATTTCTATATTTTAAATAAAAAAGCCGTGATTCATTAGGTACAGGAAAGCCCTGTTGAAATCCGATGTATGATATGCACAAAAATGTTGAAAAATCATTGTCACATAATTTTTCGATTTTTTCTTGACATTTGTGTATTGCCATGGTATAATATAAAAGCTGACTGAGACAGACGTCAGTAAAAAACAACATATCAAATACGGAGAGGTATCGAAGCGGTCATAACGAGGCGGTCTTGAAAACCGTTTGACTTAACGGTCACGTGGGTTCGAATCCCACCCTCTCCGCCATATTTTTTGCGGATTTACCCAAGTGGTGAAGGGGCTCCCCTGCTAAGGGAGTAGGTCGGGAAACCGGCGCGAGAGTTCAAATCTCTCAATCCGCGCTTAATGTAAAGATCAGATATTTCAATGAGATATCTGATCTTTTTTATTACACTCAATCAAGACCAAAGCCTGTGTATCGACCGATGCACAGGCTTTTTCATCAGCAATTAAGTCTTATCCACTCCGCAGCAGCCGCAATGTAAAGTGCATTGACAGGAGGCTTTTCCGTTTTGCCGTAGTGGGCAGGAAGCATTTCCTTCAGCAATGCAGGATCGCCGTCAGTCCAGCTCTTCCTGATAGCACTGCGTATCTCACGCTCAATGGTGCTGACCGCCTTTGAAAGCTTCTCCGCCGTATCAGCGTACAGCTTCGTCACTTTATATTCAAACTCCACATCCTCAACGCACACAGCAACCGCATTACGCAGAGCTTTACCGCCAATACTATTTCTGTCAACAGCAAGTCTGTCCAGAATTTCGTCAACTTTGTCTTTTTTTGGCATAAATATCCGTCCTCTCATCAATACTGCGCTCCGCCGACCTCCCGACGGAACAATACTATTATACCACAGCAACCGCTTAAGGAAAATATGAAATAATGTCGAAAAAAGTCATATTATCGCAGATAATGGGCTAATGCAGAAAATCCGGGAAGATTCGGCCTCGGTACTTAGAACCTGTCCACATAGGGATTCATGCACGTCTTTTCGTCAAATTTTGCCTGATAATCCGTACATTCACCCTATGTGGACAGGTTCTTATATAGAAGCTTTATGCATTTTTATCGGAGGCAGTCCCCCTCTTTCAACGGTGTGACATCTCCCTCCCCCGCAGATATCGTGACTCATGTCCACATTTAAATAAATATTTTTCCTGCAACACCTTGCTGTATTCTGACGTATGTGTTATAAAAGGCAGGTCAACTCTTTGAGAAGACAGGAGTGATAACTATGAAAAAAAAGCTGAGAAAAATGTTAGTATCTTCATTTGTAAGTTTTCTGCTTATTTGTCCCGGTGCTGCGTTTATGTCTGCAAATGCAGAAATACCATCGATTAGAATACAAAATACGACATATCGTGATACGGGATATGTTGTACAGACTTCCGACAATACCGCAGATATTTTTCTTCACAGCGGCAAAAATTACGTAAAAAGTAAATCAGAGGATATGTGTTTTTATTTCAATTATGATCCTTATGATAAGCCTGATGAATTGCTTGAATTGAACTGTGTGTTCAGTGATCAGATGTTAGAAGAGCTTACCATAGGGCAGATGCGGGGAGAATTTGATTACGATTTGAATTATGCTCTTTTTAACCCCCCCACCTTAAGAAAGATCATATTCAAAGGAGAATATCAGAAATTCGTTGTACCGTTCCCGGCGATACATGGTACTACAGAGTTAAAGACTATTGTATTTCCGGAAAAATGTGATCTCATAGAAATTGAGGAAAAAGGTATATTTAATGTAGGTCTTGAAGAGATAGAATTTCCTCATTACACAAGATTATATTATAGGGCATTTTCGAATGCTCCGCTGCTTGAAAATATAACATTCAGTAATGGCTGTGATATAAGATCACTCGCTTTCGATAATTGTCCGTCGATAAAGAATCTTACATTCAACGGAGAGTGTAATGTCGGTGCTTTGACTTTTACAGGCAATGAAAACATCGAAAATATTGATATATCAGACACAAACAAAACTACATTTCACTGGTCGGCCTTCAATGACTGCGTAAACCTGATGACTATAAATTCCGAATGTCTGTTTGACAGCGAGACACATGATTTTACAGGTAAGTACAAGCAGTTCATTTTCGATAATTTTTCCGCTGCGGAGAATGTTGGCTTTATCAATGAATACCTCAGAATGCAGGTGGGAAAGATCATTGACGAGAATATAACTCCTGATATGAGTGATATTCAGAAAGTCAGAGCGCTCCATGACTGGATATGCAATAAAGTCGATTACGATCACGATGACGCAAATGCTGCTAAGAATCATCGTGATACGTCGGTGCTTTTCAATGATCGTACAGTATGTGAGGGCTATTCGCGCTTTTATGATATCCTTCTGCGTGAGGCAGGGATAGAGTCCTGTTATGTGGACAGCAGCGACCATGCCTGGAATATAATAAAAATAGGCGGTCACTATTTCCATTCCGATACGACTTGGGATGACCTCGATTCGTCGTATAAATGGTTCCTGAGATCGGACAGTGAGATGAAGAAGGAAGGCGGATCACACGGCGAATGGACGCTTCGTGAACCTTCCCCTCTCCATGCATATGACAGCACAGAAGTTCCTCTATGTGACTGTCAGATAGGTGACGTAAACAAGGACGGCGAACTGAACGTTTCCGATCTTGTAGGAATGAGCAGTTTTCTGCATGGAAAAAGCTTACCCGATAAAGATGATGCTGTTCTGTATGATATGGATTTTGACGGATATACCGATGTTCTTGATATGATAATGATTCGCAGAAAGGTTATAAGCGAAGGCCAAACTGCTTTATGAATGTTATTTGCACCGACGAAGTGATGCATCTTTTTCAGCTCAGCGCAAGGTCTGTGATCGGCTCACAATTAAAACAGATTCCTGCGGCCGTTTTTTCAGGGCAGCAGCATTTACTTTTTGGGGCGATTCATAATTCTTGCAAACCATCCGTAAAGCATCGCTACTCTTGCTTTACTAACTTTGTCAG
>ACOK01000103.1 GCA_000174895.1 Ruminococcus flavefaciens FD-1
GAAGGCTTGCCATGAGGGGGCAATCGCTATCGTAAACGGCAAGGCTAAGCTCATGCGTGACGATTTCTGCGATGGCTTCGGCGACTGTCTCCCTGCCTGTCCTATGGACGCTATCCACTTCACCGAGCGTGAAGCGGCGGCTTATGACGAGAAGGCAGTGCAGGCAAACAAGCAGAAGAAGTCCGCTTGCAGCGGTTTCACCTGTCCGGGTTCTGCATTGCAGAGCTTTACGCCAAAAGAAGATGACAGCGATGTTCGTGTTCCAAGCTGTCTGAGACAATTCCCGATACAGATAAAGCTCCTGCCTACAAATGCACCATACTTCAACGGTGCTGATCTGCTTATCGCTGCCGATTGTACAGCTTACGCCTACGGAAACTTCCACCATGATTTTATCCGTGGGAAGATCACGCTCATCGGCTGTCCGAAGCTCGATGCCGTTGATTACGCTGAAAAGCTGACAGAGATATTCCGTAATAACGATATAAAGAGCATCACTCTCACAAGAATGACAGTGCCGTGCTGCGGCGGTATGGAGTATGCGATAAAAAAAGCAATCGAAGCAAGCGGTAAGGACATTCCGCTTGAAGTAGCTGTTATTTCACCGGACGGCAGTATCGTTGAGATAAGAAAATAATGGAGGAATATATCATGGAACAGAAAATGTTTTGCTATCAGTGTCAGGAAACAGCAGGCTGTAAGGGTTGTATCGCTTGCGGTGTCTGCGGTAAACAACCCGAAGTCGCAGTAATGCAGGACTTGCTTGTGTACGTTACAAAGGGATTGTCTGCGGTGACAACTCAGCTCCGTGCAGAGGGGCAGAAGGTCTGTCCCGAAATCAACCACCTTATCAGCGTGAATCTGTTCATCACCATAACCAATGCAAATTTCGATCTCGACAGCATTACCGCTAAGGTTACTGAAACACTTGCAGTCAAAGAAGAATTGCTCGGACAGGTGCAGAATAAAGAATCACTCCCCGAAGCAGCTCTTTGGAACGGTACGGACTATGCCGAAAAAGCTAAGACTGTCGGCGTACTTGCAACAGAGAATGAGGATATACGCTCTCTGCGTGAGCTGATAACATACGGTCTGAAAGGACTTGCGGCATATACAAAACACGCAAACGCTCTGCTGAATGATGATGAGGAGCTTGATGCTTTCTTACAGTCGGCTCTTGCTAAAACACTTGATGACAGTCTGTCGGTCGATGACCTTGTGGCTCTCACGCTGGAAGTCGGCAAGTACGGCGTTCAGGGTATGGCTGACCTTGATGCTGCAAATACTACAGCATACGGCAATCCTGAGATCACGACAGTTGATATTGGTGTCCGCAAAAATCCTGCAATACTGATCTCAGGTCACGATCTGAAAGACCTTGAAATGCTCCTTGAGCAGACAAAGGATACTGGAGTTGATGTTTATACGCACTCGGAAATGCTACCTGCGCATTATTATCCGTTCTTTAAAAAGTATCCGCATTTCGCAGGAAACTACGGCAATGCGTGGTGGAAGCAGAAAGAGGAATTTGAGAGCTTTAACGGTCCGGTGCTGATGACCACAAACTGCATCGTTCCGCCGAAGGACAGCTACAAGGACAGACTTTGGACAACAGGTGCCGCAGGCTATCCGGGCTGTAAGCATATTGACGCACCCTACGGCGAAGTAAAGGATTTCTCGCCGATCATCGAACAGGCGAAAAAATGTCCTCCGCCAACTGAAATCGAAACAAGCTCCATAATCGGCGGCTTTGCCCATGAACAGGTATTTGCACTTGCCGATACAGTTGTAGAAGCTGTAAAATCGGGGGCTATCCGCAAATTCGTAGTCATGGCAGGCTGTGACGGCAGAGCGAAGTCCAGAAGCTACTATCAGGAATTTGCTGAGAAGCTGCCAAAAGATACAGTTATTCTCACCGCAGGCTGTGCGAAGTACAAGTATAACAAGCTCGACTTAGGCGACATCGGCGGTATTCCGAGAGTTCTCGATGCAGGACAGTGCAATGATTCTTATTCTTTGGCGCTGATAGCCCTGAAACTGAAAGAGGTATTCGGGCTTGATGATGTGAATGATCTGCCTATCGTTTACAACATCTCATGGTATGAGCAGAAAGCAGTCATCGTACTACTTGCTCTGCTGTATCTCGGAGTGAAGAATATTCACCTCGGACCAACTCTGCCTGCATTTCTTTCACCGAATATTGCAAATGTGTTGGTAGAAAACTTTGGTATTGCAGGAATTACTACGGTTGAGGATGATATGAAAATTTTTGGAATATGATCAGTTTTATGTTTTGTGATTTGTTCCTGTGATGTCAGATGACCGTAGTCTATTGGTGCACACAAAATCCGTTCCGCACAAGTTCATTTCAGCATTATGGTGTGCGCCAAAATAACAGCATACTCTATTGACATAAAATGAGCCTTGCACTCAAAACAGAGAGCAAGGCTCGAATAAATATTAAGCCAATTTTTTCAGCACCTCATGAATATCCCCATTGATACAAATGCTCTGACCTCTGATCTCATCAGGTGCATACGCTTCCCCGAAATTCAGGCAGGCATAGACCGCCTTCGGGTTTGCATAGGTCATCTTCCAGAACGGATACTTTATGATGACAGGCGTGTTCATGCCCACACCAAGCTCTAAGAACAGGATATGCATTCCCTCATGGCGGCGCAGGAACTCATCATAACGCTCCGCTGCTCTGTGCCAGCCCTCGTCCTCGACAAAGGTGTCATCTGCTCGGAGGTTCATGCTCATCGGCTTTCCACAGACAGGACAGTGTGGCACAAGCTCTGACGGAACACGCATATTTTTCTGAGCTTCAAACATCGCCCTGACGGTTTCTTCGTTGTCATAGGTCTTTTGGTGGCACGGCTCACTGCACTGCCAAAGTCCGTAATCGCCCTGGGTGTAGAACAGGCGGTGCTTGTCAAATCCTGCCTTTTGGAATTGGTGGTCAACATTGGTGGTGAGAACAAAATAGTCCTTGTCCTTCACAAGCTCAAACAGGCGCTTGTATGTACCGTTGTCTATGTCCATGTAGCGGTTGATGTAAATGTAGCGTGACCAGTACGACCACTGTTCTTCCGGTGTCGGGAACGGATAAAAACCGCCCGAATACATATCCCGAAAGCCGTATTTCTCCACGAAATCGGCAAAATACTTCTGCAAACGCTCTCCCGAATAGGTAAAGCCTGCGGCGGTGGAAAGACCTGCCCCTGCACCGATGACGATCGCATCAGCGGTCTGTATTTCTTTTTTCAGACGTTCAATTTCCGCCGAGTAGCCTTTTGTAAATTTCATGATCGTCCTCCTTGAACACATTGAAGATCACCTGTATATCGTGGTTCTTGCGGAACTCCCTGACGGTGCGGACAGCAATTTCCGCCGCTTTATCCTGCGGAAATCCGAACACACCCGTTGAGATACAGCAGAAAGCGATACTCCCGATACCGTTTTGCATAGCAATTTCAAGACAGCTTTTGTAGGAGCTTTCAAGAAGTCGGCAATGCTCCTCGGTGAGCTGCCCTTGAACGATCGGTCCGACGGTGTGTATCACATAATCACAGGGCAGGTTGTAGGCAGGCGTTATTTTTGCCTTGCCAGTGGGTTCTTCGTGACCTTGTGCTTTCATGATCTGACCACACTTATACCGCAGACGAACGCCTGCAAAGGTGTGGATACAGTTGTCGATACAAGAATGGCAGGGCTGCCAGCACCCGGTCATTCCCGAATTGGCGGCGTTGACGATCGCACCGCATCGGAGCGTAGTGATGTCGCCTTTCCAAAGATAAATACCATTTTCAACAGGGGAGAGGTCGGCAATATCCGTGATGCCCTTGCTCTCGGTCAAGGCTGTGAGATATTCGTCCTCGGCTTGCAGAAAGTCATCACTTGCCTTTATCGCAGGGCGGATATTCACAAGGCTTCTGTAAAGTCGGAATTTATCCGTATCATTGTTTGGTATCTCAATTCCGTCAACATCGTTTCTTTCTGACAGCAGATAGTTTATCAGAAAGTCTAATTTCTCCATACGATCATCTCCTTATGACTGCCCCCACAGGACAGACAGCCGCACAGTTTCCGCAGTGCAGACAGTTTTCCTGACGGATAACAGCTTTTTCTTTCAGTTCGATACAGCTCTGCGGACAGTCGCTCAGACACGAACCGCACCTGATGCAATCATCGGTCACGAAATATCCGCTTGCCCTGATCTCTGCACCGCCGAATGTGAAGCTGTCACGCTCGATAGGCTTCTTCGACAGGTCGAACCACTCTCCGCTGCCCTCATATAGTTGAAAAACGGTGAGTGCCTTTCTGCTTTCTTCGGTGGGATAAATTTCACGCATATAGGGATTGTTCTCAAACAGCAGAGGGAGCATAGCAGAACCCAGCTCCCTGACCTTGCCACGGACAGAGATCGCTGTACAGCTCATGGTATCATCGCCATTTTTTCCCGAAAGTGCAAGATAGCCCTTGTCCTTTAACCGCTGATAGAAGTTCTTTCCCTTTGCGGTGAGAAAGTACAGTCCGTTCTCGTCTGCATACATCATGTCGATCACACAGGTCACGGGCAGACCGTCGCTGTCCACTGTTGCAACAACAGTGGAGTGTATCTCGTCCACGATAAAATTCAGATAATCATTTGCTGTCATATGTCCTCCTATGGAAAGAGTGTGCCGATCATTTCAGCACACTCTCTTTTTATTCTCCGTCTATTATCTTGCGTGTATCAGCAACAACTTGCGCAAGTGTAGTGCTTTTCAGCTCGTTTTCCAAAGCCGCCTGCGCCGCTTCAAGTCTGTCGTCCATAGCCTTGTGGATATTGCGCCCCACAGGACAATCCGCATTGGGATTTTCATGGAAGTGGAACAGCCCCTCATCATCTACGCAGTCAACCGCCTTGTAAATATCGTACAGCGTTATTTCGTCAAGTGCTTTTGCAAGGTGTGCGCCGCCGCTGCCCTGACGAGTTTCAACTATCCCTGTATTGCGAAGCTGTCCGAGGACATTGCGGACTATCACCGCATTTACACCCGTACTGCCCGACAGGAAGTCGCTGGTCACTCTCATTTGACCGCCAAAAATGTCGATGCAGGTGAGGATATGCACTGCCACTGTGAATTTACTTGTTATCTGCATAGATGTTCATCTCTTTCTTACTCTCTTACCACGCTGATACGCTGACCGATGTGATCGCCTTTTTCGATCTCGTCAACCATAGCAATAGCGTAATCTGCATAGCTGATAATGCTCTCGCCCTTAGAGTTGAGCGTCAGTTCCTCTCCTGCGAGAATGTACTTGCCGCTGCGTTCGCCGTCAGCCTGAAAATCTCCTGCGGGGCTGATATAAGTCCACTTTACGTCATTTCTCTGACGGAGTTCGCCAAGCGCCATTGCCATAGCAGAAGCCAGTGGCTTGAAAACTTCGGGGAAATCTGCACCGTCAGAAACGCAGGCGGTATGCTCAGCGTTCACATACAGGCTTCCTGCGCCGCCGACAACGAGAAGTCTTGTGTCAGTTCCCGAAAGAATGTCGCACAGGTGAGCAAGTGACGTGGAGTGCTGAGGAAGTGTTTCGGGGGTCCATGCACCGAAAGCGTCCACAACTGCGTCAAATCCTGTAAAGTCTTCTGCGGTCAGGTCGAACAGATCTTTCACGATCACGTTCTGAGCAGCGGACTTGTTCTCTCCCTTGACAACTGCTGTAACGTCAAATCCTCTGTCTACAGCCTCTTTCACGATAAGCTGACCTGCCTTGCCATTTGCACAAACTACTGCGATCTTCATAATAAATACCTCCTAAAGTATAGCATAAAAATAGGTTTCTGTAAAGTTGTAACCTCTTTTTTTTCAACTTTCTGATATCAGTATATCATGCAAATATCAAGTTGTCAATAACAGCGTTACAACTTTGGGAGATTGCATAAAACGCCTGTGAAAAATATGTGCATACTCAACAAACTATATTGCTATATATCAAGCAGAGGTCGGCTCTGCGATCCCGTGTTCCGCTTCATACTTCCTGACACGGCGGTATCTTTATAAATAGTATCCCTGTTGCAGTCTTTGAATTCAAAAGTGCTGTCCGTGAAGATACCACAATTATGGACGCATATACTTATTCTTCTCGTCATATGATGTCTTCTATGCATGGTGAAAAATCGAATCGTCGGATACGGAGCTTGACGGCATCAACTCTTTGCAAACAATGGTAAAGGGTATGTTCCGAAAAGATCGCCTGTTGGCTGTAATAAAGGATTTTGTATACTTCCCCGATAACTCGGATAAGGCAAGGTATACTGATTGGGCAACCCGTGAAGATATCAAAGCAAATCTGCAAGTTGACCTGATACTTTTGCTTGATGAGTTCGATTATCCCCCTGTTACCATTGATGATGTGTACAAGGAAGTGCTGGAGCAAGCAGAGAATTTAAAAAAATATAGTAAATGATTCATTCTAAATCAATGTTTTCGTTCGACACACCACAAAGCTCTGTATCACGTTCAAGCAGTGTATCAGGGAACAGATTTAACTACTTGTGGCTGAAGCTGGTACTGCCGAAGTATGCGTCAAAGTTGGACACAGGCAGGATAACATAGTCCGAATCATCGGGCTTGTTGGCAATACAATATGCGATGACTGTCTCAGCCACTTCATATGGCAGACCGTCAGGCAGCAGTCCCTTTATACGCGCCTTCTCATCGCCTGCACAAAGGACGATCCGCTGCACATCGTAATCGTTATAGCTGCCTATTACGGACTCCGCCGCAGCGAGGTCATCGGACTGAAATGGTCGGCGGTGGACTTCGTAGGCAAGACCATAAGCATCAAGCACAAGGTCTTGCAGGACGAGGACGGAGTTGCAGGCTACGATGTTATGAAAACGAAATCGTCGTACAGAACGCTTCCGCTGATACCCGTAGTCGAGCAGGCGCTCATCGCCGAGCGTTAGCATCAGGCAGAAATGAAGAAGGCTTTCGGCAGAGGCTACTGCAAGAAGTACGAGGACTATATCTGCGTAGACGCAGTGGGAGAGCTGATACGTCCCAACTATGTGTCGGACCATTTCCCCATAGTGCTCCGCAAAAACGGTCTGCGGAAGATACGCTTCCATGATCTGCGGCACAGCTGTGCAAGTCTGCTCCTTGCAAACGGAGTTCAGATGAAGCTGATACAGGAGTGGCTGGGTCACAGCGACATAGGTACAACTATCCCCGTTCCAAATAGTAACACTATACCAGTAGCAGTACATACCGACTATAATTACCAAAATCCTTGATTTCATTTCAATGAGATCAAGGATTTTTTTACTTTTTGTAATATGCATATTGATTATTCCTCGGTGAAAAAGCTCGGTGAAAAAGGAGAGAAAAAGCTGCTTGAACTATTGAAATTTTGGTAAAAATGTGGTATAATAGTTCTATGTATATGTTACTCGGACAACGATTTCACCGAAAGGTTTGATAACATGAATAATAATATGGAAATACAAAGAGAAGCTATTATAGAGATAGTCGGAACGCAGTACGAAGGTCGAGCTGTAAACCACAATCCGCTGTTTCTTCAGCAAGGTCTTATACTCAAACATCAGAGTGACAATCCCCATGACCACAATGCTGTTCTTTTACTTACTGAGGACGGTAAAGAACTCGGCTTTCTTCCCAAAGGCTACGCTTCATTATATGCTCCTGCAATAGATAGTGGCAGATACACTTTTTCTATTGAGATCGTAAAAGCAGAATCCGATCCCGAAAGACCGATACTTATAGTCAAAATCATTTCCGAACTGGCAAGTCATAGTGAGGAAGACATAGAATCAGATATTCTCGGCTTTGTTCAGAATATCGTTAATGGCTATGCTCAGGGAACAAAAGACTATTTAACATTTATCTACTCTGATAAAGTTAATGTTGAAAATCTACTATCAGCATTAGATAGAGTTCGATTGATACAAAAACTGCTTTCATGCGCAAATGGTATTATCGAAGACCGTGCTATAAAGCCGAATTCTGATAAGGTCACTCTGTTCACTAAGGAGAGTTCAACTCAGTATCTTGGTGAATTGAAGGCAGATGTTAGCGACGTTTTAAAGAAGATACAAAAGGCATACAATGAATCCCTTGATATTGATGATGAAGAGGAATATCATCGTGTGCAAAGTGAGATTCGTGAGAGAAGAAAGAGATTTCGCCAATATGATGAACTTTTGGCAGCTTTGCTTGACACAGTAACATCATATGCCAATATAGCTACACAGCCACATTCACCTGCTCCGGAGGTTCATGACACTGATATTGAAAGCACAACACCAACAGATGAAGCTGCATTAACCATTTCTGAACCTGAGAAAGCTGAATCCGTTCCGGCTGTAACAAATGAGCCGGAGCCTATAAATAATATACCAGATACTCCACAACTGACGGAACAGGCGTTCTTTGAGTGGCTTGTATCTGAGGGCGGAGTATCCGAATCAACCGCCAAACAATATATATCGAATATACACAGCATAGAAAAGCTATATCAAACATTGTTCGGTATCAGGCGAAATATTCTCAGCGCACCATCTGCTGATGCTGTCAAATCAATGATAGAGACACTTATTCAGCGAAGTGAGTATATTGATGCAAATGAGCGAAGACACAATAGTTTTGGTGTATCTTTAAGCAAGTTCGCACAATTTGCTGATATATCTATTGCCGGACTTAAAAGTACAGCGGAAAAGAAAAACTATCAGCCGCCTGTCAGCACACAGCCATATGTAATTAAAACAGTGGATTTTGAAAATCCACACAACTGCACATACTATAAGCCGTGTTCCTTTATACTGAATGAGCTGAGGTATTCTGTCGGAAGTTGGAGAGAGTTGTACTCCAAGTTTCTTATTCTGCTATATACAGACAATACCTATTCTGAAACAATAAAAGGATTGAACGGAAAATCGTTGTATGGTCATCGCATAGATTTTGCAGACAAAACGCTTACCCATGAACTGCGCAGACCTATAAGGGTATCTACTAATTTCTTTGCAGAGGGTAACTTATCTGCTATTGATATTATAAAACGTATCAAGTGCCTTATGGAACTTTGTTCTATCGACGATGAGCATATGATCATCGAATACTCTACCCAAGAGAAGGATAATGATACCGTTCTGCCTGATAATTATGACGGTAACGAGACGAATGAATTCAAGCAGCTTTCTATAGATTCTGAGCCTGAGCAGAATAATACAAGCAGCGAAATCAAAGAAACGGTTGATACGGGTTCTTCCGTGGATAAGACTTTTACAACTGATGAGGAGCGAATCGCTAAGGATAGCTTTATTGAATGGCTTACAAGTGTATTCGGTTTAGCTCCTGCAACTGCTCAAAGCTACTACTCATCTATTATTACTTCTGAACGCATTGCACGGGAACAGAATCTTAAATCTCAAAGGCTGTTATCAGCACAAAACTATGCAGAGGCAAGAGAAACATTTGATGAACTCCTTAAATGTGATGCTTTCATAAAAATGAATGCTACTGCACACAACAGCTTAACAGCGGGTGTAAGAAAACTTACAAGCTATATGTTGGCTAAGTCAAACACTCCATCTCAGGAAATCACTCCATCGCTGACAACTACTGAGCATGATCAGCCAAAAATAAATGAGAATACTGCACCTACACCAGCATCTTTCACTCCCGACACCACAAAACCATTTGTCTTGAAAGATGCTGTTATCGAAATTCTGCTGACCGAAGCCCCTGAAATCACTAAATATCATGAGCATAAGGGCGGTATTTCATCAAAGAACCTCCGTGAACTGATAAAAGCGTATTACGGAAAAACAATCGGATTGTTTGAAATTTCCAAGCTCCTGATGTTAGACAAAACATTCCAGTCAGTCGGTAA
Source organism: Ruminococcus flavefaciens FD-1 (assembly GCA_000174895.1). Classification (GTDB taxonomy): domain Bacteria; phylum Bacillota; class Clostridia; order Oscillospirales; family Ruminococcaceae; genus Ruminococcus; species Ruminococcus flavefaciens_A. Next base: position 9,904 of record ACOK01000103.1, read on the forward strand.
AGGCTGTTATATAGTGAATAAAGCTGCTATTCCCCATAGCGAACCTGAATCTGAGTTTGCCCCAAAGGACGAGCCTATAAGTGTCGTTACTGAACCTGTTCCGGTAAATACTCAGGAAGTCCCAACGGTTGCAGAGCCTACCAAAACCTTACCTGAACCGATGCCAACAGCTACTCGGACTGTTATTCATGAAGAAACAGCGGTAGATGATACCATTGTTACTGAAAACGAAAATAAACTTACAATTGAGCCAATTGTAGCTGTAATTAGAGAAAATCACGACAACCTACAGTATGAGGACGGCTTTGGAGCATACGAAGTAAAGACCTTGCTTTCGCAGAAAGGCTACACCGATATGTCAGAAGATGCGATCGAGGCTCTGATGTCTGACTGTTCACAGCTCCGAGAGATAGAGGACGGATATTATACTCTCGCAGAGGTCGAAGATACCACAGAAACCACTGTTGAGGTATCTGATAGCGTAGATAATAGTGCAGAAGATACCGTAGCTGAGGTCGCAGAATCGCCAATAACGACAAGTGTTCCTGCTGAACCGGAGCAAGTTGATACGGACGCAAGACATATTGTTCTTAGACTCAATGGTAATGTAATCAGAGCTTATGATTATTCTGATGCACTGAATAAAGTCTGTGAGTTCTCAATCAACTATAAGCCGTTCAGAATGGCTCGTATAGCGGGACAAGCTATACAAATTCACGGAAACAGCGTATTTTATCGAAAATCAGTGCCCGTTGACGGGTATAATAAACTGTCCAACGGATTGCAGATCATAACCATTGCCACGCTTTCCGATTTACAGACTATTACAGCAGCAGTACAAAAGTATTGTCAGATAGATGATGATATGATTGCTATTATTAGCAAGTGAGGAGATTTATGATGGATAAACTAACCGAGATAAAAGAAAAATTGAATGTTATATACAAGGAATATAAAGACAACAAATCGCAGCTTAATGGTGAGAAAACAAAAATGGCTGCAAAACTGATTGTCGAAATGACCTTTTCAGATAATGTCAATCCAAGTGATGTGGCAGCAGAACTATCAAGGTTTTCCGCTAATATTGTAGATATATACTTTGATACCTTAACCAAATCAGTTTCTATTCCGCTTGAGGTTTTAGATGAGGTTCTTAAAGAGTTCATTTTAACCGACAAAGATGTAAAAAAGTCCCAGCATTACGTTCAGAAATTTGTTTTCGCTGTTACAGAAATAATGAAGAACTATAAGGATAAGGCATTAAAGTCAACGCAACTTCCTCGACTCGTCATTTTTATAGCTAAATTTGCTGTAAAATCTGATGTGAATAAGAAAAAGTATATGATGCTTATCAACAGCACAATGGGCGAAATATTCAGGCTTGATTATACTGACATTAAAAAGAATTCTTTGGTCAATGTATGGAACGCTACAAACAGTCTTTTCCCTGATTTGTCAAAAGTAAAATACGAATCACTTGTAACGGATTGGGGCAAAAAATACGGCTTTATCACACCTTCAAAGTCAGAAGAACCAGTTCCAACTGATAATAAAGTAAAAATCGAAGAATCTGTAGTAGCTAAGGAAACACCCAAGGAAGAAGTTTCCTTAGCTGTGCAATCGCCAGTTAAGACAGAAAACGTTAGTCCTAATCCCAAGAAAGAAGAACCTAAAGCTCACGTAACTGACACTGCCGCAAGCGAAAAGGAAGATAAGCTGACAAGTGTTCCCGAATCCCCAAAAGCTGACGCTTCTGCGGAAAAGACTGTTGCAAATGACGATGAGAAGGCTTCAACTAATACCTCCGAAGTTGCTGCCAGTGAAAAAGCCCCTGCCAAAAAGAGTTCTGTTCAGGTTCTCTATGAAAGATTGAAACGAGATATGGACAAAGAGCAGGAAGCTATTATCACTGCTTTTACAGATATGATTACTCCTGTTGGCAAGGCATTTGAATCTATTCAAGGTGAGATCAGTAAAAGCCGTGAAATAGGCGCTGAGAACGTATCATTGAAAGCAAAGATTGCTGATCTGGAGAGACAATTGTCCGAGCAGAGAGACAGATTCCAAACGGTAAATCAGTCTTTAATGGCTGCCAGAACTGAAAATGAAGAACTGAAAATCAAAGTTGCTGCTCTCGAAAGCCAGAATGCTGAGCTTGACAGCAAGCTGAACGATGCCTATGCGATAAATAGCCGTGAATCCTCGCTTGAAGCCGAGAAAATACGCTTGGAACTGAAAAAGGCATTTGCATTCTTATACGAGGATTGGCTTGAATATGAGTTTTCTGATGTGAGTGAGGACAATTACGAATCATTGCAGGCTATCATTAAGAAGATTTTCCGTTCGCTTGAAAGGAACGGGATAGATTTTAAGGGGAATAACTAATGAAGAATGGATCATATTACGGTATTGACTTTGGTACAACAAATACCTCTGTCTACTTGTATAATTATGAGCAAGGCAAGGGCTCCAGAGAGGCAGGATACGGTACGGACGGTAAAGACCTTACTCCGTTTAGTTCCTGCATAGCAATATCAAAGACAGTTAAGAATGACTTTAAGTTTGGGCGTGAAGTAAAGGAGAAAATCAACGAATATGCTGATGATTATCAGATCATTACTTCCTTTAAGTCACTGCTCGGAACAGATCAGGAAATCGTTGTAAACGGTATGCGTTTTACAGGAAAGGTGCTTGCTGCACTCTTTCTGAACCATGTAAAAGAAACAGTCAGGCGTATCCGACCTGATTTTGATGAAGCAGTATTTTCTATTCCTGTTGACTTTTCAGCAAGAGCCAGAACAGAGCTGCTTGAAGCCGCTGAACGTGTCGGCATCAAGGTAAAAGGCTTTGTCAGCGAGTCATCTTCTGCGTATATCTCTAAAGTTAAAGATATTAAGGCATTTTCAAAGGTCATGGTCATCGACTTTGGCGGTGGAACTCTCGATCTTAGTATTCTGAACCTCAAACACAATCAGGTATACGAAGATGCTGTTTATGGTATCAAATTCGGTGGCGATGATATTGATAAAGAGCTTGCCATGAGACTGATGCCGAAAGTGTACCCGGGTGTTTCATTTGAGGAGCTTGAATCAAGAAGAAAAGATAAGCTCATGAATGAAGTGGAGCGTATGAAAATCGAATTTTCGGAGTACGATGATTATACTATGACTTTAGGCGAAGGCTCAAAGCCCGTAGATATAGATTATGATATGTTCTCTGATATAATTACGCCGCTGATTACGGAAAATGTACTTAACTCTATCTTGAAGATAATGGAAAAGGCAAATGTCAGCCCTGAAAACATTGATGCCGTTATTCTTGCAGGCGGATCAAGCGGTTTAAGACCGTTTGCTGACATTATTCTTTCCTTATTTGGTGAGGATAAGATAATATTTGATGATGAGAATAACAGGTATCAGTGGATGGTGGCTAAGGGAGCTGCAATAACATCTGCGATAGATTGTGATTTCAGACTGAGCGATGATATTTGTATCTTGCTGAGTGATGGTGAAACATACCCTATCTTAAAGAAAGATGTCAATAAAGTCGGAGACCAGAGTGAGCCTATTTCATTCTCTCTGACAACAGACTCCTATGATGCACACTTTATCTTTACCGATTCTACCGGCAAAAACCGATATGCTACGATTTCTGTCAACGCAAAGGGCTATGTTGATGAGAAGTTTGATCTTGCAGTAGGGATTGGTAAAGACCAGATAGCAAGGGTTGTCATTAAAAACGATTATATTGGCAACGGCTATCGGGTAGAGCGTGAGATCAATAAACTCAGATTCTATTATGACCTGAAAGATATTGAGGAATAATTATTATGATTAAGTCTAATATCAGTATTGCTTCTAATATATACATCAGAAGCGATCCCGACATCAGAAAGGATAGAAAATACACCGAGAAGATAACGGGCGCTAAGCTACTTTACGATATTCGTAGGCGTTATGTTGGATTTGAAGCAATTCCATTAACCGACGTTCAGAACCGAATTCTGTCGGGAAATCAGACCTGTTCATACGCTAAAAATGGCGAAATGTCGTTCGGTCCGGTAATGGTTGACGGTGTTCTGCGTTGGCAAAGCAGATGTGAGTATACCTCTTGTCCTGGCTTTGACGGCTGTGTTCCGAGAGAAATTCACCGTGAAACTGTTACGGAAGATGATGCTGAGGATAAAAAGAGCTTGCAGGAGTTCTTTGAAGCTCTTGGAATCATCATACAAGACGATACTGTTGTGTTTGAAAGAGACAGAAACACAGCGAAAATAGAGGAAAGTCCTAAAGAATATACAGCACCTTCTGAGCAAGCGGCTGAGGAAATCAAGGAACAGAGCCGTCAGTATATGGAGATAGCGACATCTGACACTATCGTTTCAGCTCCGCTGAGTTCGCATATCATATTAAATTCGGGACCGGGAACAGGCAAAACTTATACCATTATTCAGCGTTTAATATATATTCTTGCAAACAATCTGTGTCCAGCCGACGAGATCTATATTTTATGTTACACCCGTTCTGCTAAGAATGTTGTCGAAAGCAAGATCGAACAGGCTGTTATGGAAGGTGTTATCCAGCCTTCCGCCAAAAACATATGTGTGCTTACGTTCGACTCGTATGCAACATATTTCCTTATGGCTATGAGAGATCAAGGGGTTATTAAGGAAAACTTTGATAGTTACGATTATAATGAACGTATAAAGCTCTTTAATAAATACATATCAGCCGAAGATTTTGAAGGTATTCAGTATTTCATCGTCGATGAGATACAAGACCTTGTAAATGAACGTGCTGAGATGGTTCTGAAAATTCTGAAGAACTTAAAATGCGGATATTTGCTTGCAGGAGATCGCTGTCAGTCAATTTACGATTATGAGGCAGATGATGATGCAACACTGGATTCTGTAAAGTTCTATGAGCTTGCAGAAAAGCTGTTCCCCGATGATATGCTCAGATATGAAATAACAGTAAACAGAAGACAATCTGCCGAATTAGCCGAAGAAGCGACAAAAATGCGCCAGGTATTGCTTAATAAGAGCTTTACCGACCAGAATAAGTATGCAAACAGCATTGTATCGAAATATTCAGGCAAGACAAAGATCGAGCATTACGTCAAAACACTTACCCAAGCTCCTACTGTATCAACTGCTATTCTGTGCCGTAATAACGGTGAAGCTGAGTATATCAGCGGATTATTATGTGAAAAAGGTATACTTCATACCCTTAATAGAGGCGTAAACAATGTGTTTCCGCTCCCTCGGTGGATTGCTGATGTATTTTGGGATTGTTGCCGTCCGACCATAAGCAAGAAGGACTTCATTGAAAGATTTACATTCAGGTGTGACACTGAGTTGGATCCCGAAGTTCTTTGGGATCTGCTATGCAAACTTACCGATTCTCAGGATAAAACAGTTATCAGCATTCAAAAGCTGATAACAGCCCTTACGATCTCCAATAATATCCCCAGCGAGTTCTTTGGCGATGCGCCAATGCTGACTGTCTCAACGATCCATAAGGCAAAAGGCAGCGAATTTGACAGAGTTATCCTTATTGAATCAGATATAAAGCCTTCTTCTGACAGCGCAGAAGAAGCAAGAGTAAGATATGTTGCTCTCACACGTCCTAAGACACAGTTTGTAACGATGAAGAAGAATACGAAATACTTTAAGCGTACCATGTCAGGACGAGTTATTGAAACAGGGCTGCATAACATCTATAAGACAAACAATAAATACTGCAAGTGCATAACCGTCGGATTGACCGGAGATATTGATAACAATTCTTTTGTTTCGGGCGATTTTGAATCTATTCTTGACTTACAGGAGTACATCATTCACAGTGTTAAGCTGTATGACAAGCTCTCAGCTAAGCGTTCAGCAATTTCGAGAATGTATGAAATCTATCATAATGGACGTTGTATAGGCTGTCTTTCAAAGAAAATGACAGCGGAGCTTGATTTGGGCGTTAGTTCAACAGATTATAAATACAATCTGCCTGATAGCTTAGAAAACCTTTATGTCAGCGGTATCACTACGGAAGTGCTGAAGCAGTTTGATGCAAGCGTTCCAATTGAATATCAAAAATCAAGGATATGCTTTGGTATTCAGATAACAGGACTTGCTAAACTTGTATTTGAAAAGAAGTGATGATATGTCGCATTTTCCAAAGTTTTACGATGCAATAGACGATATTGCAGAACATCTGAGGACTGATTTCATCGGTCCGGTTGACGATAATGAAGTGTTAGAGATGGAAGAACCGTTAAGCCGTTATTCGCTCGGAATCCTTTGGGCGCAGCCTAAAAGCAAGGACTCTGATGCTGTCGTAACTGACAGTGCGGCTGAGGAAATGTTTGAGGACGATTCGGAAGATAGCGAAGAACCTAAGAACGTCAGCGTATTCAAGCCCTCAACTATGGGAGTATCCTTTGCTTCATTTTCAGGTGACGAATTAAGCATCTCATTTACCTACGCCGTATATCATCACTCAGAGCAGATGATAACCGACAACGGAAAGGAAGTCAAACGGCATTATTATTCAAGAGAAGCTAAATCTTTCTCCAAAAAAATGATCGTTCCTGATAAGGTTTGTAATCAGATTATTTCCGATAGCGGAGATCAGGATATTACGGTATATTTCCATGTTAGGAAGATAGGCAGCGATAACAGTGAACTTATTACAATATCTGTTCTTAACAGGCATAAGGCAGGAAACGAGTTCTTGGAAAGCAACACAGGTGCTTTGTTCCAGTGCGTACTATCTGTTAAGAGCAGTAAAGGCTTCATGCCTGTTTACAGAAGAAATATCCACAAGTCTTTTGAAGAAGAAAAGAACGATATGCTCTATGATTCTGTCAACAACTATTCGTATGGTCACGGCTGTTCATCTGTCCATATCGAAAGCCAGGGTGTTGTAACAGAAGTCCGTAGTGAATTCATTCCACAGTACAGAATGTTGCAGATGATGCCGAGGCTTTTCAATCATTCCGAGTATCTCTACATGGAATACTGGAAAAAAGCAGATCGAACCGTAGCTTGCTATCAGCTTGATTCCTTTATCATACAATACGAAGAATGGTTTACTGCGCTAAAGGGAAATACTGAATTAGTGGAGAAATACCCTGATACTGCTGCTGACTCATTCAACAATATTGAGAGGTGCATAGAGCGCCTGCGTAACGGTGTTGAGGTGATCAGAAAGAACGATACTGCGTGGAAATCATTTCTTTACATGAATGAAGCTATGTTGCTACAGCGTGTTAAAACAAAGCACTGCCCATCAGATACAGTGAGCTGGTATCCATTCCAGATGGCTTATATCCTGCAAATAATACCTGACATAGTAGACAGCGACTCCGAATACCATAATGACGTTGATCTTCTGTGGTTTCCTACCGGCGGTGGTAAAACAGAAGCATATCTCGGCTTATCAGCGTTCTCGATATTCTTTAGAAGGCTGAATAAGAGCAATTACAACGTAAACGGTGTCACTATAATAATGAGATACACTCTCCGCCTTCTTACCCTCCAGCAATTTGAGCGTGCAACGGCACTTGTGTGTGCTTGTGAGCATATGCGCAAGAAATATTGTATCCCTGGTGAAGAAATTTCTATCGGCTTGTGGATCGGTTCAGGTATGACACCAAATCATATCATGGACGCTTCTGAAACGCTTAAGAAGCTCCGTGAGGATTCAACTGCTACAATATATGAAGCGAATCCAATGCAGATAACAAAATGCCCGTGGTGCGGTGCAGAGATTGGAATTGGCGGTTATGATATAGTGGGCGGTTCAATGAATATATCATGCTGTAACAATCCTAAATGCGAGTTCCATCATCATTTGCCGATATATGTAGTTGATGATGATATATACCGCACAGCTCCTACGTTTATTCTAAGCACTGTTGATAAGTTTGCGAGAATAACGTGGGAAGAACAGGCAGGCAATTTACTCGGTGCAAACGGCTGTAAGCCGCCTGAGCTTATTATTCAGGACGAGCTACACCTTATTTCGGGGCCGCTTGGTTCGATCACTGGCATTTATGAAATGGCGATAGAGAATATCTGTCGGCATTACGGCAGTGTTCCTAAGATCATCGCATCTACGGCAACTGTAAAGAATGCTGATAATCAGATAAAAATCCTTTATAACAGGAATATGATACAGTTTCCTCCGAATGGCTTGGAGCATACAGATTCGTTCTTTGCTATCGAAGCAGACGAAGAAAAACGTCCTGCAAGAACGTATATCGGCGTTTGCTCCATAGGCTTTGGTACGTCGGAGATGCTGATAAAGATTTTTGCACTGCTGACTTTCATGAAGCATCTGTACAGACTGCAAGGAAAGCCGACAGACGTTATTGACCAATTCTATACATATGTAGGCTACTTTAATTCACTTAAAGAGCTTGGCTCAAATTCTATCATCATATCTGACCGTATCTCGGCTGAGATCAAGTATCTTGCAACCTATAAGTTCAAAAAGGAAGCTGAGAGCGTAAATCTCAAAGTTGACAGCAATAATGCGGATATTCCGCCATATTTCAAAAGCAATGAGCTTACAAGCCGTAATTCGGCAAAGGAAATAAAGGCTGTACTTGAAAGACTTGCCAATAAATACACCAGCGAGGATTGCTATGATTATATCATGGCTTCAAATATGCTGTCAGTCGGTATAGATATTGACAGACTCGGTGTTATGTGCGTTTATGGGCAGCCAAAGTCAAATTCTGAGTATATTCAGGCAACAAGCCGTGTCGGAAGAACCAATCCGGGACTTGTTATATCTCTTTACAACAGTATGAGATCAAGAGACAAGTCCTACTATGAGCAGTTCGGGTATTATCATAGCACATTTTATAAGTATGTTGAAGCAACGAGCGTTACGTCTTATTCTCCCAGAGCTATCGAAAAGGCTCTGCATTGTGCTATGATGGCGATCATACGGCATACTATTCCAAAATACAACCCTAATGAGAATGCCTGCAAATTCACGAGAAACGATAAAGATGTAGAGTGCGTTAAGCAAAGTATTTTGAAACGTGTCGGAGAGATAGAACCGAGAATTGTAAGCTATGCTGAGGAATGGCTCAATTACTACTTGGATTGTTGGGAGGAACTTACCGAAAGTTTGCCTAACAAACTGGTCTTCTCGGACTATCACAATGAAGATGTTGCTCTTTTCCGCAGTGCAGACAACCAAAACGGTTCGGATATTCCTTCGATACTCAATTCAGTAAGAAATGTTGAGCCTGCCGCAAATATATATTTCGTTAAAAGATAGGGGGCTTTGAAATGCCAAAACCGACGTTCAGAAAAAAAGCAAATAATGATGATAGCAGCAGTATTTCCAAGTTCTCTAATGAAAAGATCTCTGTTGGAGATATAAGAAAAACGCAGTTAATTACTACTTTTGGTGTTGGCTCTATTGTCGATTTTAAGGACGATACTGTTATCATAGCTTCGACCGATGATTGGGACTACAATCCTAATGACATAGAGGAAGTCGAAAGCCGAAAAATATTCAATGAAAACCTATCGGTAATTACCGATGCTGAGTATTTTTTAATGCCAAGAACTACTCAAAGCACCAACAGTTTCTCTAAAGGGAAAAATATAACCTCTTATGTTTTCCCTGAAAAACTCCATTGTTCAAGATGCGGCAATATCTATGATTTCAGAGAATTGGACGTAAAAGACCGTCATAGATGCCCGCAATGTAAGAATAACCTTAATGCCTCTCGATTTATAGTTGTATGCACTCATGGTCACATGGACGATTTCCCCTATGATTGGTGGGTACATGGAGGAAAGCCCTGTCCTTCCGGCGTAAAATCGCCAAGAATAAAAATGGTCAATATCTATAACAGGACTGATATTGACAGTTTGAGGCTTGAATGCACCGAATGCAAAACTACAAGGAGTATGGTACAGGTATTCTCGGATAATGCTTTATCAGAGTTTCCGTGTACTTGTAAGCACCCACACTTCAAAGATCCCTATGCAAGAGTACAGTATGGCTGTCATGATAAGATGCGAGCGAGATTACGCTCCGCATCAGGTGTTTATTTTCCCATAACAAAGGCAGCTTTACTTATTCCACCGTGGAGCAAAAAGGTAGTAAACTGTATTCAAAAGAATTATAGCATACTGAAAAACGTTGAAGAAGATAAGCTCGTTTTTACCATAAGACAGGTTATTCACGACCAGAATATTACCGATGATGAGATCATGCGTTCATGGAAAGCTGTAAAGATTTCTATGGAACAGAAGCGGAAGCGTTCCGAATTATCGGTTTATGAAGATGAATACAGTATTCTGTCCAAAAACGAAAATGAGAATGAAGATAATTTTTCTTCATATACAGCGACTATCCCGCAAAAGTATAGACCATATTTTGAGCAGATCGCTGTGGTTGATCGCCTCACTGTCACTCAGGCGTTTACCGGATTCACAAGAATTACCCGTAACGAAGCTAACAGTGTTGCCATTTCGCAGTATCCCAAGCCGTGGCTTCCTGCGGTAGAATTAACCGGAGAGGGTATCTTTATACGGTTCAATAAGGATAAGATAGCGGAATGGAGGAACGCTCATTCTTCAAGATACAAGAGAATGAAGAAAGCTATGGAAGACAGTAAGTTCATAAATGAATCATTCTCTGAAACCTACGTTATGCTGCATACCTTTGCACACTTGTTTATTCGGGAAATATCCAATGTATGCGGATATAGTGCTGCATCAATAAGAGAAAAGATATACAGTGAAATAAGCGATAAGAACGAAGTTAAGATGTGCGGAGTTTTGATATATGTCTCATCATCAGATAGTGACAGCAGTCTCGGCGGTCTTATAAGCGTAGCAGATAACGAAGATGTATTTGAAAGAATAATGGACAGTATGCTTGAACGGGCAAGCTGGTGCAGCGGCGATCCGCTGTGCATTTCTGCCACAAAGCAAGGATACAAGAATCTGAATTACGCTGCGTGTCATGATTGCACTCTGCTCCCTGAAACATCATGCGAGAGCTTTAACTGCTTCCTTGACAGAGCTTCAATAGTCGGATTGCCTGACAATCCGGACTTAGGATTTTTCAAATGACATAATACAAATAGAGGGCATTGCTTACAAACGGCAATGCCCTCTGTCTTGTTATTCGTCTTCGTCGCTGCACTCGTTAAGTCCGTGCATTAGCTGAATGTAAACGCACTCCGCACGTTCATGCTCCTCGCCATCGGTGGACATCATAAGTTCAAGGAAATATGCCTTTGCTTCTTCATAGTCCGTCCAGACCTCACGTCTGCCGTTGCATACAGTCGTGACCTTGCGTGTTCTCGGCATTGCCAATTCAGGTGTTTTCAACATAACTGTTACCTCCAAATCAATATTGTAGATACAGTATATACCATAATAGCACCAGAGTCCAGCATATCGGAATAATTGTAACCATTATTGTGAAAGGCGCAGCAATTTCAAAAGCCAGTCCGGTACATAGCGCACATATCGTATTTCATCGCCGTCGGGAATTATCCTGACGGCGATTTTCAGATTACACTCAATGCTTTAGTTGAGCCACCTTTGTTTGCAGAAACATCAGCGGACGCCAGAGCTTATCGCCAAGCTCCTTGATCTCCTCAATATCTTCCTTGTAAACTTTGTTCGTGACATTTGCTCGGTGGGCAATTTGGTTGATATTGTTGGCGATATTATTCGCAAGTACAGTGAGCCGTTTTAGCTCGTTCTCGTCGATATGGACGATGTAACCCTCGAAGATCATGGCTCTCACAAATGTACTGAGACTGCTCATACCGCTGTTCTCAAACTTCTTCTTGATAGCTGCCATTTCTTCGGGGCTGACACGGACTTTCAGGTACATTGTTCGCTTCTTTTCATCTTTCATTCTGTAAATATCTCCTTTTTTATTTTTATCAATTCGGGGTCGTAGGGGCAGCGCCCTCTGCCAAGCCTTGTACTATGTGTGAAGTCGCAATTTGCGCCCACATAGTACCGTGCTTGCTGGTAGAGTTTCGCCCCTGTGTGGCGAATGTCATTTCCGAGCATTTCAGCTCGGTCTTTTTTCTCGATTCCGAGAATTGGAGCTGTGCGACTTTCTCTATATCGTCGCTCCCCATTATCAATATAGCGCACTTTCCCGATCACGTCAATAATAAATTTCAGATTTTTTATGTTCGCTCAAAATCGCTTCGTCAAAATAACCGGATAGCATAAACAGCGAAATAGCGTGATTTCATTTTTTTGACTCTAAAAATTCCCCGGATATTTGTTGACAAAGTATGAACAAAAGTTTGTGCGCATTGCGGCTTGTATTTCAAATGTAGAGCGCGCTATAATTGGATCATGGCAGGTGAGCTATGGTCACTCGGCTCTGCCTGCTGAGAACAAAAATGAAAGGTTGTGATTTTTCTATGGGCATCTATACAGAAAAGAGAGATCAGCTCATTGAGAAGATCAAAGGTTTGGAAAAGCGTATCGCCAGCGATACGGCGAAAAAGAAAACGCTGGAGGACAAGCTGAAAGAAGTTTCTCGTCTGGCTATGGCGGAGGAATACAACTGCAAGCCCCGTGAGCTTGATGAAATCATCACCTCGGAGCATTCGCTGTTGCAGAAACTCCGTGCAAGCGGTCTGTCCGATGACGAGCTGTTGAAACTGGTCGGAGGCGGAAACTCTGAGAATGAGAAAAGCGATTCCGCCGATCTTGCCACTGACTTCGGTCAGCAGATGATCTTTACGGACAAAGCGAATCCCTATGAGGATTAAAACTATCCGGTAACAAAAAGTGTAGCCGTAAAATACTCAGTCGGCTCAAAACACTGAGCCGATCTTACGGCTATTATGAGGGTGAGAGATAGAAAGCGAAGCCCTCGACTCTAAAGCATAGAGACAGAGAAGCTAAAGGAGTAAAATTCGCTATGAATAAAAATGATACTGCCGTAGAAAGAGAGAAGGCAGGAAAGATGTTTGAGCTGAACGAGAAGTACAAGGACTTCCCTGAGCGTGTCTCGGAATATGAGATCGACGGGAAGAAGTACATCGTTCACAGCCGCTTCGTCGGAGAGAAAAATATCGACGAAGTGATCGGCAGGCTCGCCTTTGAAAGAGCCGTAAAAGAAACACTGGCGTAATTTTGTCGGCAAGGCATTGACTATACCGGCATTTTGCGCTATAATAAAGCAAACGCCCGGAAAAGCAGGCGTTTGAACCAAAGTGTCGGTATGGTACTGCTTTGATTTGAAAGGAGTTACTATGGCAAAGCAGACCATTTACAATGCAGGAATTTACGTCCGCCTCTCGCAGGAGGATATGAGAGCCGGCGAATCCCTGTCAATAGAAAACCAGAAACTTATTCTCACCAAGTATGTCAAGGAGCAAGGTTGGAATCTTGTGGATACCTATGTTGATGACGGTTGGAGCGGTACGGACTTCGATAGACCTGCGGTGCAGAGATTGCTATCCGATGCTCAGTCTGGAAAGATCAATCTTATCATCTGCAAAGACCTGTCCCGTTTCGGAAGAAACTATATCGAAGTCGGCAGATATGTGGACTACATTTTTCCGAGTTATAATATCCGCTTCATCGCTCTCAACGATAATGTGGATACTGCCAGCAAGGATACTTCAGCTCTTGACATGATGCCGATCGTCAACTTGTTCAATGAGTGGCACGCCGCTTCTACGAGTAAGAAGATCAAGACAGTTATCGAAGCAAACGCAAAGGCAGGCAAATATCGCACGACCTGCGCTCCGTTCGGTTACACGAAAGGCGATGATCCGAATCATCTGCCTGTGATTGATCCCGATGCCGCACCTATCGTCCGCAATATCTTTGAAATGCGAGCAAGCGGTATCAGTCCGCACCACATTGCTGACAAGCTCAATGAGGACGGCGTACCAATTCCTTCGGATTACTACTATGCAAAGCTCGGCAAGCCGAATCCTCGCCGTACAAGGCATATGTGGAGCCCTGAAACTGTCAGGCAGATACTTCACAATTACACCTACCTCGGACACCTTGTTCAGCTCCGCACAAGAACGGTATCTTACAAGAATCACAAAGTCATCAAAAATGACGAGGAAGACATGATCGTTGTGAAGAATACTCACGAGCCTATTGTTTCTCAGGAGCTTTGGGACAGGGTGCGTGAAATGGAGCAGTCGGTGTCACAGGGCAAGCGTAACTCGGACGGCTATGTTGCTAATCTCAGCGGACTTATTTACTGTCAGGATTGTGGAAATAAAGTAAGGCTGTGTTGGAACAACACCCGTCATCAGCGTGGCGGACCTCGTGAGTTCTATCGTCACAACTTCAACTGCACATCATATCTGAAATACGGAAAACGCTATTGTCCGAGTCACTACATCAAGATGAAAGACATGGAACGTATCGTGCTTGAAGATATTCGCAGTCTCGCTCAGCTTGTTGTAGAGGACGAAGAAAAGGCAAAGGCGGAATTCCTCGCTCGCAAAGCAAAACACCACGAGGAGCAATATTCCGTTGACACGAAGAAACTTTCAGAGGGCAAATTTCGTTTGCAGGAACTTGACACGCTGATCCAGAACATCTACGAGGACAAAGTCCTCGGCAAGGTGTCAGAGGACGTAGCGATGAAGCTCATAGCAAAGTACGAGACCGAGCAGAAAGAGTTGTCGGCAGAAGTTGCTGACCTTGAAGAAAAGTTCACAACGATCAGGCAGGACGAAGAAGATGTAGCCCTGTTCATGGAGCGTCTGAGAAAGTACACCGATGTGCAGGAGCTTACCCGTGAGATGTGCCTTGAACTGATTGAGTATATCACCCTTGATGCCTATGTGGAGGGACAGCCCCGTGAGATCTACATCTACTACAAGCTGCTCGATGAACCGTTGAAAGACAAAAGAAGCCTGTTTTAAGGCGTATTTACGATATTTATCAATCATACGAAAGTGTGTTACTATTTGGCAAGGGGACTACGAGCAACGTGTACAGCCATGTAGACAGCGAAAGCAAGAAACTGAGTGCGGAGGCGATAGGTAAAGCGCTCTCAAACGAATCAACAGCCATGTAACATAAACTGAAAGGGCACTTGCAGTTTTCTCGCAAAAAACAAGTCGGTCATTATGCAATCAACTGCGTTATAACAAAAAAGTTCCGCCTCTCGAAAAGGCGGAACTACGCGGAATACTCCGCATTTGGCTTGGCGCAGTGGGTGGGATTCGAACCCATACAATGCAACGTAATATAGCGTCAATTCCACTATTGTGTGGAATTTTGAGTGAAGTTTTCTCTCAAAAGTGTCTCAAAATAAGCGTCTATTTTATCGTCGGCAGCCTTGCGCTCAGCGGAGAAAGTGTGCTGATAAACGTTTTTCAGCGTGCTGTTCGTGCTCCATCCACCACGCTCCATTGCATACTTATCCGGGATGCCGAGAGCAAGCATGATTGAAGCGTTCATGTGCCTCAGATCATGGAAGCTCATGTGCTGTATACCTTCACGTTTCAGCAGCCTTGTAAACCTCATGTAAAGCGCATGATCTTTTATAAGGGTGATATACTCCTGATCTTCCGGAAGAGCATTTATTAGCGATATGATGTAATGAGACAGCCTTATCTGTCTTGTTGATTCGAGTGTTTTTGTACTGTCCTTTTCGATGTGATCTCCATCAACGTTTACGATTGTGCTCTGAACGGTGAGGATGTTGCCTTGTATATCAGATCTCCTCAGGCCTCTGATCTCGGACATTCGCAGCGAGCACCACATTGCAAGCAGGCAGGGGAGTTCAATCTCCGTTCCGATTATAGCTTTCAGTACATCTTCAACAGGAGGGAGCTGCTTGATCTTCTTCTGGACCTTGGGCAGCGTAGTCCGAAGTCTCAGCTCCGGAGCATAAACACTAAGCACAGCTGAGAGCAGACCGTGAGCGTTATGTATTGACTTCGGAGACATAGTAAGCGCCAGGCGATTGATATATGCTTGTATATCCTGCTGAGTAATATCCTTAACAAGAATATCACAGAGGCCGTCAAGACTTGTTTTGCGGTATTTACGATACCCGTTTATAGTTGTTGGCGACAGGATGTTTTCTTTCAAAGCTATATACTCATCTATGGCTTCTCCGATAGTTTTTCCCTGCTCTTCTTTCCGCTTCTTCCCGGCCAGGTATTCACGGCCCATGAGCTCGGCTTCGTTTCTTCCTGCTTTGCCGGGGAGTTTCGAGGTAAATGATACGGTTTTCTTCAGATCCTTATCATAGACCTGGACTCTCCAGGAGCCGGAGGGGAGCTGCTTCGCTTTTGCCATAGGATCACCTCCTAAAGATATAGTCGCCTTAATTTATTTGCAAGCTCGGTTACATAATTAATGTTTTCAGGTGACATTTCTCCATAAAAAGGCTGGAATGATGTTTCAAACTTATTGATATTGTTTTCTTTGCTTTTTACTGTTTTAAGTGTTAAGAGTTTATTTTCAACTGCATTGCTACACCGAAGTATCAATTCATGTACAAATTCCTGCTTATGGTCTATGAGCTTTTCAGCGGTTTCTGGAAGATCGCTACCTTCAATTTTAATATACTTCTTCATATAGATAAGACCGATAATTCGTGTAACTGCAAAGTCGTAGCGTTCAAAGAATACATCTGGCTTCTTTGTGGTGTCTATCAGCTTCAAGCTTTCATTATACTGCTTATAATAATTCTTAGCATTCATTTGCGAATAAGAACGGTTTATCTTGATTTTCGGAGAAGGCGTAAGATCATAATAATGGTTCGGACGTGTTGAAAGATACGTCTGCCATTTTGTGTATTTTGGTTTGAATAGTTTACTAAAGATACCCATATTATCTCATATCTAACCTCTCAAATACAAGCGTTGCCTGTATTTTGTCGCCACCTGCAAATAAGCCCTTGGAGCCTGAGGAAGTCGTGGAGATAGTATGCAACCTATATCCTTTTGCAACTTGCTTATTTATTACATCTTGTAAAGAAGTAAGGCAAAAGTCACTTGAACCGGTACCGAAAAGCTTTTCAGTTAAAACTACTTGACGTACAATGTATGGTTCACTTCCGTTACCACTGGCTTTTCCTACTTTATCATCAAATCCAAACATATAATTGCTCCTTTCACACTAATCGTCTTTTGATCTCGATCACTCTGCCGACGATCTTGATCCTGTTCATATCCTGTTTCTCGAATACACGTGGGGGATAATAAGGATTGATACTTTTGAGGGTGATCTTTGTATTATCTATCTGCACCTGCTTCACAAGACCGTCTTCGTTATCGACAGTCACGACCGCATAGCATTCGGCATCAAGTTCAGACTGCTCCTGGACGAGGACGAGGTCCTTCTCGTGCAGCTCAGGCTCCATGCTGTCGCCTTTGACTTCCAGCCAGAAATAATCATAGCCTGTTTTCAGACTGCTCCCGTCGGTGCGGATATACTCACTTATATTATCCTCGGCATGGCAGCTGTAGCCTGCTGCAACCTTACCGATCAGCGGCACAAGCACCGTGCCTTCTTCGGTGTAGGGAATTTTTGATAGATTCTTATCTTTATCGGGGGACTGCTCAGATTCTTCCCATCCCATAAGATAAGCAGGAGTTGTATCAAGTGCTTTTGCAATTGCAGCAATCATCGATTGATGAGGGTCACGTTCACCTGATTCAATTTTTGCAATAGTTGATCTCGACTTATATCCTACAGCAAGGGCGAGTTCGTCCTGTGTCATTCCTTTTTCAGTTCTTAGTGCTAATACTCTTTCTCCGAATGTCATGTTAAGCACCTCCTTACAGATAATTATAACATTTTGTAGCCGATATGTCAACAAAAGTTAACATTTTCTCAGTGGCAAAATGTCAACAAAAAGCAACAGCATATTTTGTGCAAAAAATAGAAAAGTATATTTCTTGGTAAACTTGTGTTGACAAAAAGTCACACTGATGCTATACTGTAATTGTTGACAGATAGTCACGTAGAAACGGAGGTGAATAAATGACAGATTCAGTCCTGCTCACTTCCAAGATAAGCGAGTGTGGTTTTACTTATTCTGAAATTGCCCATGAATTAGGCATTACAAGGCAGGGACTTTGGAAGAAAATACACAATCGCTCTGAGTTTAAGCAGTCGGAGATTGAGAAAATCACAAGGCTTCTTAACCTCGACATGGAAGTGAATAGCAAAATTTTTTTTAAAAACTTTGTTGGCAATAAGTCACCAAAAGAAACTGCTGAACCATAAGAAAGGAGCATATATGACACTCAGAGAGGAAATGGAAAAGGCTGCGGAGCAGGGCGTTGAACTTATCGCACCGTACAAGCTGAATGAGATGTCTAAAGTAGCAACCATAATGGAAGTCGACATCGAGAACAAGCTCGAAGCACTACAGGCAGCAGTTGAAGGATACATCGAAACGCTGCAGCTCATTCCTGATCAGGTTGTGATGATCGTCAATGAAGAAGGCCTGCTGAAAGGCCTGCCGGTTAATCCGTTCGCTTCTGCCGTCGCCGGTACGACTATCGTCGGTAACGCTCTGATAGTAGGCGTAGACGGTGAGGAGTTTACAGACATCCCTGATAAGATAGCACATCAGATCAAGTATAAGTTCGTGTGAGGTGGCAGCTATGACCGTTAACGAAAACTATTTAGATCAGCACGGACGGTCCTGCTTAGTATTCTCAGGAGTCAAGAAGTTCTCAGATGTTTACGAATGGCTATTTAATCATTACAACGGTTATAAGTTTGCTATACTTCTTGATTGCAGCAAAGATGAATTTCCTGAACCAGACAGCAAGATATATGTCAACTTCCTGGATGAACTCCATGATGAAGTAGCTATGGAAGCAGGCTATATCAGAGCTGACAAGGATACATTTAAGAGGAGGTAAACTATGACCGAATACGAAAAATCTAAGTATGCCGAGTATTCCAAAGAACTGGAACGCATACGCAAGAAGCTGGCAGAAGCTGAAGCAAACTATCAGTGCACCGGCTCAGCAAGCACATACAGAACCATTCACAAATATGAGGCGCTGGAAGATGTGTACATGCTCGCCTTAGGAGCTCTCAACGGTGACTGCAGACGTTGCGGTTCAACTGAGCGCCATGTGAGAACGCTGCTTGGCAAGTACAAAGATGATAATATAAATTATAAATCAGCTGTTATCCGTGAGGATCTTCTCGAAATATGCCCGGAAGCAGCTATAGAAACAACAAGGAGGAAATAATCATGAGCAATGAAATCATCGTAGTAAAGCAGCTCCCTGTAATCGTGGAGCAGCTCGCACAGGTCAAGGAGACCGTGATCCAGAGAGTACAGACAGCGACTTCACTTGTCTGCACTGACGAAACAGTCAAGGAAGTCAAGAAGGCCAGAGCTGAGCTCAACAGTGAGTTCAAGCAGTGGGAGGAGAAGCGCAAGGAAGTCAAGACCGCAGTCATGACACCTTATGAGAAATTCGAGGCTGTATACAAGGACTGCGTATCAGATACCTACAAGAAGGCCGATGCAGAGCTGAAAGCAAAGATAGAAGGAGTCGAGAAGGAGCTCAAGCAGAAGAAGGCCGACGAAGTGAAAGAATACTTCAATGAATACCTGGAGAGCGCAGGAATTGACTTTCTGACCTTCGAGCAGGCCAACATCAATGTTACACTTTCAGCTACCATGAAGAGCCTGAAGGAGCAGGCCAAGAGCTATATTGATAAGATCAGCGACGATCTGGCACTTATTGATACTCAGGAGCATAATGGAAAACGGTTCTCTCAGTGCTTCCGATGTTGCTCTCTTAAGTGGTAGCAACGGCTTCGGCGGTTTTGCTGGTGGCTTTGAAGGCCTTATCTATCTCGCTGTAATTGCTGCTATGTTCGGCGGCGGATTCGGAGGCTTCGGTCTCGGCGGTAACGCTGCAGGCGCAGCTGTCGCAACCGGCATGGCTACACAGAATGATGTACAGCGTGGATTTGACAACCAGAACCTGCAGGCACAGACAAGAGATATCCTTGCAGCAGTAACAAATGGCACAGCTCAGACAATAGCTGCAGACACTTCAAACGCTCAGAACACTATCAACGCTATCAAGGACGGCAATGCTGCCCTGATCAGAGAGTTCGGCAACGTTGAGACGGCTCTTACAGCTCTCGGCGGTAAGCAGCAGGAGTGCTGCTGCAACATCCTCAGAGCTACCGACCAGGTACGCTATGACGGAGCAGTGAATACTGCAGCAATCAATGCGAACACCACAGCTCAGGTCCAGAAGGTGCTTGATGCTATCGTAGGCAACCGCATGGCTGATATGCAGTCTCAGATCAATGCTCTGCAGCTCCAGGCAGCTACAGCAGGCATGATGAAGTTCCCTAATGCGTGGACCTTCAACGGTGGATACTTCCCACCGCTCCAGCCGGCAGCAACAGCAGCAGGCTAATAAATGCCTAAGGGGCAGGGGCTTTCCCCTGCCTTATTTTTATATAAGAAGGTGAAAACATGACTATAGAAGAGATTTTCAGCCGATTATCGGCACACAGCATAAGAGGCATGATGATTCATGAGCAGATGGCTAACTATTATGATTTCCTGGGCCTGCATGGCTTCAAGCGCTGCCATGACTATCATTATCTTGATGAGACTCTGCAGCACAGGAAGATCCAGAAGTTCTACATCAACAGATACAGCAAGCTCGTACCTGACAGCAAGGTCGACAGCTCGTCTGTGATTCCTGAGGCATGGTACAAGACCACAAGGCAGGCAGTCGATAAGATCACAAAGCGAAATGCAGTTGAGTCGGGTTTCAGAGAATGGATCGACTGGGAGCGTGAGACTGGCACCATACTTGCTGAGATGTGCATCGAAGCTGAGCAGCAGGGTGACATCGTTGCAGGTGAGTTCCTGCGTGACCTGATCAGAGATAACGCCAAGGAGCTGAAGAAGGCAGAGCGCATGCACATCAAGCTCGAATCGACCGACTATGACATGACATTCATAGCTGAGATCCAGAACGAGCTGCACGCTAAGTACAAGGCCAAGATAAAGGAAGTGATATAATGACAAATTCTGAGATCATAGAGCAGGAAATAGCTGAGCTGGAGTGCAAGCAGATAGACTATGCGACAGCGCAGAAGCTCGCATGGCTTTATATTGTAAGAGATCACATCAAGACTCCGAAGGAGCGCCCTGTTGAAGTAATAGACGTTGTCGAAGCTGTAAGAGTGGAATCTGTTGAAACGGAGCAGGTCAAGGAAGTCGTAAAGATTTCCGATGCTAACTCTGAATTCATGCAGACTATTGAAGGCAAGGACCTCGATTGTGTACTTGCAGTGATTAACGAAACTATGGATACGCTGCAAACGACTCTGCCGAGAATTTATAACGGCATGATGGCAAAGCTGAGAGAAATATAAAATCGTGTGAAGTTTCGTGTGAAGTTTTAAAAAAAAAATACTGTTTTTACTTCAAAAATCTTTGATTCTTATTCACAAAATTTTGTGAATCGGAACAAGAAAAAATCCCGATATATCGGCAGTAAAATTAAAAATCTGCTGTATATCGGGATTTATCATTTGGCGCAGTGGGTGGGATTCGAACCCACGTCCCTCAAGGGGCATCATGATTTCGAGTCATGTCCGTTATGACCACTTCGATACCACTGCGTATTTAATTTAACTATAAAACTGCGAGAAAACTGCGAGAAAGCCAATTGCAAACACAACTGCGAACACCGCCGAAGCCACGCAGAACAGGGATAAATCAAAGTGCGGCAAGCTCAGAAACGACTATGTTTCGAGTCATGTCCGTTATGACCACTTCGATACCACTGCATTATTTTGCTTATCTATTATAACATAAACGGATGAAAAAATCAATAAGAAATAATAAAATTTTTATTATAACTAAAAGGCGATCCAAAATGATTCTGTTTTTCTGAATAATATACAAATAAATTCTGGTACATCACCAAGGTTTATCATTATTATCATTAAAGATGATGGAAGAGTGAAATGTGAATGATAGAATCGTGTCGCTTTTCGGAATGATTGATTAGAATTTCTATCAAGCCTTGACAAAGTTTTTGGTTTTGTGTATAATAATAAATGAAAACGGGGGACACTGCTCCGTATGTGATGTTAGTTAATTACATAATGAAAGGACACGAAATAATGAAGAATATCAGAAAAAGACTGATCGCCGTTGCGATCATAGCTTCTATGGCATTAACTTCTGTTGCTGGATGCAGCAGCGACTCCGTAGGAAAAGGCGGCTCAGCATCAAGCAGTTCATCTGCCGAGTCAGTTGACGATAATTTGGATCACGTTGAGAACGAAGAGGGAAATGTAGTTATCACACCTTTCCAGACAGGAAGTGCTGATGATCTGGCAATCAACGATCCTAATGCTCCGACTGATGATGATACAACAACAGCTGCTAACGCTAATGCAAAGGCTACAACAGCTATAGGCACAGTCACAGTTACTGATACCAAGGGTAAGGCAGTTACCGATGCTGAAGGTCAGAAGGTGACAGAAACCTATATTGCTACTGCTGCAAACAATGGCAACAGCAATAATAACAATAATAACAACAATAGCAATAATTCAGGTAACAGCGATTATAAGAGCAGTATAGACAGTATGTACTGCCTCTGGATCGATATTTCAAAGGATGAGAACTATGTATTCAATGATCAGTTCATCAGGATCCAGTTCAAGATCAAGGAAGGTATCCCTGAGAAAGATTATCCTATAAGATTCAATCCTGATTTCTCAAGTGTAGCAGGTGTATCCGTTCACCCCGACAAGGTAGCACAGGGTACGATCCGTGTAGGCAGTGGCAGCATTGAACCAATGGATGTTTCATCTGAAAACGGCTTTGTTGCATACGGTGATAACGTTGCTTGTAAGCCTGGCGATACGATAGATTATTACCTTAACCTTAAAGATAACCCGGGTCTTGCTGCAATTCTTGTATGGTTCTACTACGACAAGAACGCTATGGAAGTTGTTGAAGTTGAGCCTGCCGGCGAATTTCTCGATATTTCTGATGGCGTTGCACAGGTTGGTACAAGACCAAGCGACAACTAAAAAAGCCAAAGGCTGCTGTAGATCACAGCAGCCTTTTTTATTTAATAAAGCCTTTACGCATTGTCGGGATAAAAATTCCTCCTAAAGCATTACCAAGTGACATAATAATCAGATAACCGAACGATCTCGCTGTCCACGCTTCAGCGAGTGAAAAATAGAACATATTAGCAATACAATGCTCAAATCCGCTCAATATGAATACAACAACCGGGAGAAAAATAGTAAGAGCCTTTCCGACACTATTGGAAATGATCTTGTAGCCATCAGCTGCAATAAACATCAGCATTCCACAGAAAAACGCCAGAATCAGAATACTGACAGGGGAGTCGTTGGTTTTTGTCTCACAAAGAGCAGCGGCCTTCTCACTAATCCCCGAGATCCTCGTACACAGCACAAGAATCGCAGAGATTACAGTTCCCGCAAAATTGCCAAGCCAGATAATCAGAAGATCAAACAGATATTTCGGCTTATTCTCTACAGCATACCCCACTTTTCCTGTAAACAAGGCAAGGTTGAAATTCAGTATCACAAACAGGCCTGTACCGAAAAGAAAAGCACCGATGTATTTATTATCACAAGACAGATAGGCGATTCCTCCAACCGCTATCAATGTACCCGTTATAAAAGCTCTCAGAAAGAGATCGATATATTTTTTCATAAAGAGATTTCCTTTAATTAGAATTTGCTAACATTAATTATAGCATAAGGAGTCCGAATTGTAAAGATAATTCTTTAACAAAGTGCGTTATGAATTTCACAAACTTTGTGATAAAAATGACTAATCAATAGCCGCACTATCGTCCGTAAAATATAACAGGCAGGCGAATAAAAGCGCCTGCCTGTAAATTAATATTATTCACTTAGTTTGATAACAAGCTTTCTCATAAAGATAACATCGAAGACATCGGTCTGCTTGTCGTTATTAGCATCACACGAATGTACGGGATCTATCTTTCCAAGAACAGTATTTGCACAATACACCAGATCAGCCACATTCACCTCACCGTCGCAGTTCAGATCACCAATAAGCGGCTCAGGAACCTTAGTGGTTGTAGTCGTTGCCTGAGTGGTAGTTGTTGTAGCCTTGGACGTCGTAGTCGTTGCCTTAGTGGTGGTTGTTGTTGTCATAGACGTCGTAGTCGTTGCCTTAGTGGTGGTTGTTGTAGGCTTGGACGTTGTAGTCGTTGCCTTAGTGGTGGTGGTTGTTGTCATAGACGTCGTAGTCGTTGCCTTAGTGGTGGTTGTTGTAGGCTTGGACGTTGTAGTCGTTGCCTTAGTGGTGGTGTTAGTAGGTTTGGACGTCGTAGTAGTTGCCTCAGTAGTAGTTGTTGCAGCCTTTGACGTCGTAGTAGTTACTATCTCGGTTGAAGCTGCATCAGAAGAAGTAGTTAATGTAGTTGTCTCAGGTTCAGTAGTTGTAACAGTAGTGGTCGTAGTTGCGGCAGAAGTGGTAGTAGTCACTGACGGAGTGAACTTATAATCGCTTTCAGATATCTCAGGATAGGTAAGATATGTGATATTGTAATCAGACTCAGCCGTATGGTTGGTATTAAAACGCTTCGAGCCTCTGATGAAATAATCATATTTTATCTCCTGACCATTTTCACCATCAAGATCATCCCATGTAACATCGATAGCGTACCATTTTCCATCATCCATCTGGAGATAATTCCACATATGTGCAGCATCTTCCAGCGGATCATAATTTCCGAAAACAACAACACAAGGAATATTCACAGAATCACAAATAATCTTGAATGCCTTGGCATAACCTTCACAGACAACGCCCGGCTCAACGAGAGCGCCTAATGCAGAACCTCTGAATTTAGCTTCAAGGTCATAAAAAGTATTCAGAGCGATCTGATCATGAATGCTCTTGATCTGTTCATATCGTGTATCGCCTTCGATCTTAAAATCATCAACGACCTCATAAAGTTCGCTAAGGTAATCATCAATAACATCAAAATCCGAGAATCCGTCGTAATAATCAGGAGTGACAACGACAGAATATATTTTAATTGTATACGTACCTTTACGGGCGCTTCTTGAAATATAAGTATCGTTTCCGGGTCTGACGGCTATCTTTGTCACATCAAGCCAGCAGAGCTCGGGGTAATCGAAAGTCAGAGAGTCTATGCCGGGCTTGCAGCTGCCGAACAAAGCGTTCTGATATGCCTCAAGCTCTTCTTCGGAAATATCAGGAGAAGAGGGAAGAGTAGACAAGGTAATACTTACCGGATTTTTTAGCTTGACTGTTATGGGAGTCAATGACGGCTCAGACACCAGCGGCTTCAAAGCATTATAGACAAGTTTGTTGTTATCATCGAGAAACTGCGAATAATTATATGTGCCATCCGCAAAATTGGACGCAACATCAGGTAAATCAGGATATGATAATTCCAGATTCGCAAGATCTCCTATACAGATCTCCTCTGTAATCTCTGCGTCAACAGGGATCATATCAATAGCATCCGCATACGCTGAAATAGCGGCATTTGAAGGAATAATGGCCACAGCTGTCAGTAATGATAATGTCGATGAGAATAATTTTTTCATAACGAAACCTCCATTGAAGCAATTATTTCCCATCCCCTAATTATATATCTATATTTATTATACAAAAAAGCAACCGTTTTGTCAATAGTATCAAGCGAAAATTTACTAAATTACCGATAAAAACATAAAAAATAAATAATTTCTCAGAAACGAAATAATTATGCAATTTTCATCCGCACCAGGAAGACAGATGTTTTCGTGCCGAAAACAACAAAAAAACAGCGTTTATTGCTGTAATATTTGTGGTTTTGTCTCTTGAAAATATTGCCGTGCTATGGTATACTTTTATGTGGATTATAGGCGGCTTCTAAAGATATGTTTTGCCTGAATGTAAAACGCATCTTCAGAGGTTGTCTGTATATGAGAAACATGAAACATAAATTCTGAAAGGTGTGTTCCGAATAATGTATTTATCAGAAATGTCTAAAGAAGAGCTTATGAGTTTCAAGAACGAAAACGTTAAGCTTTACGATGATTTCAAAGCTCAGGGGCTCTGTCTGAATATGGCAAGAGGTAACCCGTGCAAAGAGCAGTTAGACCTCAGCGTGGATATGCTCAAGGTTTTCGATGACGGCCAGTTTATGAGCAGCTGCGGTTCTGATGTCCGTAACTATGGCCTTCTCGACGGTATACCGGAGGCTAAGAAGCTGTTTTCTGATATGATAGGTGTCAAGGAAGACGAGATAATCATTTTCGGCAACTCAAGCCTTAATGCTATGTTCTTTGCTGTTCAGACTGCATTCAATAAGGGCGTACTCGGCGGCAAGCCATGGTCACAGTGTGACAAGATCAAGTTCCTCTGTCCTGTTCCCGGATATGACAGACACTTCAAGGTTACTGAGTTCTTCGGAGTAGAAATGATCAATGTTCCTATGACTTCAACAGGCCCTGATATGGACATGATCGAGAAGCTTGTAGCAGAAGACGAGTCAATAAAGGGTATCTGGTGTGTACCTCAGTACTCAAACCCCGACGGTATCATATACAGTGACGAAACAGTCAAGCGTTTTGCCGCACTTAAACCAAAGGCTAAGGATTTCCGTATTTTCTGGGATAACGCTTACTGTATCCATCACCTTACAGATTCACCCAAATATATCCTTAACATCCTTGACGAAGCCAAGAAAGCCGGCAACGAGGATATCGTTTACATCTTCGGTTCAACTTCAAAGATAACTTTCCCGGGTGCAGGTGTTGCTGTAATGGGCGGAAGCAAGGCTAATATCGATGATCTGAAGAAGTACCTCGGCATCAGTATCATCAGCTACGATAAGATGAACCAGTTCCGTCATGTCAAGTATTTCGGCACATTCGAGAATATGCTTGAGCACATGAAGAAGCACATGGCTATCATCGCTCCAAAGTTCCAGCTGGTATGTGATAAACTGAAGGCAGAAATAGCACCTCTCGGCATCGGTTCATGGACTGAACCAAAGGGCGGCTACTTCGTATCTTTCAATGCTCCAAACGGCTGTGCCAAGAGAATAGTTCAGCTTTGTGCTGACGCCGGCGTAACACTTACAGGCGCAGGTGCAACTTTCCCTTACGGCAAGGACCCGGAGGATAAGAATATCCGTCTTGCTCCTACATACCCTCCGATAGATGACCTCGCAAAGGCAATGGAGCTGTTCACTATCTGCGTAAAGATCGCAGCAGCAGAAAAGCTTCTTGAAGCATAATCAAAGAATATAAATAATCCCCGAAGTGATATCGCATCGCTTCGGGGATTTGTTTTTATGAGGATCAATATCCCTGATCCTCATAGTATACTTCTTCTTGGGGGACATCTTCAGGAACAGGAACACTTCTCATTGTTCCGAAAACATCATTTTTGAGCATATTATAATTCTGCTCAAAATCTACTTGCAGAACATTCAGACAATCCTCTCCGATCCATACATCTTCGCTCCAGAACGTTCCGTCATAAGGCACCTGAATCTGTTTCCTCTCATATCCGAGCACAAATGGAAGTCTGAGAGAATAGAGATACATCTCAAAAGTGGACATATTCGTAGAAACATCCGGAATGACACGTGTGGCAATGTTGGTGAAAATACTCGGACGGAAAGTCTTTATCTTATTCATTATGAGCTCGATAACACGACGCTGTCTGCTTGTTCTTTCAAAGTCACTGTTGCCGACATTACGTATTCTTGAATAAGCAAGAGCCTGTTTGCCATTGAGATGGAGGAATCCGCCGCCTTCAAGAAGATCAGCATATCTGTCATCACCCATAAGCTCATTCAGTTCAGCCTGAAGAATAATGTTGATCTCATTTGCTTCTTCATCCGAAACATCCATATCAAGACCGCCGACTGAATCGACGATAGATGCAAATGAAAGGAAGTCGATGCCTACATAGTCATCAATGCGGACGTGGAAATTATTCTCGATAGTCTCCATAAGAAGATCAGGACCGCCGAAAGCATAGGCCGCATTCAGCTTGTTCCAGCCATAGCCGGGGATCTCAACGTAGCAGTCACGCATAAATGAAGTCATGATGAATTCGTGAGTTCTTGTATTCATCGATACAAGTATCATTGAGTCGGAACGACCGACCTCATCAGAACCACGATTATCAGTTCCGAGAACAAGAATGCTCCTTACGTAGGATTCGTTCAATACGCCTACCGGATGATAATGTGAAGCGGATTCCTGTTTATCCACCTTGCTGATAAGGCTCAGCGATGTGCATGAGTAAAGGGCAAATATCACAAGAAATACCGAAAATACTGACCAGAATATCCTCTTTATGATTCTGCCAACGGGATTATGATGATGTCTCTTTGAGGTCTTTTTCGGCGAACTGTACGATTGCTTTCTCTGCGGCTGAGCGGCAGGACGTGGAACTTCACTGCGGTAGTCGTATCTCTGACGCTCATCATAGTTTCTGTCATCATAATAATGATAATTCGGCTGCGACGACTGAGGCCGCTGCTGACTGTAATTCTGCTGCGGACGGCTGTACTGCTGCTGACCGTAATTCTGTTGTGGGCGGCTGTACTGCTGCTGACCGTAGTTCTGCTGTGGGCGGCTGTACTGCTGCTGACCATAATTCTGCTGTGAACGGCTGTACTGCTGCTGACTGTAATTCTGCTGACGGCCATTGTATTGCTGTGGTCTGACAGGACGTTTTCTTTTCAGCGGAGGCAGATCATTTGCCGGATGCTGAGTGGTGTAGTTGTCCATATCATCAGGAAGAAGCATTGTATCTTCGTTATCTGAATTATTTCTCTCCTGCATAATAATTCCTTTCTGTTGTCTTATTTCTAATGGAAAACCTGCAAACGGATCTCACCGAATGCAGGTCTTTTGTTCTGTGCACTGCTATCGCAGATAATTATGATTTTTTTATTTTAACAGCGATGTATGTTATAAGAGTCCAGAGGAGATTATACACCGTTATCGCTGTTGCTGTAAGATAAATGTAGCTTGAGGACTGAAATGCCTTTGACATTATCAGAGCCATACTCAGCACAAATGCAAGAAGTATAGATGCTGTCTGGAGTATTAATCCGATAATAGCCGAGAAATGTACATTTTTAGTACCGATTATAAGCTCAGCCAGTGAAGCGAATTTACCTGTTGTAGCCATTGAAGCACTGAGACGCACAGCTCTCTTTGTTTCTTCATTGAAGTCATCGTGCAGCTTCTCAGGCAGTACTCTTGACATACTCTCAGGGATATCAAAAAGGTGATAAAGTCTCTTTTCGGTGATACACGGGTCGATACTCTTTATAAATAAGCATATCTTATTCTTGCAGAGTCTCTTTGCCCATTTCTTGACATATCTGTCAGCTACCAGTTCGACTACGAACATAGCAGCAAGATTTCCTGAGATGGATAAGTAGAGGACTTCCTTTCTGCCGATGCTGAATTCAGCTTCCTTTGACTTAGTTGGCAGTCCCTCGATATTGTGACTGGTCATGAGTTCACGGTTTCCGAAAAGGATACGCTTATTGCTGATCCAGCCGCACATTCCCTTGCCTTCCTCATACGAGTAATTTTCAATCCTGTAGGGAGTTGTTTTTCCCTCATCGACGACGTCATCGAAAAGCTGGGACATGATGCTTCCACCGTGCCTTGTCAGGCTTGCAGCTTCCAGAAGGGCTTCATCAAGTTTGGTATTGGAGAATACCTTGATCCCGTCAAGACGGACAGTGCCTTTAGGGAAAAGTGTTTCAGCATCAACGAGGATGGAGTTTGTATCATAGAAATCATCCACACTCTGATATCCAAGCATTATGCCATTATTCTGCAATACATTCCTTGAAGCATCCTCCAGAGGTATATTGCATACCAGCGGAACGGAAACACAGGATGCCGCACAGACGATCATACTGAATATAGAGAAACCGAAGCCCAGCGATTCAAGCGAAAGGTAAGTGCCTTTGCAGAAATACACAAGGAACATAGAGATAACAAATGATACAAACAGTACGATCGGAGCAGCTGTACGGCAGAACTGATCGGTCATATCAGATGAATATGTATATCTCAGGAAGTCGGTGAGAAAGTCGGTCTTTCTCATTGAAGCAAGGATAGGGAAGTCACCGAGAGTACCTCGGGTTATCCTTTCAGCACGCTCCTCATCCATAACGTAGGTAACACCGTGTCTGTCGAAATTCTTTGACACGAATTTGAAATTCCTTGCAGCTCTTCGCATTATAAGGTGTTTGCCCCATGCATTGAAGAAAAGTGAAAGGATACCTACGGGCATATAAATGTGGATATTCTCTCTTCCGATAAGATCGGGAGCGATAAATCCGGGGATCATGGCAACCATACAGGTAATGACCGTTGCAGCGGACATAGAGTCGCCGTCAGCCTTGAAGGTAAACAGTTTCTTCAGACCGTTGGTCATTACAGGCCATGATGAAAACATGGATATGAGACCGAGAATAAAATGAACAAGCAGATATATCCTCATATTCTTTGCGGTGAGTATCTGCGCTATAGGCAGATGGAACTGATCGCAGAGAGTGATGTAAATGCTCATGAAAGCGGTCACAGCGAGTATGAACACCCTTGAAGTAATAATGCTTCTCAGGTCGTAAATGTCACGTCCGACATCTTCAACATCACCATAGTAGTTGAAATCAACGATACGCTTTGTACGTTTTTTGTGAGTCTTAGCGGCTGCAAATTCGTCTTCACTGTCAATGTCAATGTTAACAGAGGTGTTAAGCGTCTGAGTTTTAGCTATTTCTGAAAGTTCCTGATCTGTATAAGCACCGAGAGGCTTTTTCGGATCGAGTCCTGCTGCGATCATGGCAGTAGGTGACGGGACGATATCCGTGATCTGTTTCTTCCCCTCGGGATTATCAAGCTCCGCTAAAATAGCGGCACGGGTTTTCTTCTTCTTTTTAAACGAAGGGGGAGTATACATATACTCGCCGTCAGGAGTTTCTCTGTCATAGGTATAATCATTTTTCTGCCCCCAGCGCTTTTTCTTTTTTCTCTTGGAGCTTTCAGCTTCCTTGGCACGTGTGGAATCCGACATACGCCTGATCTGCGGTGCTTCATTGTGAGCCGAATGGGGACTGTCATGGTCCAGAGGTTTAAGCGGTTTGCCTTGCGGGACTGATCTTATCTCGCCCACAGCATCCGAATCGACCATAGTCACTTTTTTGTCCTGCGAGATTATACCTTTATTTTTCTGTGCAGACTCAGCCATCTTTGACAGGTCGGGGAGATTCACAGTAGAATTCAGGATCTTCTGCGCATCCACACGGCCGACGCTAACATTTGAGGAATCGGGAGTGTATTCATCCAGTATTTCCTCAAGAGATGGTTTCTTTTCCGGCATATTTTTCTCCTTATGAATTATTGCTGCGCTGGCGGAGTATCTCATACATAAAGATACCAGCCGCAACAGAAGCATTTAATGAATTGATTTTTCCAAGCATGGGAAGCTTTATCATAAAATCACATTTTTTCTGGATAAGCTTGCTGATACCGAAGCCTTCCGAGCCGATGACAAGCGCACAGCTTCCCGTAAAATCGGTCTGAGTATACTCAGTTCCCGAAGCGTCAGTGCCGTAGATCCACACACCGTTTTCCTTGAGCATATCAATGCATGAAGCAAGGTTCGAAACTCTTGCCACAGGAACATAATTAGCCGCACCTGCCGAAGTCTTGAAAACAGTAGCATTAAGTGAAGCACTTCTGCGCTTAGGTATAATGATACCGTCAGCGCCCGAAGTTTCGGCTGTACGTATGATAGCGCCAAGGTTATGGGGATCTTCTATTTCATCGCATATGATAATGAAAGGTTTAGTGCCTTTATTTCTTGAAACAGCGAGAATATCCTCAACTGATACATATTCGCCGCAGGCGCCCACAGCAGCAACTCCCTGATGGGAAGCACCGCCGGAAAGCTGAGACAGCTTTTTCTCCTGGGCATCCTTTATGACTACGCCTTTATCTTTGGCAAGCTTACGGATGAGATTCAGACTTCCGCCGCTGCCGCATATATATATACAATCAAGATTTGCGTCCGATTTAAGCGCTTCGATAACGGGATTTCTTCCGAAGATTATATCCTCGCTGCGCTCATCAGAAAAATTTTTTTCTTTTTCCATACAAAAGCAAATATCCTCTCTATATAAATTGCTTAGACTATACTATTATAACATCAAAAGCGATAAAAAACAAGTACTTTTCTGTACTTTCAAAGAATTTTCATCCTTTATCATCAATCGTTCCCGTGAACATAAATGACTGACAGTTCAGGCCTGTTGAAGATACGGGGGATGAAGATCATACGGGGAGGCTTGGCAAGTCCACGGCTGATGATATGAACAGTATCTCCGTAGGTATACATACCTGTTGTATAATCTGGGAATAAGCCCTGATCCGGAGCATAAAGGCCCTGATCGAGGATATGAGGGATACGCCACTGACCGCCGTGAGCGTGACCGGAAAGTATGAGATCAAAACTTTTGCTTTTGTCACCGAGAAGTTCATCTATCTGTTCGGGCTGATGAGCGAGAAGAATGTTATAGTAATTCTCGTCAAGATCCTCATAGCATTCCTCAAGCTGAGCAGCATGGCTGCCATAGGCAAGACTGTCAAGAGCGCCGTATATTCTGACTTTTTCGCCATTCACATCGATCTCTTTGCATTTGCCGAGAAGCACATCAATACCGAGAGCTTCCACATCGCTGAAAAATTCCTTCTTATCAGAACGCATATCCTCATGATTACCCGGAGCATAGGCGCAGGGATAATTATCGTGAACTCTTTTCATAATGTCAAGAGCATATTCCGTGCCGCTCCATGCGTCTATAACATCCCCTCCGAAAATAACAATATCGGGCCCGGAGGCAGTAATAGCCTCCCATAAGCCCGATTGATCGGTACCTCCGAAGAAGCAGTTGTGAAGATCTGATATAAAAACGATCTTCAGTTCCTTCTTCAGTTTATCAGTACTTATGTCATATCTGACGGGTTTCAGAAGATATCCCCATACGTAAACCACGAGGATAAAGACAGCGAGAACAAAGGCAAAAATGAGAAACTTCTTCACCTTTTTTGACATTACTTTGTGCCTCTATCGCAGATAATGTCGATCATTTCGCCAACATTTTTCATGCCTGATACTTCACGCATCTTGAAGCGGAGACCGAATTCCTGTTCAACAGCTTCCATCAGATTGATATGCTCGATACTGTCCCAGTCTTCAATATCAGCAGCAGTAGTTGAAGCGTTTACGCTGATGGAGTCATCACCGAAAACATCTCTGAAAACTTCGTTAAGTCTTGCGATTACATCATTCTTATTCATTGCAATTCTCCTTTACTTTGATCACATGGTTTTTGTTTGTGTATGTGTTTATATCCAGATGCCATACGGAATCACCGTTTTCACTCTTTTCATCCAGCTCGAAACCGAATGAACCGTAAAGCTCAGATACCATATTATTTTTGGCGGTCTTGTAATAATAACCATTTATGCGGGTAACTCCACGCTCTTTAGCCTGACGAACGAGTTCGTCCAGCATAGCAAGTTCCATGTCTCTCTTGAGAACACGGCAGCTCATGAGCCACAGGTCGATATCCAGCTGATCGCCTTTGATGTTTCCGATAACTACAGAAACTATGCCATTATCGCCGAATTTGTCCGAGAGCTGACCGCAGAGTCTGATATAGCTGTCATTATTGCTGATCTCTTCGATCTCGCTTTCGGTAAATCGCCTTGTAGTGCAGTTGAACTGATTGCTCTTATTAGTGAGCTGAGTTATTCTCTGACGATAAACCGGAAGAAAATCAGTTATTGCAGCGTTCATTTCCAGGCTGAGAAGGTAGTCCGTGTAGCTGCCGAAGCTTTTCTGCTGTGCGGCACGCTGAGCATTAGCAGCGTACATCTCCGAACGTTTCAGATCATCAGCAGAAACGGAAGTGACCTCGAAGTATCCGCCTCTGCTTAGACAGTACATAGCCTGATCCACGGAAGTAAGCTCTACAGTGCTGATCTGCGGGAGCTGACCATTTACAATGGCTATCTCAGCAGGGTTATCATCCACGAAAACAAAGCTGTCGATACCAAGATTCAGTTCGCTTGCAGAATCGGCAATATTTCTGTCCTTGGGATCCCAGTTAGCTTTAATAGAGACAAAGTCATCCTTGCGGAGAACACTGCTTGGGTGTTCCAGTCCGAGAAGAGCATTTTCTTCATCATTCTTGGAGCATACCGCAAGAAGC
The DNA here is from genome assembly GCA_000174895.1 of Ruminococcus flavefaciens FD-1. Taxonomy (GTDB): domain Bacteria; phylum Bacillota; class Clostridia; order Oscillospirales; family Ruminococcaceae; genus Ruminococcus; species Ruminococcus flavefaciens_A. The sequence goes on from ACOK01000103.1 coordinate 44,233, forward strand.
ACACCATAATTCTTGTATCCTTTCAGGAACTGCTGGAACTCGCTGAATGACTGTCCGACAGCAGTCTCAGGGCCTATCTCTATGCCTTCCTGACCGTCATCACCAATTACGCCGCCCCAGAGTGTATTGTCCATATCAAGGTCGATGACCTTCTTGTTCTTACCGTAAACGGACTTGATAATGGAAGCAACACTGAAAGCGAGATCTGGGATACAGCTCATTCTGACAGCGTGTTTATAGAGATACCAAGCCTCCGGATCATGCCATTCTGTAAGGCCGAGAACAGAGGAGAGGTAGTTGATATCATTAATGTAGAAGCCGTTATTGTTTCTTGCGTTATCCGAGAACATCACATTCAGACGGTTAATGAAAGCAGCAGTACCGCTGTATCCCCAGCCGTCGTAGCTGCCTGTTCTTCTGAAAAGAGGAAGCTCAAAGTTATTCTGGATTATCGGGCATGAGAATTTCTCCATAAGAGACACCCATATCTGCTTAAAGATACCGAACTGATCCTCCAGCTTTGCCTGTATATCCTCAGGAGATTCAGCAGGGCTTTCAGGGAGCAGAGTAAGATTCCTTGAAGTAGTATGGATGAATATGATATCGGGAGAGAAGCTGTCAAGTTCCGGATTACCGAAAACAGCGTCCTCATAGAATTTATTGTATTCGGACTGATAGAACTCAGGTTCAATGCCGTTATTCAGGAGGAAAAGCTCCATCATTGAAATGATGTCATTAGTAGTAGAACCGCCGAGAACAGCAATTTTCTTGTGAATCCTTGCAGTTCCGTCAGCCAGCAGCTGTTTTTTCAGTCCCTTTCTTTTTCTCAGGAGTAGTTTACTGTCAAATGGAAATTCAAGTTCTTTCATAATTGCTCCTTTCTTTGTCTTTTACTTAGCAGTGAATTTATTGCCGTACTTTTCTGCAACTCTCTGAGCATCGGAACCTTCGGGAGCGATTATCTCAGTATCCACAGCAACAGGCGAGAGATCATCATCTCCGTCAAAGAAAATACATTCGGGATTTGTTACAGTAAGAGATTTCAGCTTGCAGTACGAGAATACATAATAATCTATCTCAGTGACGGGAAGGCCCTTGATTTGATCAGGGATAGTGAAATCGATCGGCATGAAGATATCCTTATATTCGGTTATACGGGCGTGGTGCTCATACAGAGTGTAGCTGAGTCCGTCGTCAGTATAACTTTTTTCCGTAACAGTCAGATCATCCGCATAGGGACTATCAGGATAAGCATTTTTGTTGAAGGGTTCAGTAGTTAACTGAATATCAGCGCTTTTTCTTTTATCGACAGTCCTGATAGCCGCTGCGGCACAAATTATTGCCAGCACGGAAACGCCGGCGATAACAATAGTTCTCATTACAGATGAATAATCAGTCTTTTTGTAATAGTCAAAATTAAGCGGTACAGAACTATCCTCACTTTTTTCTGAAAGATCGGTATAGCCAGGATTTACTTCTTTTTCGTTGTCTTTTTCGTTATTCTCGTTCATAATAAACACCTCAATAGTGGAGATTATTATAGATATAATCCCTGTTCGGACCAACAGCTGAATAAGTACACATAGCAAACAGCATATCGGTACACTTTACTTCCTTGGCAAAATCCACAGGATTGATATTGAAATATCTGATATCGCACATATAGATATTCTCGAATGAATTCGCAAGAACAGGGAGCAGAGCATTTCCGTAGCTGTCCTTGAAAATAACAAGATTTCTGCCATTCTTGCATGATGGATTATTCACATGGGCAATTCTTTCATCAGAACCGAATACCATATAATAGCTTGAAGTATCAAGAGTAGTAGGCTTGAGGAAAAGCTCGACTTCAGTGGGATTCTGGAAATAAGAATCATACTGGGTAACTTTAAGCGTATTCTTCGGCTTATAATATATGAACTTTTCAGGATTATTCAGCAGAGCTGCACTCTGTGTATAGCCGTAGAGAGTACCTACAAAACCGTAAAGTGTGACCTTCTGGTACTTGTCGATAGGATCAAAATCCACACCTGCGGCTTCAGCGAAAGCTTCAGCGGCATAATAAGCACCAAGAGGCTGCCAGTGGTGGTCTGTACGTGAGTATATATCCTCATTCTTGTGAGCGAGAAGGGGAGTATATGCGTCAACAGCAGTAACATTTTTCAGTGAACGCTTGATGCTGTCAATATCTTTCTTTTCGCTCTCAAAGAGGTCCTTATAGTTTTCGGGAGTATAGAAAGAACAAGCAGTAGGAGCAACAAGGGAGTAAACGTTCACCTTAGGCAGAGCTTCCTTATACTCGTTTACATATTCAGCGTATTCCTTTTCATTTCCCCATGCACCGCCGTAGATCATGATACCACGATTATTTGCAATGAGGATATTGTTAGCCATTTCGCCGTCTACAGCAGGATCAACAGCTGAGGGGAGAGTTGTAGTAGTCTCAGCAGCTGTAGTTTCTACAGCAGTACCGGTGCCGGAAGTTGTAGTAACTGCGGCAGTTGTAGTCTGAGTATCTTTTTTCTCAAATGCGATACCATGGAGCTCAACTTCATCATCGCCGAATTTACGTCCTTTAAGAGGAGTGATGTAATTGGTGATAATCTTTTTAAAAGTATCTCTGTTCGGGACAGTATCGTCATAGTAGTCAGCGATGCCCTCGGTATATTCGCCTTTGAAGTAGGATTCAGCAGTAAATTCAGGGAATTTTGCAAGATAGCGGTTCTCATCCTGAGAGATAGTTTCATGCTTGAAGAAGAGCATATAAACCGACCCGAATGCAAGAAGTCCTCCTACAGCAGCCACATTCACCCAGGCGATACCACGGGTGATCTTGTTGTGTCTGCGCTCACGCTTCTCCTGCTTTCTCTTTATTGCTCTCTGACGTGCAGCTTCCTTTTCAGCGGCTGACTTCTTCTTTTTCTTACCGACCGGTGCATCAGTCCTGCGTACAGTCTGTCCGGCAGGTCGTGCAGGCTTTGTTACCTGAGCATTCTCAGCCGGTTTACGGACACGAGGTTTTTCTGTCTGAGAAGCTGATGATGTTGTACCTGCCTTTTTTAGCGGTTTGAGCGGCTTCAGCGGACGTGGATTTCCGCTTGATGCAGCAGGATTGTCGGGACGCTTTTCATAACGTCCCACATATTCTCCGTTTTCGGGAGAAGAATTATTCTTATTAATTTCACTCATTTATATGACCTCATTTATCAGAATCTGAAGTAAAGGAACGGATTTGTGGTAGCGTCGACCAGCATAACACTTGTGAGCAGCAGAAGAGCAGCCGAACAAACGGTAGTCACAAGCGAAGCAACGCTCTTTGTGAAGAAAGTCTTGTCTGTGAGCTTCTTTGCCCATTCGATAAGCGGGAAGCAGCAAACTACAGCCAGTATCACCAGATAGATGTTATTCATGAAGGAGATCTTGTCCTGTATACCGATAAGTCCGTTTCCGCTGAATCCGAAAGCAGTCCTGAAGAAACTTCCGAGCTTGCCAAGATCCTCAAAGTAGAATATTGCGAAGCCAACGATAATAACGATCTTGTTGTATATCTGACGGATAATGATCGGTATCTTCTTCATATTCTTCTTGCCGATCTTCATTTCCAGGAACACGAATATGCCATAGTAAACGCCCCAGAGAATAAAGTTCCAGCTTGCGCCGTGCCAGATACCAGTGCAGAGCCATACGAGGAAAAGTCCGCCGTACTTTCTTCTCTTGCCGAAGATCGGAACATAGAGGAGATAGTCTCTGAAGAATGTGCTGAGGGAGATATGCCATCTCTGCCAGAATTCAGTGATATCCTTACAGATGAACGGATGATTGAAGTTCTCATCAAAATGGAATCCGAAAACACGTCCCAGACCGATGGCAATGTCAGAATAGCCTGAGAAGTCAAAGTAGATCTGCATAGCGTATGCGATCGCACCGAACCATGCACCGAATACAGTAGTACTCTCAATATTGCCGAGAAAGTTATCAGCGATTATACTGAGCTGATTAGCGATCAGGACCTTCTTTGAAAGTCCGAGGGCTACACGGTTAAGTCCGTATGAAATATCCGTAATAGAAGTTTTTCTGTCCTCGATCTCTTTTTCGATAGTGCTGTAACGAACGATAGGTCCTGCCACAAGCTGAGGGAACAGGGTCAGATACAGCAGGAAGTTCTTGAAGCTCTTCTGCGGTTTTACGTCCTCCCAGTGGCAGTCGATGATATATGACACCGTCTGGAAAGTGTAGAAGCTTATACCGATAGGGAGCTTGATATCGGGAACAGGAATGTCCGAAGAAAGCAGAGCATTGATGTTCTCGACTATGAATCCGCTGTACTTGAAGATACCCAGCATGAGAAAATCGTAGATAACAGCAAAATATGTAGCGATGGTATCTCCTGCCTTACCCTGATAGCGTCCTATCATTCGGCCGGCGCCGTAGTTAATGAGTGCTGTTATCATCATGAGGAACACATAAACAGGTTCACCCCACGCATAAAAGAGCAGCGAGAAAATTATGAGTACCCAGTTTTTTTGTTTGACATTACGTGCCAGTGCATAGAACAAAAGACAAATTGGCAAAAAGATGTAAATGAAGAAAAGTCTGGAGAAAACCATTGAACTACCGCCTTATATAGTATTTCCGAATCAACGGATAAAAATATTACCGATAAAATATCACGCACTTTTAATTATACAACAAATCATTATCAAATGCAAGCAAAAATGACAAGTATCGGCAAATTTTTTTTAATGGTGTTTTCGGATCTTTATTTTGCTCTGCGGCAGGTAAAACAAAAGCCCTCAGGAGAATTTCCCGAGGGCATTATTGTTATAATCAGTTAGCTGAATTATCGTTCTCAACCAGTGATTTCAAGCCTGTTGCAAGACCTGCGAGACCCTGTATCTCACTTGGAATGATGATCTTGGTAGCCTTGCCGTCAGCAGCCTTTGCAAAGGATTCAAGTGACTTGAGCTGGATAACTCTCTCGTTAGGATTAGCTTCGTTCAGCTTAACGATACTGTCAGCCAGAGCCTTCTGAACCATTTCGATAGCCTTAGCTTCACCTTCAGCCTCCAGCATCTTCTGCTCTCTTACAGCGTCAGCACGGAGGATCATTGCCTGCTTTTCAGCCTCAGCTTCAAGGATCTGAGCTTCCTTCTTAGCCTGAGCACGAAGGATCTGAGATTCCTTTTCACCTTCTGCAACAAGCACCTGAGACTTCTTGTCACCTTCAGCCTGAAGGATCTTCTCACGGCGCTCACGCTCAGCCTTCATCTGCTTTTCCATGGCATCCTGTATCTCTCTCGGAGGGAGGATGTTTTTCAGCTCGACACGGTTTACCTTGATTCCCCAGCGGGTCAGTAGCCTGATCGAGGATAGAAGTGATCTTTGTGTTGATAACGTCACGGGAAGTAAGAGTAGCATCAAGTTCCATTTCACCAATGATATTACGGAGAGTTGTAGCTGAAAGGTTCTCGATAGCTGCAAGAGGTCTTTCAACGCCGTATATGTACTGCTTGGCATCAGTAACCTGATAAAACACAACAGTATCAATCTGCATAGTAACATTATCCTTGGTGATAACAGGCTGAGGCTTGAAGTCAACGACTTTTTCCTTCAGTGATACCTTACCCGAGATCCTGTCAATGAAAGGAACGAGGATATGAAGTCCTGTTTCCCACTGTGCGTAGAAAGAACCGAGACGCTCAACGACAAAAACGTGAGCCTGCGGAACGACTTTAACGCAGCTTACGATAATAAAGAGAATGATAATTATAACAGCAAGTATAATTACAGATAAAAAATTCATGATAAAATTCCTCCTTAATGATTTTCATGAGTTTAAGTTTTTGAAGTAACAAAGAGTTTAGCTCCCTGCACTCTGACGACAGTAACGATAGTTCCGACAGGAATTATATCATTTCCGTCAACTGATACAGCAGACCAGTCTACCCCATTTAATTTAACTCGTCCCGTACCCTTGTCGCCATCGACTGTTTCTATCACAGAAGCTGTCTTACCGATCTCCAGTTCTGAATTAGTACCGACGTGCTTTACGTGCCGCCAGTTTTTCAGAAGCGGGTAAGTTATGATAAGCAGCAGGGCGGAAGACACTATAAATATTATAAGTTCCCCTACAAAACCGGGGCTTTTGAAATAAGCAAATATCATAGTGATAAATGCACCGGCCGCAAACCATATAGATACCAACTGAATGGTAATGACCTCTGCAATGATAAAAGCAAGAGTAGTCAGTGCCCAGAACAGAACCTCCACGGTGAATCCCCCTTTCAGAATATATTTGTAGAATCCCTACGCTTATATTCTATCACAATACAAAACAGAAATCAATAGACGATTCGTTAATTTTTTGTTAAAGTGAACAAAGAAGGGAAGTCAGGTTTCAAACAATGTTGTTTTTTATTGCAAACACAGCCAGCTGAGTTCTGTCTTTTAGTTCCAGCTTTTCGAGAAGACGGGAAATACCGTTTCTGACCGTACCTTCAGCAAGAAAAAGCTTTGCGGCTATCTCTTTGTTATCACAGCCGTCACAGATGAGACGTATGAATTCAGTCTCACGCTCGGTAAGTCCGAAGTTCTTTGCATCCTGCTGAACTACAACGTCCTTCTTAATGGAACGGAAAACGTTGTCACAGAAAACATTTATCCCGCCGGCCACGGCCTTGATGGAATTAATGATCTTGTCGTTGTCCATCTCTTTGAGGATATAGCCGTCCGCACCGCTTGAAATAGCCTTATTCACAGTCTCCTTGTCATCGAAAGTGGTGAGCACCAGCACCTTTATGTCACTGAAATTATCTTTTATCTTACGTGTGCCGTAGCCTCCGTCATGGTCAGGCATACGCATATCCATAAGCACAACGTCGGGGTGGAGACGAATGCAGAGTTCATATGCTTCCTTGCCATTGGATGCTTCACCTACAACTTTAATATCGCTGTCCTGCGAAAGAACAGCTTTCAGGCCTGATCTGAGGATCTGAACATCATCGGCAATAATGACTTTTATCATGGTCATACCTCCTTTTTCTGAGGAACATTATTGTTAACGGGTATCTTTATTATAGTGCTGAATCCTTCGCCCTCCACGGACATGAATCTTACAGTGCCGCCGAGAGATTCAGTCCGCTGACGAATACCTTTCAGGCCATTGTTTTCCTTGATATTCCTGCACCCTTTACCGTTATCGAGAATATAAACTTCCATTGAAGATCCCGTAAATTTAGCTATGATATCAATGCGTGAAGCTTCGGAATATCGCATGGCATTAGTAATAGTCTCACGGACGTTATCATATATTTCACGGATACAGAAAGAATATCTCTCATCTTCGTCTCCCTGAGTACAGAAATCCACCTCAACACCTCTTACAGCGTCAACGACAGTCTGTATCGCCTGAGTAACGGTATTCATGAAAGTATCTTCCCTGAGATTATTGATGGAACATCTCAGCTGAGTTACGCCGCTTCTTGACAGTCCGTCTATCTCGTTTAAACTCCGAAGAACTGCTCCTATGTCGGGCTCATTCTTGTTCAGTTCAAAGTTTGCTATTTTTGCAAGTGAACTGATCATAGTAAAAGTATGCCCTGCCGAATCATGCATTTCCTGAGCAATACGGTTGCGTTCATGCTCAATACTCAGTTTCTTTTCAGCAGCGGCAAGCTCGTGGAATTTCGTAACATCATTCAGTGTAGCAACAGTGGAAATTGCACTTCCTTTTTTGTTGCTGCAAACACTTCTTTCAAGAGCAAGGTAACTGCCGTTTACATGAAATTCTCCCGAAGATATATCCTCTTTTTCATCTGTAAGACAGGACATAAAGCCGGTTATATCGCTGACCCCGTCCATATCGATCATCTTCTCAACAGCCTTGTTACTGTAAGTAATATTTCCGCTGCTGTTGAACACAGCCATGCCGATATCCATGCTGTCTACCGTGTCCCTCATAGCTATGCTGTTGATGTTGAGCAGATCATATCGTCCTACAGCAAGTAAAACCATAATGCTCGAAAAAGCGAAAAACAGGGGAGTCAGTTCGATTCTCGACCTGATGATGCGGAACAGCGTGAGTGTATTTACCGAAAGCGGAACAGCAGCCGAAAGAATAAGAAGCACCGCCTGCCTGTTTATCTGACGCTTTTCCTTGGCGAATTTAAGGCTCATTATGGTAATGCCTGCGATTATACATATATAGTACACAGCCTGATAGATATAGAAAAGCGGACCGTACTCCACTTTATGAACGTCGAAGGAAGCATAGTACATATTATGAAGCGGATTTGATATGACCGTAAACACCGCAGAGCACGAAATAATCGGAATAATGCAGTATATCAGCTTTTTCAGCTTTTTCACACCGCTGAATTCATATGTAAATCCCAGCCATAACGGAGCAAACAAGCCAATTCCGATATTACCGATGATATAGCTTATCCAGTACTGATACCGCACCTCGGAAAAAAGGATGAGCAGCTGTGAGACAAGCCAGAGAATTATCGATATCTGGCAAGCAGCAAAAAGCCGTGTCACACGGTTATTGTTGCCTCGCCGGATGGCCCAGACAAGAGTTCCTGTCATACCGCAGAGACCGAGAAGAAGGAAAAAAACGCATATTGCAGTTACAGCCATAAAATTCTCCTCCAAAAGGATTTATAAACGAATTATAACATATAACTAAAAATATGTCAATATATCGGTGATAGTTCACATAATTCCGGACTTACATTCTCGGCGGCACGGTTGTAATATAAAAAGCCGCTTCCGAAGAAGCGGCAATTATATCAAACATTGTAAATGATCTCTGAGTAAGCGGGGATAGGCCACTGTGAAGCAGGCATATTGAGTTCGATCTCGTCTGCGATACTTCTCATGATGTCCATTTCAGCCAGTACTCTGTCGTGGAAAAATTCAGCCTGAGTGCGGATGCCTTCGGTCTCGTTAGCTTCGTTTATGCGCTGATCCAGTCTTTCGATGGAGTCGTAGAACTTCTCGGCAAGATCGCTAAGCTTGCCTGCGATCTTCTCTTCTGTAACTGAGCTGATACCGATCTGCTTCTTTGTAGCGATGGATGAGCAGAGAGTCTGAACATAACCGAGAGTTGCAGGGAGAAGCTGTTTGCGAGCCATTTCCACCATAGTTCTTGCCTCGATACGTACAGTCTTGGAGTACTTTTCGAGGTGTATTTCGGTTCTTGCAGTCAGCTCATTCTGGTTGTAGATACCGAACTTGCGGAAGATACGCATATTCTTCTCGTCGGTGTAGTGCGGCATACAGTCAACAGTTGAAGCGTAGTTCGGCAGACCTCTTCTTTCGGCTTCCTTGACCCACTCAGGAGAGTAGCCGTCGCCGTTGAAGATAATGCGTCTGTGTTCTTTGAGAACGCTCTTGAGAAGCTTCTTGACTTCCTGTTCAAAGCCCTCACTGTCCTTATGAGGCTCAAGGATCTCGGTGAACTGATCCAGTTCTTCCGAAACTATAGTATTGAGCAGAACGTTAGGGCAGGCGATATTATCTGAAGAACCCACCATTCTGAATTCAAAGCGGTTGCCTGTGAAAGCAAAAGGAGAAGTTCTGTTTCTGTCAGTTGAATCCTTGGGGAAGGATGGCAGAGCATCAACACCGATCTCAAAAGCTTGAGCCTCGGTCTTGTAGACCTCGTCATTCTCGATAGCCTGAAGCACCGCATCGAGCTCTTCACCGAGGAACATTGAGACAATAGCAGGAGGAGCTTCATCTGCACCGAGACGGTGATCGTTTCCGGCGGAAGCAGCTGAAAGTCTCATAAGATCGGCATACTCGTCAACGCCCTTGATAAGAGCGCAGAGGATAGTGAGGAACTGAAGGTTTTCCATAGGAGTATCGCCCGGGTCGAGAAGATTCTGGCCGTCATTTGTAGACATTGACCAGTTATTGTGCTTACCTGAGCCGTTAACACCTTCAAACGGCTTCTCGTGAAGGAGACATACCAGACCATGACGGAGAGCGACTTTCTCCATAACTTCCATTGCAAGCTCATTCTGATCGGTACCAAGATTTGAAGTAGTGAAAATAGGTGCCATCTCATGCTGTGCAGGAGCAACTTCGTTATGCTTAGTCTTGGAGTAAATGCCAAGCTTCCACAGCTCGACATCCAGTTCTTCCATATATGCGGCAATTCTCGGACGAAGATTAGCGAAATACTGATCGTCAAGTTCCTGACCCTTAGGCGGCTTTGCGCCAAAAAGTGTTCTGCCTGTGAGAATAAGATCTTCACGCTGATCGTACATTTTCTTGTCGATGAGGAAGTATTCCTGTTCAGCACCTACAGTAGATGTTACCTGTGTAACCTTGTCATTGCCGAAAAGCTTGAGGAAACGTACAGCAGTTTTGCTGAGAGCCTGCATAGAGCGGAGAAGGGGAGTCTTCTTGTCGAGGACCTCTCCTGTATATGATACGAAAACAGTCGGAATATAGAGACTGCCTTCCTTAACGAAACAGTAAGAAGTAGGATCCCATGCAGTATAGCCTCTTGCCGAACTTGTCTGCCTGAGACCGCCGGATGGGAAGGAGGAAGCGTCAGGTTCGCCCTTGACGAGGGCTTTTCCCGAGAATTCCATCATAGCCATACCGTTTGAAGCAGGTGTTATGAAACTGTCGTGCTTTTCAGCAGTTGAACCTGTCATAGGCTGGAACCAGTGAGTGTAGTGAGTAGCGCCCTTTTCGATAGCCCATTCCTTGATAGCATTGGCCAGAACATCGGCAGTGGTCATATCAAGGGGCTCGTTGTAGCGGACAGTTTTCTTGAATGTCTTGTAAACGTTTTTGGGAAGTCTTGTTTTCATGACCTCTTCATTGAAAACGTTGCAGGCAAAGATCTCAGGAATATTAACAGACATAGAATTTCCTCCTAATCAAGACAAATGATCATCTTTCTAATTTCCTAACATTATACCACAATATATGGCGTTTGTCAATTTGTTATGGCTATAAAACATATGTTTTACATGATGATACAAAAACTATTGATGAGGCGGAATTTTTAGGTGTAAAATGACAAAAGTGCTATTTGTCCAGACGGAAAGTGACCTCCCAGTTGCCTTCCATATAAGGCGGAGAGGAAACAAATTCACCGTAAAGTCTGCTGTCAGCAAGATCATCTGGAGACACATCGAAAATGCATTCAGTATAGTCGCCGAAGTACACACCCTCCCCATGATCGGTCTGTCCGCTGCCGCCGATGAGACTGATAAAGCCGTGATTATCGGTCTTCATTCTGTTTTCGGATATCATCTGAACATGAAGCTTACCGTCGACCAGACCGTATCCCGTAATCGCAACACCTTCTGCCGGATAGAAAAGGGGAGGGTCAGACGGCCTTATGCACTTTGTATTTTTGGCTTCTTCGCCATCCATTTCAGCCCATCCGTTCATATTTTCGGGGAAGAAAGTGTCTGTAGCTTCGGGGATATTGCTGAGATCGATCTCGTCAATGAATCCCTCTGTCTTTTTCTTATGAGAGAGGAAACAGCCAACGGAAAAAGTCATCTTACCGCTTCTGATATCCTTTCCGTCCATTCTTGCGATATGAACCACAAAATAAGCCGTTTTTGTTTCGGGATCGTATTTGTTGAAACTGCAATGACCGTACTGATCGTATGGAAGATGGATGTCGTAGCTGTCATAGAGATCCACAGTTTCGTCCAGCCTGTCACCCTCCAGATCCTGCATTGAGAGGAAAACACTTGCCTCGCTTCCGTTAATATCAGCTGAGATAACTTCCATGCGTATGCCCTGATCTACGCACGATTCCTCAACAGGCTTGAAAGTCTGAGCCACTGAAGGAGCAATCATATACAGCGCATTATAGGCATTTTCCGAGCCTGCCGCAACTCCGAGAGGCAGTGGCGCTACGATGCAAAGAACAGCCGCAGCAGCTATGGCAAATGGCCTGAAACTGTGTTTTTTTATTTTTCTTGTTTGGTGTGCTTCGTCTATGTATTTGTCGCTGATATTGCCGATAGCATCTAAAATCTGATCTGTATTCATAAAAGCCCCTCCTTGTCCAGTGCTTTCATTAGTTTTTTGCGGGTTCGGAAAAGCATTGACCGTACCTTTCCTTCTGTGAATGAGAAACGTTTGGCTATGTCTGAAATACTGTCAAAGTACCAGTATCTGCACACAAACACCTGTCTTTCATAGGCTTTGAGAGTTCCGAGAAAGCGGTCTATGCATTCCGAAGTTTCTTTCGCTTCCAGCTGTTCATGAGCATTTTTTCCGCCGCTGACGCATTCTCCCAGTTCATCCACTGCAAGCGAATAATTATCGGAACTGCGCTTGACTGCGGTATTTTTCCGATAGATCTTCAATGAGACATTTCTGACTATCTTTCCAAGAAATGTTCCAAGATTTTCCGGTTCATGGGGCGGAATAGAGTTCCATGCGCCAAGGTAGGCTTCGTTGACAGCTTCATCGGCATCTCGTGAGTCCGAGAGAATATTTGCGGCTATTTTACGGCAGTATTTCCCGTATTTTGCATCTGTTTCAGCAACAGCATCCTGACTGCGGCTGAAGTAGAGCGAGATTATTTCTTTATCGTCCATACTGACCTCCTTTCACTTTAATACTACCGAAAAGACAAAAAATGTTTCACATTTCAAAGAAAAAAGTCCCCGGACACGCCAAGGACTTTCCGATTATTTATTTGCCGCCTAAAATAGGATTTACATATCTGTTGCGCTTTACAGTTGCTTTGCCGTACTGAATTGCTTTAGATGGGCATCGGTTTATGCAGGCGGTACACTTTGTACAGGCATCCTTTATCCAGTGCGGCTTACCGCCTTTCATTTCTATAGCCTTGTCAGGGCAGTTTTTCGCACACAGTCCGCATCCCACACAGCTGTTATCGACACAGAATTTTTTGGTGCTTCTGAAAAGTCTGTATGCAGTGCGTCCGATTTTAGCTGCTGCCCTGCCTTTGATAACTTTTATCTCATGGGCTGATATCTTATTCTTAATCCCTGAAAGATTCTTTTCCGCATTGACAAGTCTTTCGGACACCTCACTGCCATTTGGAATATTATAGAAAAGCATTGCATTATCGGGCATAAGCAGTTCAAAAACATTATTAAGTTCGATATTCCGCTTGCTCAGCATCTCCCGGAGAAGTCCGCCGCTTCCTCCGATACTTCCGCCGCAGGTGATAACAGCATAAACATAATTCTGATTTTTCAGTTTAAGTCTGCGGCAGAGCCTTTCTACGATATCAGGGACCGAATAAAAGTAAACCGGGAAGACAAATCCCACGTTTTCGTTTTCGGGAACAATATATGAGAATTTTCCGCTGTTGACAGCATCAGCCATATTGATGAGCTTTTCGTCAGACGAGGCCAGTCTGTGTGCAGCTAAAAGTGAATTTCCTGTACCTGTGAAGTAAAACAGCATAAAATCACCCTTTCAGAGTTATTATTTACTATTTTACCACATTTTGTTGACTGAATCTATATATTTTTGTTATTTAATGTAAACATATAACTATATCACCAATGTCAGCTCACCTGCATAAGTGCTGCCGTCTATAGTCAGTTCCACATATTTTGTTGTCTCAGCAGCAAAACCATTCAGGCAGGCTTTGCGTATCTCCGAGGGATAATCCACGTAGCAGATATCAAGATCAACATTTCCGGCAATACCGCCTACCAAGCCGGTCGATGAACGCTGCCACATACCATAGCTGCCGTAATAATCCGGCGAATCCACATCATGATGAGCGACCCACATCGAATATCGGTTGCGGATATCATCTTCAACGTAATTGCTGAGATAGTATGCGCTCATATACAGTCCTACCCAGTAACCGCAGCTTTCAAGTTTATTCAGAAAAGTGCGGATTATTTCAGATACTCCTGCTTTTCCGAGGGCAAAATGCTCTGGCTGTTCCACATCGTAGTATATGGGATAGGCATATTTACCGCCTTTTATCACTTCAAGGCAGGCCTCCGCTTCAAGAAGGGCATCCTCCGGAGTTACCGCATATGAGTACCAGTAAGCGCCGCAGGGGATATTGTTGGCATTGCAGCCTTCATAGTTAGCTGTGAACTTCTTATCTATCTGAAGTGCAGATCTGCCGTATCCTGCACGGATAACAGCAAAATCCGTCTGAACCTGAGACCAGTTTATATCACCCTGCCATTCGGAAACATCGATACCGTAAGCTTTCAAAAGAATCACCTCCTCTGATATATTACGCAAAGAAGGTGAAAAAGGTTCATGATTCGTTGACGAGTTTGCCGCAGATATTCTCGGGCGTAAGCTCCAGAACGAGCACTCTCTTGCCTGCACGTTCCACTTCTTTTTCTATGTATTCCGAATCAGAAGTAAATTTGTAGCTGAGACGTCGGCTTATATCTACTGCCTTGTCATAATCATCGATAAGCTCTATTTTGCCGAAAACAACGACACTTCTTATGTTCAGAGCCCATTCGCCGTCTTCTCTTCTGCCTTTGTCATAAACGCAGAATGATACTTTGTTGCAGTTTTTGATGGCGTCGATCTTATGGCCGTTTTTTCCGCTGTGGAAATAGATCTTTCCGTTTTCCTCGCAGTACCAGTGATCCATAGGTACCCCGTAAGGGTATCCGTCGTCACCAAGAACTGAAAGAACGCCTCTCAGCTCTGATTTGAGGATGCTGACACATTCTTCCTGAGAAAGCTGCTGATTTTTTCTGACGAGTTCTCTGAACATGATATTTAACCTTCTTTCTTTTTTTGCTGCCGGGAAATATGGAGGAGTAAATTAATTACAAAGATTAAAGGGGAGTATTATATAAAACGTACTGTTTCTTCCAGTGCTTTACAGCAGAAATGCATTGGAATAGGATCTGAATCAACTGCGGGATAACCCATAGGCATAATGAGCACGGATTTAAGATTATCGGGGAATCCGAAGGCCTTATCAAGCTTTGAGTTAGAGAAATAATTCACCCAGCAGGTACCGATACCAAGCTCCCATGCAGCGAACATTACATGAGAAGGCATCGATGCTTACATCCTGAACACCTGCACGAATACCTTTCTCCAGTAGGATTTTTCCAGTATTCATCCCTATTCAGAGCGAAGATAAAGACAGTGTTAGCCCCGAGGATGCACTGCTTCAGTTTATTGAGATTATCCAGGGCTTCGGGAGTCTGAGCCACAAAGATCCTGAACGGCTGATTATTGCAGCCTGTAGGTGCTTCATTTGCAGCTTCAAGAATACGGTCAAGATGTTCATGTGAAATAGGCTTGTCTGTATATCGCCTTACAGAATATCTTGATTTTGCCAGTTCAAAAAAGTCCATGTTATTCCTCCTGTATATTTTGTAGCCTCTTATACATTTTGTATCATTATTATTGTATCACAGTTATTTACAAAAATCAAGTATTTCTGCAAAAATACGTATATACTTTCATTATCATCCTTGAAAAAAACAATATATATATGATATAATGTAAAAAAGGAGTTGAAAATTGTGAAAAAACCCGAAATGATACTTTTTGATTACGGCCACACACTCCTTTGCGAATCTGATTTTTCCACGCTCAACGGTACCAAAGCCCTGATGCCGCATATAATCAGCAATCCTGACGGCCTTACCGCTGAGCAGATAGACGTTTTCGTAAAGGGGATCTACAAGGAACTTTACCGTGCCAGACAGATACAGATAGAAGTCCATGAGCATAATGCCGAACGTTTTGCCTACGAATATCTTGGCATAGAATTTGATATACCATATCAGGAAGTGGAGGAGATATACTGGAAAGCCACGACTCCGGGAGATATCATGCCGCATATTGACGAGCTGATCGACTATATTAATAGTATAGGTATACGTTCCGGAGTGGTCAGCAATATCGGCTGGTCGGAAAAGGCGCTGACAGACCGCATCAACAGACTCATTCCGCGAAACAGATTTGAATTCATAATTGCAACCAGTGAATATGTCTTCCGTAAGCCTGACAGGATGATATTCGACCTTGCACTGAGAAAAGCACGTCTTACAGCCGATAAAGTATGGTACTGCGGTGACAGTATGAAAAATGACGTTATAGGCTCCCCATATGCAGGATTGTTTCCCGTGCACTACGATGAGAAGGAGATAGAGAATCTCTGGGCAGACAAAGAAAAGAGCCCCGAAACCGACTTCGATTATCTCCCCATAACCGACTGGCGCCAGCTTATAGAGTATCTTCATTCATGCGATGATCAATGACAAATGTCACTGAAGAAGTGACGGTCAACACCTTTCTATTTGCCTTGTGCTGTGATATCATATAGTTACAGTAAACGAGACATCTCAGAAAGGATGGTCACTATGTTAGAAATATTCGTAATCACATTGATATTAGGACTTCCGATCGCCATACCCGCTTTTATCGTTGCTCTTATCGTACACCTTCATAATAAGAAGCAGAGACAGAACAACCTCAATATTTACGGAGACCCGAACTATGTGAGCAGATTTGACGCTGATACCATGACAAACACAGCAAATCTATATCAGCCGATGCCTCAGCCCGCACAGCTGCGTTCCGAAAAGCCTAAGAAGCACAGAGAACCTATGAGCAGTTCAGCGGTAATGCTTCTCATAGGTACAGCACTGGTAGTTCTTTCAGGAATTGCATTCGGTGCTGCAAACTGGCTTTCGACTTCACCTCTTGGCAGAGTATTCATTATCTGCATAGCTTCAGTTGTCGCATTCATCATAAGCTTTATTTTCATGAAGCTGGTAAAGCTCAGGGGCACATCTTCCGCATTCTTCATGGTAGGAAGCCTTCTCATCCCCGTAGCACTCGTAATAGCAAGCTACTACTTTATGCTTGGACGCTGGCTCTCTTTTGAAGGCGGAGGCAGATTTCTCATGTTCGCATCCGCATTTATGATAACCTCAGTGGGATGCTTCATCGGTCACAAGATATACAAGACAAACCATTTTGTATATTCAGGACTTTCAATGTTATCAGCAGCACTCTTATTCATAGCGCTCCAGACAGCTCTCATCGATAACGAAACATCAATGTCAGTGTTTGCATCAGTGCTCATGATCTTCCAGACTATTCTCACAGCTATCATCTACATATTCAGAGTACATGAGAAAACACGGTTCTCAGAACCTATAAAGCTCATCAGCACTATCACATCAGTAGGCTATGCGTTAATATACCTGTCATATGCAATCGCAACATCCGAAGATCCGACATTCGGCACATTCTTCATCTACATTCTTGCTATTGCACAGCTGATCGGCTACGGTATCAGCAAGAATCAGAAATGGATGCTTGTTATCCAGACGATCCTCTCAGTAATGCTTGCTTTCATCACCTCGATAAAACTCAACAATGAAGAATTATTATCAGATGCTGTTTCAATAAATTTATTCCTTGCAATGGTAACAGTAATATTCCTCTTCAACCGCTTCGTACCTAAAATGAGAAATGTATTCTCTGTAAGCATTGCACTGGCATCAATGAGCCTCGGCAGCATGGCCGCACTTAACGAAGGGATAAACGAAGGAATGCTCATCCCGTTATTCTTCTCAGTACTCACTTCAGCTATCATTTATCTCTACTGCTTCGACAGGAGAACCCCCGTACAGATCGCAGCAGGTCTGATATCACCGGCACTTCCTCTGGTTATTGCATCAGATATAAGAATTATGCTCAGGATCAGACATATAGCAGAAACTCCATCAAACATACACATCGTCTACGGTGCAGCTGCAATTATATTTGTTGCAATAACAGCAGTAATAACAGCAATTCCCAAGTTTGCATTCGATTTTCACGCAAATCATCCGAGAAAAACTGATATAGTGCTTTATGCAAATATGGCGGCTCCACTTCTTATCCTCATGCCGCACACTCACTCATCCGCATTTTTAGTCATCCCGATAATCGCACTTGTCGCTCATTTCTGCATAGCAAACACCATGAAGAACAACATAATGGCTGTAGGTTCAGGAGTGCTGTTCTCCGTATATCTCATGCAGCTTCTTGAAGATTACGCCAAGATCAGCGATGCAGCAATGCTTTCGATACTTTTCAGCAGCTTCCTGATGATCATGGCTATCTCAAAGATAGTTTTCGGCAAAGCAATAATCTCAAAGAAAGACGGCAGGATCGTATTTGATACAGCACTTCTCTCAGGATGGGTCATCATACCTTATATGATGGACCTGGGCAATATCAGCGAATTCTTCGTATATATATCAGCAGCAGTTTTCACAGCCTGCCTGATCAAGAAAAATACCAAGGATAACATCGCTTCTGTTCTGCTTTCGATCTCAGCAGTCCTTTCAGCTATGGCGCTTTTCGAGAGGCCGTTCCTTCTGACTGAGAATGAGATGATCGCAAACAAGATCTCATTTGCAATAGTCGCTATGCTGGGTGCAGCATTCAGAATAATCTGGAGGAAACACGAAAAAGGCGCAAAGATAGCATCAAATGTTATATTCATCAGCACATTCTCAGCACTCATGATAGATGCACTTTACTTTGAGAATGCCGGAAATACAGTCTTTGTACTCGCAGTTACAACAGCTATACTTATAGTATCGTTCATGATAAAATCAAAGGTATGGTTCTCAGTTTCATCAATAGCGATCGCTGCTATCATACTCTACTCAGCAAAGGATTTCCTCGGATCACTCAGCGGCTGGGTATATCTCTTCGCAGCAGGTCTCATCCTCATCGGTATAGCTGCAATCAACGAATACTACAAGCAGAAAGGCGAAAATGTAAAATCCAAGCTTGCAGGCGTATTCAGCGACTGGAGATGGTAAAAAACGCCGCACCGAAGTGCAGCGCATAAAATGATATAGTTATTATACATACCCCCTGTATCCCTCACAAAGGATGCGGGGGGCAAATTCTTTGCACAGGTTTGTTTCATATTCAAATTCAAAGTCAAGATCCGCAACATACTCAAAAAAAGAATCCTTGTCATTGACTTTAAGGTATTCATCCTTGTGATCTCTATAACAGAGCATATAACCAAATCCGTCATTTCCGTAAGGGGAGTAGTCTGAATACTGACAGGTAAGACAGCATTTCAGTTCATAGGTGTCTTTTATCTGCGAATTTATACTTTTCAGCGCATCTTCAAAATACAGGGTTTTTTGACCGTTTATGATCTCATCGCCGATATGCAGTGAGAAGTCTTCAACATCAGAGGCATCAGGGAACACTCGTACACCGTCGCAGCGATATATAATATTATTTCTGTCATTTTCATTCCGCTCACGAAGTTTTACTTTCAGACGGATGAAAGCATCCATATTCCTGCTGTCCGATATGCGTATAACAGTCACAGGAATAGTTAGTTCAAGAGAATAGCGCTGAAGCGTATAGAAATATTCGGAATCTAACTCGATCCCAAGTTTCTCATGATATATCTTGCCGCCCTCTTTAAATAATCTGAAAGGCAGGTCATCCATGGAATATTTTTCTGGTTCTTCCAGTTCAAAGTCATTGAAGTTGGCACCTTTAAATCTGACTCCGTCAATTGTAAATATCAGTGCTTTTCCTTTGTCATGAGTTATATCTATGTCAAGATCATGAAATTCATCTTTATAGTGTGCTTTATAAGTTATCATAGTTCTCACTCCTTTTTGGTATTATAGCATTATTTGACAAATGTGTCAATAAATGACATTAATACGAGAATTTTTTGGATAAATGCTTTACAATCATAAAAAAATATGGTATAATAATATTACTGATTTTTAAGGAGGTCATCATCATGAATGAAGTATATGAATTTTTAAAGAAATGCGAGACATACTATCTTGCAACCGTGGAAGGCGACCAGCCAAGAGTTCGACCTTTTGGTACTATCGATATTTTCGAGGATAAGCTTTACATACAGACAGGGAAGTCAAAGGAAGTATCAAAACAGATACAGAAGAATCCCAAGGTCGAGCTTTGCGCATTTGCTGACGGTAAGTGGCTGAGAGTATCAGGTGAGCTTGTACGTGATGACCGCTATGAGCCAAAGGCACATATGCTTGACGCATACCCATCTCTGAAAGCTATGTATTCAGCTGAAGACGATAACACAGAGGTGCTCTACTTCAAGAACGCAACAGCTGTATTCTCATCATTTACAGAAGCTCCAAAAGCAATAAAATTCTGAGGTGCATAATATGAGTACAGCAATCGTTTATTATTCGCTCAACGGCAATTCCGAATTCACAGCAAAGAAAATAGCTGAGAAAACAGGTGCTGACCTGATAAAACTTGTCCCTGTAAAAGCGTACCCTAAAACCTACTGGAAGCAGCTTATCTGGGGCGGCAAAAGTGTTGTTATGAAAGAAAAGCCTAAGCTCGAACCTTATACATTTGACGCCGAAAAATATGATACTATTATAATAGGTACACCTGTCTGGGCCAAGCACATACGCTCCTCCTATCAGCACTTTCCTTGCCGAAAACGGCGAAAAGCTGAAAGGGAAGAGAATAGCTGCGTTTACCTGTTTCACAGCCAGCGGCGACGAAAAAACATACAAGAAGCTCCAGGATACATTAGGAATAGACTCACTTTTTGCAACATTGGGACTTGCTGATCCAAAGGATAAGCCTGCACCTGACAACGAAGGAAAAATTGATGAATTCTGCGCAAAATTCAAGTGAGAACTTAGGGTGGAAAGGGGAAATTCTTTCCACCCTTAACTAATTAAATTATTAAAATATATTAAAAAGATATTTTTATACTTGACTTTAAGAAAAAAATATAGTATAATATTAACGTTGTCGAGGTGTGGCTCAGTTTGGTAGAGTACTACGTTCGGGACGTAGGGGCCGCAGGTTCAAATCCTGTCACCTCGACCAGCAATAAATGGCTTAGGTTCGTTAAATGCCGAATCTAAGCCATTTTTCGTTAGTGCCATTTTCTTGTGGATGCAGTGATTTTCGTAAAAAAACGGCCTTTTTCGCAAAAGTGCCAACTGAAAATGCCAACTGGGAACAACGCAGAATAGGGCTAAATCCCTGCTAAGGCAGAAAAAGTACCAACTGGATTTTAAATGCAAAATATGTAAACGATAATACAGTTTACTATTAACTATAAAGTATTCTGTAATTCTTGCAATTTTTCCTCAGATATGGTATACTAATTAAAAAGCAAAGGTGGGTGAACTTATGATGAAGCGTTTCAATATTACAGGCTCTTGCATACCTGAGATGCACTACATGGTCGATATCAGCCAGAGACTTGCGGACATTAAGGCAATGATCGACAACGGCGACTACTTTATTATCAATCGTGGCCGTCAGTACGGCAAGACCACAACTCTCAGCAGCCTGAAAAAGTATCTTGCCAAGGATTATAACGTTATCAGTCTTGACTTTCAGAACATGGAGAGCGATGATTTCTCAAGTTCATCCAGTTTCAGTATCGCCTTCTCTCAGGAGCTTTTAGACTCCTTCGACGATACAGTTGAAATATCACAGGAGCACCTTGCTTTTTTTGAGGATACCGCAAACGGTAAGCCCACAAGAATGTCGATGCTGTTCCGCAATATCAGCAAGTGGTGCGAGGAAAGCCGCAAGCCGCTGGTAATGATGATAGACGAGGTTGACAGCGCCTCTAATAATCAGGTGTTCCTTGACTTCCTCTCTCAGATTCGTGCCGCTTATCTGAAGCGTAACGAAAAACCCACCTTTCAGTCCGTTATTCTTGCAGGAGTTTATGATATCCGCAATCTGAAGCTGAAAATGCGTGACGAATCGGAGCATAAGCATAACAGCCCATGGAACATAGCTGTTGAGTTCAATATTGACATGACTCTGAGTGCTGACGGCATTGCAGGTATGCTTTCCGACTATGAAAATGACAAGCATACTGGAATGGATATCGCTTCAATGGCCCAGCTTATCTATGACTACACATCGGGCTATCCTGTTCTTGTATCGAATATATGCAAGATAATTGATGAGGAGCTTCACGACTGGACTAACAACGGTGTTATCAGCGCTGTAAATAAGATCCTCAGCATGAATACTCCGCTGTTTGAGTCTCTTATCAACAAACTGGAAGACTACCCCGAAATGAAAAAGAGCCTTTATCAGGTTCTGTCAAACGGTGAAAAAGTAACCTACAATCCTGATCATGAGCCGACAAAACTGCTTATGATGTTCGGATTTGTGAAAGTCGTGGATAATTCTGTTGTTATCGCCAACAGGATATTTGAGACAAGGCTGTACAATGATATGCTTACTTCTGAGGAGATGAAAGCTACTCCTATCGCAAAGGCAGGCATATTTGACAAGCCTGAATTTGTAAAGAATGGTGTACTTGATGTTAAACTCATTCTTTCAAAGTTTTCCGAACATTTCAAGGAGATATACGGCGATAAACCACAGAGATTCATTGAAGAAGACGGCAGAAAGTGTTTTCTCATCTACCTGCGCCCCATTATTAACGGTATAGGTAATTACTACATCGAGGCTCAAACCCGTGATAACCGCCGCATGGATGTTGTAATCGACTATCTCGGAAAGAGATATATAATAGAACTGAAGATATGGCATGGCGAGAAGTATAACAGCGACGGTGAAAAACAGCTTGCCGATTATCTTGACTCTTTCGGCTTAAAGAAAGGTTATCTGCTCACATTCAGCTTCAATGCCGCCAAGGAAGCAGGCATACGAACAGTGAAATTCAAGGATAAGACCCTTATTGAAGCTATCATATAAAA
>ACOK01000102.1 GCA_000174895.1 Ruminococcus flavefaciens FD-1
GTTCCGCCAACTGCATTTAGCAGTCGTACGAGCTTATACATAAAACCATTCCAAAATCGTTATTGACATTTTTACAATAATGCTGTATGATTACATATGTCGATACAGGGAACATCAGATTCCCGAAATCAGAGAGGCGCATAATGGGTATTTTAAAATTTGAGGATTTCTTTCATCCCCAAAAAGATGAGGAATATACAATAATTACATTTTTCGATAATATGATCAGAAGGGATTTTCTCGATATTTTACGTCGGATGGCAAACGGACAAGGATGTATGCTCTGTGATTCTGTGGGGTACAATCTTCCTGAAGAATATGATGAAGATGATGAGGTAAAGGACTGTATTGAAATCTGGGAAATTTGCGGAAATAATGAGCATAGCTATGACCTTAGTTATGAGCAGTTTATTGAATTCCTTGAAATTTCCGGCAAGATATGGCTGAATAATAATATGATCAGGCATCATTTCAGAGCCATTAACAAATTTGACCAGGAAACTATTGGTATGTTCCTGAATTCAATAAAAAAACGGTATTTAAAGTGATGAATATTCTGCAATTATAGTTGAACGACAAGGGCGATCGGAATAGTTCCGACCGCTCTTTTTTTGTCACCTGATTCGCCCCTCACGCATATCATAAAATGAGATTTCGGCGTGCCGTATGCCGTAAAGCGGTGGAGGACAGATATGTGCGGAATTGCAGGCGCTGTCAGTTTTATTGAGGATATGCGTGAGGATATGAAGACCTACGAAAAAATGCAGAATTCACTTATACGCCGTGGCCCGGATCAGCGTGGGATAGTGCTTTCCCGTGAGGCGGCGCTGATACATACACGGCTTGCGGTCATCGACATCGAGGGCGGCCGTCAGCCCATGAGCATAGGGCGGTATACCATCGTTTACAACGGCGAACTCTACAACACAGAGGAGCTTCGCCGTGAACTTGACGACGACTTTTCCACTCGCTCCGATACCGAGGTGGTGCTGAAAAGCTATATAAAATGGGGCGGAGACTGCGTTGACCATTTCAACGGCATTTTCGCCTTTGCGGTCTACGATGAGCAGGAGCACAGACTTTTCCTCGCCCGTGACCGCATCGGAGTAAAGCCGCTTTTCTACTATCTCAGCGAAACTAAACTCATATTCGCTTCGGAGATACCTACCCTTCTTGAACATCCCGATATCCCCCATGAAATAGATGCACAGGGAGCGGCGGAGCTTCTGCTTATGGCTCCCGGAAGGACAGCAGGCTGCGGAGTGATAAAGGGCATAAGGGAGCTGAAAGCAGGAGAGTGCGGCTTCTATTCCGAGGACGGTCTGAAACTCCGCACATACTGGCGGCTGAGAGCCTGGCCTCTTGATGAGAGCTTTGAGCAGACCTGCGAACACGTAAGGGAACTGGTGCTTGACTCCATACGCAGACAGCTTGTGGCGGATGTGCCTGTGTGTACTTTTTTGTCTGGCGGACTTGATTCCAGCCTTATTTCTTCGGTGGCGGCGGCTGAAATGAAAAAACAGGGCAGGACTCTACAAACCTTTTCCGTGGACTATCAGGGCAACTACCGCTATTTTCAGAAAAGTCACTTCCAGCCCGACAGCGACCCTGAGTATATCCGATGCATGGCGGAATATCTGGGGACGGAGCATCATTGGACAGTGGTGGATATACCGGAACTTGTGGCGGCTCTGGATGAAGCTGTTGACGCAAGAGGACTTCCCGGCATGGCTGACGTTGACGCATCGCTTCTGCTGTTCTGCCGTGAGATAAAGAAATACGGCACTGTTGCGCTGTCGGGTGAGTGCGCTGACGAGATATTCGGCGGCTATCCGTGGTACAGGGATAAGGACATCCGCATGACTGACGGCTTCCCCTGGGCGCAGAGTACGGCATACCGCAATAGCTTTATGTGTGACAGATACGCAGAGCAGATAAATGCCGGGGACTACGTGTATTCCGCCTACAGAAGAACTGCCGGCTATGCGGAGAAACTTCCCTCCGACAACGACACCGACAGCCGTATGCGTGAGATGACACAGCTGAACTTCGACTGGTTCATGCAGACGCTTCTCGACCGCAAGGACAGAATGTCCATGTACAGCGGACTGGAGGTGAGAGTGCCTTTCTGTGACTACAGGATAGCCGAGTATATGTACAATGTCCGCTGGGAATACAAGGACTGGCAGGGCAGGGAAAAGGGGCTTCTCCGTGAGGCGATGAAAGACTGGCTTCCCGAAAAGGTGCTGCGGCGGAAGAAAAGTCCCTACCCGAAGACACATTCCCCTGCATTCCTTGAAGCTGTCACCGACAAGCTGAGGAAGATACTTGACGAGGGAACGCCCATGACCGACCTTGTAAAGCGTGAAGCCCTTGAACGACTGCTGACCCATGCCGACCATGTGCAATGGTACGGACAGCTTATGAATCTGCCTCAGACCATAGCTTTTTTCATTCAGCTCCATCACTGGCTTGTACGCTATGACATACGATTATGTTAGTATTGTAGGGCGCACTTTCAGAAATCAGAAATCTAAAAGCAGAAAGCAGAAAGCAGAGAGCAGAAATCAGTAGGGGCGCACAGTGTGCGCCCTCGGATAACCAAACAAATATCGATAGAACGTTGTAGGGAACGGCGCCCTCGCCGTTCCATGTTAACGCAACATGTATGGATTTACATAATTATTTCATGAACGAATCAACGTTTTTATCATAAACGGCGAACATCATTGGTTTACCGTGGAACGGCGAGGGCGCCGTTCCCTACAAATTGTTCGTTTACCCATACATAACAAGAAGTGCCAGCGAGCGAAAGCAGAGTAACCGCAACGTACAGAGTAAGCGAGTTTACGAGCGAATCGTGGTTGCGGTCAAGCTGACGTCAGCTTGTTAAAATAAAAAAATATTTTCTCTCGTATTGACAAACTGATTTTACTGTGCTAAAATAAGCACAATGAAAACCGATGAAGCGGAGATAAAGCTGATGATGCTTCCACAGAGAGCCTGCGGTGATGAGAGTCAGGTGAAAAACAAGTCAGCAAATGGACCGCCGAGGGTGCAGTCAAACGTGGGTGCGTGAGTGAGAGTTCCGGGGGCGTGAGTGTCCGAGGGGGCGTGTTCTGAGGGCATGTGAGCTCAGGGGGCAGCTGCTTGTTAATGATACGGCAGGCTTGCTTATGGCTTCTGCGGAGTATTCTGCAACGTAGTGATGTGCGTTAAACATCAGGGATATGATAGTATCCTGCAAGAGTGCATGGTGAATTATACCATGAATCAAGGTGGTACCACGGATAAGTATATTCGTCCTTGACAGACTGAGAATGTCTGTCAGGGACTTTTTTATTTTGATTCGTACATACAATTACGCATTACGCATTACGAATTACGAATTATCAAAGCGGAGGTGCTTTTATGAATTTTTTACCCGAATACGACAAGGTCAGAGAGATCGCTGAAAGCGGAAAGTACGACATTCTTCCTGTAAGCTGCGAGATACTCTCCGACATCTGTACTCCCATCGAAGCCATGAAGATACTGAAGAATGTGTCTACTCACTGCTATATGCTGGAATCAGCCGCACATAACGAGAAGTGGGGACGCTACACTTTCATCGGCTATGACCCGAAGATACAGATAACTGCCGCAGGTAATGACATAACTATCGGTGACGTTACAATGCAGACCGAAGATCCTTCCATCCAGATAAGACAGATACTCGCAAACTACAGAAGCCCGAAATTCGATTATCTTCCGTCATTCACAGGCGGATTCGTGGGATATTTCTCCTACGATTTCCTCTCCTATACCGAGAAGTCGCTGCGTATTCAGACTGAGGACAGCGAGGGCTTCAAGGACGTTGACCTGATGCTTTTCGACAAGGTCATCGTTTTCGATAACGTGAGACAGAAGTTGATACTCATTGCCAACATGAAGCTTGAGGAAGGCGAAACAGGCTACAACAAGGCAAAGCTGGCACTTAGCCAGATGGCCGATCTGCTGAGAAACGGCGACAGGGATTACGATTGCAGCGGACGCCTCACCACCGATGTCACGCCTCTTTTCAGCAAGGATGAGTACTGCAATATGGTTGAAAGGGCAAAGCACCACATCCACGAGGGCGACATATTCCAGATAGTGCTCTCCAACCGACTGAGTGCAGGCTTTGAGGGAAGTCTCCTTGATACCTACCGTGTGCTGAGAACTATCAATCCATCCCCGTATATGTTCTATTTTTCGGGCACTGATGTTGAGATTGCAGGCGCATCACCTGAGACTCTGGTGAAGCTGGAAGACGGTGTGCTGCATACTTTTCCATTGGCAGGAACCCGTCCCCGTGGAAAGACCGAGAAAGAGGACAAAGAGCTTGAAGCTGGACTTCTTGCTGATGAAAAAGAGCTTGCCGAGCATAATATGCTGGTAGACTTAGGCCGAAACGATCTCGGAAAGATAAGCAGATTCGGCACAGTCGAAGTTGAGAAGCTTCACAGCATAGAGCGCTATTCCCACGTAATGCATATCGGTTCGACAGTCCGTGGAGAGATACGTGATGAGTTCGACGGACTTGACGCAGTGAGCGCAGTTCTTCCTGCGGGTACTCTTTCGGGAGCGCCCAAGATAAGAGCTTGTCAGCTTATAGCAGAGCTGGAAAACAACAAGCGAGGAATTTACGGCGGCGCTATCGGATACATCGACTTCACGGGAAATCTTGACACCTGCATAGCTATCCGTATCGCATACAAGAAAAACGGCAAGGTATTTGTCAGAAGCGGCGCAGGCATCGTAGCTGATTCAGTTCCCGAAAAGGAGCATCAGGAGTGCCTGAACAAAGCGGCAGCAGTTATAAATGCCCTGAAACTTGCAGAGGAGGCGGACGCATGATACTTCTCATTGATAATTACGACAGCTTTTCATATAACCTTTACCAGATGATAGGGGCTATTGAGCCGAACATCAAGGTGATACGCAATGATGAAATGACTATTAAGCAGATAGAAAAACTAAGACCTGACCGCATTATTTTATCTCCGGGCCCCGGCAGACCTGAGGACGCAGGAATAATCATAGAAGCGGCAAAGACTGTATGCCGGAAGATCCCCACTCTCGGCGTTTGTCTCGGACATCAGGCGATATGTGCGGCATACGGCGCAACGGTCACATACGCCAAGAAGCTTATGCACGGCAAGCAGTCGGTTATAAAGTTTATGAACGACAGCCCCATATTCAAAGGCATAGACGAGGGCGCACCTGTAGCCAGATATCACTCACTTGCCGCAGACGCATCAACTATCCCCGATTGCTTCGAGGTAACGGCGGTAGCGGATGACGGCGAGATAATGGCGGTACAGCATAAGGAATACCCCATCTACGGTGTACAGTTCCATCCCGAATCCATCATGACCCCCGACGGACACATAATGCTCCGCAATTTCATTACTACGTTATGAAGTTCAGAAATCAGAAAGCAGAAATCAGAAAGCAGAAATCAGAGAGCAGAAATCTGTAGGGAACGCCGCCCTCGGCGTTCCATGTTAACGTAATATGTAAATATTTTGTATTAATGTCATGAACGATTTCAACGTCACTACCATGAACGGCAAACATAATTGGTTTACTGTGGAACGGCGGGGGCGCCGTTCCCTACAAAATATCCGTCCCGACAGGGACACAATAATTACGCATTAAGCATTACGAATTAAATTACAGGAGGAATAAAAATGATAAAGGAAGCAATAGAAAAGATCGTAAACAAGGAAGACCTCACATACGATGAGGCATACACAGTCATTTCGGAGATAATGTCAGGACAGACAACTCCCACACAGAATGCGGCTTTCCTTTCCGCACTCTCCACCAAAAGCACCAAAGCCGAGACCATCGACGAGATAACGGGATGTGCCGCAGCTATGCGTGACGCAGCTACAAAGGTAGAGCATGACATGGAAGTGCTTGAGATAGTCGGCACAGGCGGAGACAACGCCCACAGCTTCAATATATCCACCACATCAGCATTCATCATTGCAGCCGCAGGAATAAAGGTAGCAAAGCACGGCAACCGTGCGGCATCCTCACTCAGCGGAACAGCAGACTGTCTGGAGGCACTCGGCGCAAATATCAGCCTTGACCCTGAGAAATGCGTGGAGCTTCTCAGGAAAGTGGGATTCTGCTTCTTCTTCGCTCAGAAGTATCACACCTCCATGAAGTATGTAGGTCCTATCCGCAAGGAGCTGGGATTCCGCACAGTGTTCAACATCCTCGGACCCCTTACCAATCCTTCAAGCCCACAGATGCATCTTCTCGGCGTGTATGACAGAGTACTCCTTGAACCCGTGGCAGAGGTACTGATGAAGCTTGGTTCAAAGCGAGGAATGGTAGTGTTCGGCACTGACAAACTGGATGAGATATCCACCAGTGCACCAACGGCAGTATGCGAGTACAAGGACGGCTGGATGAAGACCTATGAGATAACTCCCGAGCAGTTCGGATTCGAGAGATGCAGCAAGGACGATCTCCTCGGCGGCACTCCTCAGGAAAATGCGGCTATCACAAGAGGAATACTCAGCGGCGAGATCAGAGACCACAAGAGGGACGCAGTTCTGCTGAATGCAGGTGCGGCAATATACATAGGCGGAAAGGCAGAGTCAATGGCAGACGGAATAATCAAAGCCGCCGAACTCATCGACAACGGCAAAGCCCTTGCGACCCTCGATAAATTTGTAGAATTAAGCAAATGATCTGTAGGGAACGCCGCACTTGACACGTGCCCAGCCCCTTTGTCACTGCGTGACATTTCCCCACACTGTGGGGAATCACCCGGCGTTCCATGTTAACGTAACACATATGAATTTTATTTTTACTACATGAACGAATCAAAATCATTATCATGAACGGCGAACACCATTGATTTCCCGTGGAACGCCGAGGGCGGCGTTCCCTACAAAATTTGATGAACCATTTGCAGGGGCGCACAGTGTGCGCCCTCGGATAACCAAACAAATGTCGATAGAACATTGTAGGGGCTGGCGTCCCCGACAGCCCACACCATAGGCAACATGAAACGCAACAACGGGACGTCGAGGACGCCGTCCCCTACAAAATATCCGTCCCGACAGGGACACAATAATTACGCATTACGCATTACGCATTGAAAGAAAGGAACACCACCATGACGATACTTGACCAGCTTGCCGACCACGCAAGAGAACGTGTGGCGGCGGCAGAGAAGATACATCCCTTTGACGAGGTAAAGGCGCAGGCTCTGGCATTGCCGAAAGGGGAGTTTGAATTTGAAAATGCTCTCCGAAAGGACGACATAGCTTTTATCTGCGAGTGCAAAAAGGCTTCACCGTCAAAAGGCATTATCGCAGAGGACTTCCCCTATCTTGAAATTGCAAAGGAATATGAAAAGGCAGGCGCCGACTGTATATCCGTACTCACCGAGCCCAAGTGGTTTCTGGGGAGCAGTGAGTATCTTCGTGAGATAGCCGCAAGCGTGAATATCCCCTGTATACGCAAGGATTTCACCGTTGACAGCTACATGATATACGAAGCGAAGATTCTGGGAGCAAAGGCGGTACTGCTGATATGCTCCATCCTCACCGAAGCGCAGATAAAGGAATATATCGGCATCTGCGACGAACTGGGGATGTCCGCACTGGTAGAAGCCCACGATGAAAACGAAGTAGCAATGGCAGTCAGATGCGGAGCGAGGCTTATAGGCGTGAACAACCGCAACCTGAAGGATTTCACCGTTGACACATCCAACAGCAGACGCATGAGGGAGCTTGTGCCAGATGATATCATATTCGTATCAGAGAGCGGAGTGAAAACAACCGAGGATATCGCACTTCTCCGTCAGTCGGGAACAAATGCAGTCCTCATCGGTGAGACACTCATGAAAGCCCCCGACAAATCCGCTAAACTGGCGGAACTCCGTAATAATCAGTAATCAGACTGTAGGGGAGGCCGCCTCGGCCTCCCGTGTTAAAGCAACACGTATGGATTTATATAATTATTTCATGAACGATTCAACATCATTATCATGAACGGCAAATATCATCGGTTCACCGTGGGAGGCCGAGGGCGGCCTCCCCTACATTGGGTTTATCATATTTGTTCGGTTATTGGCTTATATCATCCGCCCGTGACAAGATATGTAAGAAAGGCAGCATTATGAAAACACTGATAAAAATGTGCGGTATGCGTACCGCTGACGATATGCGCTGGATATGGCGGCTCATGCCGGAATATGTGGGATTCGTCTTTGCGGAGAAGAGCAGACGTTATGTCACTCCACATCAGGCGCATATACTCTCGGACGGGCTTGACGAGAAGATAACTCCTGTTGGAGTATTCGTGGACAGCTCCTTCGACGAGATAACGGACATATACAAAGCAGGCACGATAAAAATTGCCCAGCTTCACGGCAGCGAGCCCGATGAGCTGATACACCGCTTGCAGGACGCAGGCATAAATGTGATAAGAGCCTTTCAGGTGAAGTCTGAGGCTGATATCGAAAAGGCCGAAAATTCCCCTGCGGATCTGGTTCTTCTGGATTCGGGAAAGGGAAGCGGCGAGACTTTCGACTGGTCGCTGATAAAGCAGATGAGCCGTCCCTATTTCTTAGCAGGAGGACTTGACCCGAAAAACGTAACGCAGGCAATAAGCGAACTCCACCCCTTTGCCGTTGACGTAAGCTCAGGCATTGAAACTGACGGCGTGAAGGACTGCAACAAGATGATGGAATTTGCATACGCTGTAAGAAATGTCTGAGCTGAAGGATACGGAAGATGATACCATGAACTTTCTTGAAAACTTTTACAACAGTATTAATGAGGACGAAAGGCTGCTTTCCAAGCATGGAAAAGTCGAATATTTAACGACTATGAAGTATATTCATGAGTACCTTAAAGGCAGGACTGATGCGAGAATACTTGAAGTCGGAGCTGGTACAGGAAGATACAGTATCCCGCTTGCGAAAGAAAGAAACAGAGTCATGGCTGTGGAACTTGTTGAGCATAACATAGATATACTTAAAAGCAAGCTTGACGGCAGTGAAATCATTGATGTAATGCAGGGAAATGCCCTTGACCTTGCCTGCTTCGATGACAATACCTTTGATATGACACTTGTTCTCGGTCCTATGTATCATCTGTACACAAAGGACGATAAGCTGAAGGCTCTTTCGGAAGCTGTCAGGGTTACAAAGCAGGGCGGTATCATATTTGTAGCTTACTGTATGAATGAGGCGTGTATCATTCAATATGCATTTATGCACGGCCATCTGAAAGAAGTGCTTGAAAAGGATATGATAGCTCCTGACTGGCACTGTATTAGTGAGCCGAAGGACATCTTTTCTATGGTAAGGAAAGAGGAGATAGACGAGCTTGTCAGTGACGTAGATGCTGAACGAATAAAGCTGGTCGCTTCCGACGGCATGACTAACTATATGCGTGAATGTACAGACGAAATGGATGATGATACATTTGAAAAGTGGATGGATTATCATTTTTCAATATGCGAAAGACAGGATATGATCGGCGTATCAAATCATACACTTGATATTCTGCGAAAGCTTTAAAATATACTTATATAATGAAAGGAAAGATATTATGTCAGATAAAAAAGGACGCTTCGGAGTTCACGGCGGACAGTATATCCCCGAAACTCTCATGAATGCAATTATCGAGCTTGAAGAAGCTTACGAACACTATAAGAACGATCCCGAATTCAACAGGGAGCTTACCGCTCTGCTCAACGATTACGCAGGCAGACCCTCACTTCTTTACCGTGCAGACAAAATGACTGCCGATCTGGGAGGAGCTAAAATTTATCTCAAGCGTGAGGACCTCAACCACACAGGCTCACACAAGATAAACAACGTCCTCGGACAGGCTCTCCTTGCAAAGAAAATGGGCAAGACACGTCTTATCGCTGAAACAGGCGCAGGTCAGCACGGAGTTGCTACAGCTACAGCCGCCGCTCTCATGGGTATGGAGTGCGTGGTTTTCATGGGCGAGGAGGACACAAAGCGTCAGGCTCTCAACGTTTACAGAATGAGACTTCTCGGTGCTGAGGTCATCCCTGTAACAACAGGCACGGCTACCCTCAAGGATGCAGTTTCCGAGGCTATGAGAGAGTGGACAAAGCGCATTTCCGATACACATTACTGTCTCGGCTCTGTAATGGGTCCTCATCCTTTCCCCACTATAGTACGTGATTTCCAGGCAGTTATCTCCCGTGAGTCCCGTGCTCAGATACTTGAAGCAGAGGGCAGACTTCCTGATGCTGTTATCGCTTGTGTAGGCGGAGGCTCAAATGCTATCGGCAGCTTCTATCACTACATCCCCGACGAGGGAGTGCGCCTTATCGGCTGTGAAGCCGCAGGCCGTGGCATCGACACATTCGAGACAGCCGCAACTGTAAACACAGGCCGTATCGGCATTTTCCACGGTATGAAGTCGTATTTCTGTCAGGACGAATACGGACAGATAGCTCCTGTTTATTCCATCTCGGCAGGACTTGACTACCCCGGTGTAGGCCCCGAGCACGCACATCTCCACGATATCGGCAGGGCTGAATATGTGCCTGTTACCGATGACGAAGCTGTAAACGCTTTCGAGTACCTTTCACGCACCGAGGGAATAATCCCTGCTATCGAGTCCGCACACGCTGTTGCATACGCAATGAAGCTTGCTCCCACAATGGACAAGGACAAAATAATCATCATCACTATCTCAGGCAGAGGCGACAAGGACTGTGCCGCAATAGCAAGATACAGAGGAGAGGATATATATGAGTAATATCAGAGCAGCCTTTGCAAACGGCAAGGCATTCATACCATTCATCACCTGCGGAGACCCCGACCTTGAAACTACTGCAAAGGCAGTACGTGCCGCCGCTGAAAACGGTGCAGACCTTATCGAGCTGGGAATACCTTTCTCAGACCCTACAGCAGAAGGACCCGTTATACAGGGCGCAAACATCCGTGCCCTTGCAGGCGGAGTTACCACAGACAAGATATTCGATTTCGTAAAGGAACTTCGCAGAGATGTGAAGATACCGATGGTTTTCATGACCTATGCAAACGTTGTGTACTCCTACGACGCAGAGAGATTCATGGCAAGATGCTGTGAATCAGGCATAGACGGAATAATCCTTCCCGACCTCCCCTTTGAGGAAAAGGACGAATTCTCATCAGTTGCAAAGCAGTATGGAGTTGACCTTATATCGCTGATAGCTCCTACATCCGAGAACCGCATAGCCATGATAGCAAAGGAAGCTGAGGGCTTCATCTACGTTGTATCAAGTCTCGGTGTAACAGGCGAGAGAACAGAGATAACCACAAATATAGGCGATATCGTCAAGGTGATACGTGAGAATACGGACGTTCCCTGTGCAGTAGGATTCGGCATATCAAAGCCTGAGCAGGCACAGAAAATGGCTTCACTTTCCGACGGTGCCATCGTAGGTTCGGCAATAATCAAACTGCTTGAAAAGTACGGCAAGGACGCTCCCGAACACATCGGTGCATATGTCCGTGAAATGAAAACCGCTATTACGGAGTAATCAGAAAGCAGAAATCAGAAATTAGTAGGGGCGCAAATTGTGCGCCCTCGGACAAAACCGCAAACATGGATACCCTGCAATTACGTATTGCTAAGTATCCCATA
Source organism: Ruminococcus flavefaciens FD-1 (assembly GCA_000174895.1). Taxonomy (GTDB): domain Bacteria; phylum Bacillota; class Clostridia; order Oscillospirales; family Ruminococcaceae; genus Ruminococcus; species Ruminococcus flavefaciens_A. The sequence goes on from ACOK01000102.1 coordinate 11,670, forward strand.
TGACGACAATACTCCCCATTACCGCAGTGGTGATACGGTAATGGGGAGCTTTTAATGAAGGAGATTATGAAAAAGTTTTAGTTGATGACGAATGTTATGTGTTGATGTCAAGGCGGATGATATCCGCTCCTGCACAACAAGAAGTGTCGGTGAGCGAAAGCAGAGTAAGCTAAACGTACAGAGTAAGGCGCTTGCGCCGAATCGTGATTGCGCACCGCTCGCTCAGCGGGGGGAGAGGGTGCGGCATGGCAGCTGCCGCACCTTATCTCATGATATGAGGAAATGTAGATGTCGATATTGATATGATATCCGCTCTGACAAAGCAGACTGTCGATTATTTATAATTAAAGTGCCAACGAGCGAAAGCAGATCATGCTAAACGTACAAAGTAAGGCGCTTGCGCCGAATCGTGATAGCGCTCCGTCCGCTCGACGGCGGTCAGTCTTTGTTCTCAGCCTGATCGAGAGTAACAGTTACCTTTTCTTCTTTGCCGCTTCTCATGTATGTGAGTTCGAGAGTTTCGCCTGCCTTGTGCAGATTCTTCTTGGCGTTCAGTTCAGCGGATGTCTTTACTTCTTCGCCGTCAACAGCTGTGATAACATCGCCTGACTGTAAGCCTGCCTTGTCAGCGGCACTGCCGTCTGTAACAGTTGTAACGTATACGCCTACAGGGAGATTATACATCTTTGAGATAGTCTCTGTAACATCCTGACAGCTGATACCGAGCTGAGGCTTGCCTGTTACGTAGCCGTATTCCATGATATCGTCAACTATCTGTGCAACTTCGTTTGATGGGATAGCAAAGCCGATGCCTTCGATGGATGTCTCGGAGTATGAAGCTGACATCTTAGAAGAGTTGATGCCGATGACCTGACCGTACTTGTTGATGAGCGGTCCGCCTGAGTTGCCTGAGTTGATAGCGGCATCTGTCTGGAGGAGAGTCATAGCCTTGTCGTTGATAGTTATTTCACGGTTGATACCTGATACGATACCGCTTGTAACTGTATCCATAAGCTCGAAGCCGAGTGGGTTGCCGATAGCGATAACTGATTCGCCAAGCTTGAGGTCGTCGCTGTCGCCGAATTCAGCAGCTGTAAGGCCTGTAGCCTTTATCTTGAGCACTGCAAGGTCGCAGTCTGTGTCATAGCCGATGACCTCAGCATCGTAGCTCTTTTCATCGTTCAGGAGAACGGAGATGCTGTCAGCAAGGCCTGCGCCGTACTCTGTATCATAGATAACGTGAGCATTTGTAACGATGTAGCCGTCCTCTGTGATAGCAACACCTGTACCTGTAGCTGTAGCCTGTGAAGTCTGGGGCTGCTGGCTCTGACCGAAGTCAAATCCGCCGAAACCGCCGAAGCTTCCGAAATCACCGAAGTTGAAGCCGTTGTTCTGAGTAGTCATTGTGAAAGTGGACTCGATACCTACTACTGAAGGGAGGACCTTTTCGACGATCTCCTCTGTAGTAAGGAGGCCACCCTCTGAATCCTCAGGCTTGATGATGCTTACATTCTCAGCCTTAGCCTTCTTGGATACCTTTTCAGCAGCATTTTCAACAGCAGAAGCCTCAGCGTTCTCAACTGATGAAGCTGTTGTGTTGTTAGTCTTCACACCTGCAACATTGCGGTAGATGCCGATAGATCCTGCTGAAACAAGAGTCATAGCCATAAGTGAAGCGGCTATCTTAGCGCCGATGTGCTTCTTAGGCTTCTTGGGTGAACCGCCGTCTGCGGAGAATCCGTTATAGTAGCTGTACATATCATTATTATTGTTATTCATACCGTTTTCCTCGCTGTTTTCTTCCATGTTGTTTACTGTGTACTCATATTCTTCTCTCATAATATTCACGTTCCTTTTCAGAAAATTATAAACTTTATCTTTCGGGGACCCTTCCCCGTTGCTGTGATTATATTATATTTGAGCTGTGTGATATTAATTTGCGATAAATGTAGTTTTTATGGGAAGTTTTTGTGTCGTTTTTTTCACATGGGTCAAAACTGTGTGACAGAATGTGTCAACTCTGTGACCGCCGCCGAGCGGACGGAGCGCATTCACGATTCGCTCGCCGCCGAGCAGGCGGGCGCAGTCACGATTCGCTCGTAAACTCGCTTACTTTGTACGTTTAGCATAATCTGCTTTCGCTCGTTGGCACTTCTTGTTATGTATGGATGAATGTACAATTGTAGGGGCGCTTTCCGAGCGCCCTCAGGTATACAAACAAATGTGATGAACCAATTTGTAGGGGCGCACAGTGTGCGCCCTCAGATAACCAAACAAATATCGATAGAACATTGTAGGGAACGCCGCCCCCGGCGTTCCATGTTAACGCAACACGTATGAATTATATTTTTATTACATGAACGAATCAACGTCTTTATCATGAACGGCGAACATCATTGGTTTACCGTGGAACGGCGGGGGCGCCGTTCCCTACAAAATTTGATGAACCATTTGTAGGGGCTGGCGTCCCCGACAGCCCATACCATAGGCAACATGAAACGCAACAACGGGACGTCGAGGACGCCGTCCCCTACAAAATGTGAGGGACACAATAATTACGCATTACGCATTACGAATTACGAATTACGCATTGAAAAAGCCTAACTAATACGCCCTCAGAAACATATAATAAGAAGTACCGCACTATGCACAGTTGCCTCAGAAGCGAGGTGATGGTAATGGATGTATGCATTGCAGAAATGACATCATATACCTATGCTGTCAAAGGTGAAAGACTGCTGAGGTCGAGAGGATACAAGTGCAAAGTCACACGAAAAGAGAAAAATACCGCAGGCGGCTGTGGCTATCAGCTGAATATCTGCGGTCACTGCCGTGAAGCTGCCGCATTACTTGAAAGATACGCAATTCCCTACAGGACCTTATCTGACGGAGGTGCGTGATATGATAAATTTCGATAACGCCGCTACTACCTTCCCGAAGCCGCTTTCCGTCAGGAGAGCCGTTTCCGAAGCTGTCAGACGTTACGGAGGCAACGCAGGACGTGGAGGTCACAGGCTGGCTATGGAGGCTTCAGAGGCTTTGTACTCAGCCCGTGAGACTGCCGCTGATTTTTTCGGTGCCGAGCCTGAGAATGTGGTCTTCACCATGAACTGCACCTATGCGCTGAATATGGCGATTCAGGGCGTGATGAGCGGAGGCGGCCATCTTATCATAAGCGGTCTGGAGCACAATTCCTCAGCACGTCCGTCTGCGGCTATGGCAATGAAAAAGCGCATATCCCTTTCCATAGCCGAGGTCTATCCCGAGGATGAACGGACTATCGAAAGCTTCCGCTCGTTAATGCGTGAGGATACTAAAGCTGTGGTATGTACACTTGCAAGCAATGTTACGGGGCAGATAACGCCTTACCGTGAGATAGGAGAGCTTTGCCGTGAGCGTGGGATATGTTTCATTGCAGACGGCGCACAGGCCTGCGGAGTGCTGGACGTAAAACTCAGCGACGGGATAAACATTCTCTGCACCGCAGGGCATAAGGGACTTTACGGCATCACAGGAACGGGACTGCTCATCACGGACGGCAGATATCCTATATCTCCCATAATACAGGGCGGCACGGGAAGTGCATCCCTGAGCCTTATACAGCCCGATGTCCTCCCAGACAGCCTTGAAAGCGGCACACCCAATATAACGGGAGCAATGTCGGTAAAGGCAGGAATTGAATTTGTGAAGAGCAGGGGACTGCGGAGGATATACTCCCACGAAAACAGGATATGCTCACGCTTCATTTCGGAGCTTGGCAGTGATATCACGGTATACCGCCATCCCTGTGGGGAGTATGTTCCCATTGTTTCATTCAATGTGGGAGATATTCCGTCGGAGCGGACTGCGGCATATCTTGCGGAAAAGGGCTATTGTCTCCGTGCAGGATTTCACTGTGCCGCACTTGCACACGCCTCACTTGGCACAAAAAACGGCACGGTACGTTTTGCACCGTCGGTATTCAGCAGAGAAGAGAACGCTGTAAGGCTTGCGGAGGAGATAAGAAGTATGAAAAAAATTTGAAAAAAATAAAAAAACTATTGAAATAATCTGAATTTGTGGTACAATAGAATATGAGGAACTGTGCATACTATTGATAATTAAATTAATAGGCATACTCCAAAAATAAATATGTGTAAAAAATCTCCACCCCATAGAAGGGATGTGTATCCATGTCATCCAGAATCAGAGACTTCTTTGACGGTCTCCTGAGTGTGCTGAGTACTATCAAGCCAATAGATATAGTAGATGTACTCATTCTGGCATACGTCATATATATGCTTCTGAAGCTGATACGAGAGACCCGTGCAGGTCAGCTTCTCAAAGGTATACTCCTCCTTGTAATAGGCTACTGGATAAGCATACTCATTGGTCTGACGGCTGTTAAATACATTCTGAAACAGACCCTCAGCATCGGTGTACTTGCTATGATAATCCTTTTCCAGCCTGAGCTCAGACGTGCTCTTGAAAAGGCAGGACGTACCAAATTCGGTATCAAACTCTTCGGCCTCGGTCAGGGTACTGACGAGCTGAAACAGAAATGGGAACCCGCTATCGAGGCCATATGCGATTCGTGTGTTGAGCTTTCCGCTACCTGCACAGGCGCCCTCATCGTAGTTGAGCGTCAGGTGCGTCTCGGTGAGCAGATAGAAACAGGCACTATCATGAATGCTGTTCCCAGCAAGGAAGTATTCGGCAACATCTTCTATCCGAAAACTCCTCTCCATGACGGAGCTGTTATCATGCGTGACGGTATAATCCTTGCCGCCGCCTGCTTCCTTCCGAAACCGCAGAAGGACGAGCTCATCAACAAGAAGCTGGGCTCACGTCACAGAGCAGCTATCGGCATGAGCGAAAACTCTGATGCTATCGTTATCGTCGTATCAGAGGAAACGGGACAGATATCCGTTGCGCTCAACGGTGTGCTTACCCGTGACTATACCCGTGACAAGCTGAAAAAGCTCCTCGAGGATGAGATATTCAACGACAAGACTGAAATATCCATCGGAAGCAAAAAGCTTTTCTCTTCCCACTCTGAAAAGGAGGAGAAAGAATGAATCTGATAACCGGCATAAGAAAAAAGATAGTTGACGGCCTTGCGAATAATACAAGTCTTGCTATACTTTCGCTGCTCATTGCGCTTATCGTGTGGTTCATGATATCCATGAGCCTTAATCCGTCCGAGCCGAAAACTCTCGATAAGATCCCCCTCAGCATCGATACCACAGGCACATCAGTTGCGGATAACGGACTTTCTGTCTACGGATGTGATGTTCAGGAAGTTCAGATCAAGATCAAGGGAAGCAAGACCCAGATAAGAAATCTCAACAAGGATACCCTTGTGGCTTATGTGGATTTCTCAAACGTTGAAACTACAGGTCAGCGCACTCTCCCCATAAGAGTAAAGAGTATTTCAGGCATCGATTTCGAGCTTGAATCCGTAGTGCCTTCCACCGCTACCGTAAGCATTGATAAATTCGGAAGCAAGGAGATCGCAGTTACACCGAAGCTTACAAATGTAACATTTGCAGAGGGAAAAGTCCCAAGTGATTATATCTGCGAGCCGGCTACAGTCACTATACAGGGACCTTCAAAGCTTCTTGACAAGGTCGAGACCTGCTATGTCTATTCCGACTCGGAATTCCACGATAAGGATTCCTCATTCAACGTCCATGCGGACACAGTTCAGCTTTACTCAGCTGACGGCGTAGAGCTTGATCAGTCACAGCTTACCTGTACTCCGTCAAGCTTTGAGATAACCGTACCTGTGCTGACTCAGAAAACGGTAAAGCCGATAGTCCAGATAATCAATGCTCCCGAGAATTTCGACAAGAGTTCCCTCAAGCTGAAAATGTCGCCTGATACTCTTGTGATAGCTTCAAACAATGCCAATGCGGAGATATCCGATACCTTTGAGGTACAGAAGATAAATCTCAGCGATTTTGATCTTGGCTATTCGCAGGAATTCGATATAAGCGAACGTCTCAGCGAGGCAGGAATGGTAAATCTTTCGGGTGCTGACAGCGTAACAGTAAGTCTTGATGACAGCAGTCTTGCACGTAAGGAGATAACTCTTGATGCGGAGAATATCCACATCAGCAATGTCCCCAATGACAACTACGATTACAAGATTCTGAACCAGAAGCTTACAATAACCGTAATAGGCCCTGCGGAGGTCGTTGACGTAATGACGCCTTCCGATTTCGTAGCGGACGCCAGCCTGCTGAATATGGACAGTTCAATTCACCGCCTCAGCTTCGATGCAGTGATAACCTGTACATCCAGCGATAAAGTGTGGTCAGTGACAAAGGCGAAAATATCGATCCAGAAAGTCCCGAAGACCGAAGATTCTTCCTCAAGCAGGATCACCGAAAATGAATAATAAGCAAGGGCACTCATAACTGTGGTGCTCGTATAGCAACTTTATATGTATTTATCGGGGAAAACCTTTCTGAGGAAAGGTTCTTCCCCGAACCCCTTTCCAAAGACTTTTAATAGAATTTTGCCCCCATATAGGGCGCACCTGAAAAAATGATAAATTCAAACTTATCTGGTGTGCGCCCTATATGGGGGCAAAATTAATACTGAAAGTTTTAGGAAGGGAGTTTGAGGGAGAACCCTTTTTCAAAAGGGTTTCCCTCAATAGACACGTGTAAAAACTTCTGTAAGAGTACCGAGGTTAAGACAGTCCGTTAAATGTTTATATGGTATGTTATTACGGCAAAGCTGCTATGAGATTGATCATCTCGAACAGATACATTCCCAGCATGGTGATACCAAGTGCCACACCAAGTTTTATCAGGGTTATGACGATCATGTTGGTGGGATTGATGCCGCCCATTGACGCCAGTTTTTGTGCCATGAAATTGCCGCCTGCCGTCTTTACTCTTTTCAGCGAGCGGACGATATACTTGAAATAAATCCGGTTTCCGAAAAAGCAGAACAACAGCCTTACGAAGAAATCCGCAGCACTGCATATTATGCTCAGCTTTTCAAGAGTTGCTGTATTGTCTTCGACAAAGTGATAAAGAGAAGTTTCTTCGAGCAGTGTCCCCGAATCTGCCAGATATATGAGCGCCTCGGGGATGGCGAAGAGAATGCTGAGGAATACCGCCAGCATTGCCCAGCCCCACATTTTGCGGTTTGCGAAAAACAGCGACGGGAAAAGGCAGGTCACATTAAAGGAAAGCTTTGAGCCCAGATCCTTCATTTTTTTGAATACAGGCAGATAATAGATAGTGTTTGTCTTGACGAAATCGGATACTTCCTTAACTGTAGCGCCGCCCAGATCCTCATCGGGATCAAATCCGAGGTAGGGCTTGACTTCCGCAAATTCATCATCGAACAATCCTGAGAATGGTTCCTGTATATTATCGTTTTCGTTCTTATCCGCTGTCGGTTCGCTCTTTTCTGTAAGAGTATTTCCGCAGCGCACACATTTTTCCTCTCCCTTATAATTAGGGAAACCGCAGATAGGGCACTTGACGAATTCGGGGACGTTTAATTTTTTGCGTTCCCATTTTTTGCCTGAGAAGTGATAATCCTCGTTGGCGCATTTGCCTGCGCTTTTATAACATTCACGGTGATGAGGCGAGCCGCAGTCGGGACAAACGACAACATCGTCGTCCTCTGTAAACACATTGCCGCAGGCAGCGCATTTCTCTCCGATATAGTTCATTCTATCTCCTCCATTGAGTTGCATTCCCTGAGAATGTCAGGGCAGTCAGAGTACATATATATTTATTATACCACTTATCAGTGTATAAAATCAAGTATTTTCTTGCTGTTGCCACGGAAATCAATTTTGTTTATTAAATAATATATTGTAGGGGCTGCCTTTGGCAGTCCTTGCAATAATCAGGAGGGCCGCCGAAGGCAGCCCCTACAAAAATCATTCGTAACATGACATTTTATTTTGAAAATTGATTTGCGTGTGCTGTTGCTGATGTAAAATAAAACTCTTTACTTTTTTTATATAATGTGGTAAAATAAAGGCAACAATGATGTAAGAAAGGATGAACTCATGATCCAGAATAATATATATACTCAGACGCCCTATGGGACTATCCCGGATGAAAACGCCGTTCCTGCCGCTCAGCCCGAAGCTGAGGAAACTGAGGAAACAGCGAAAAGACGCAGGGACCCTTTCGATAATCCCACGGAATACCATAACTTCAGGGACGATTATTCAAAGATCCTCCCATGGATAAAAATGAAGGATTACAAGATACCCCTTGTGCCTGCCCGTGCGGAAAGGAATATGCTGAAACGTCAGTACAGCATAGCCGGCGTTTGTATGCTCCTGCATTTCTTCACTTCACAGCTGTTCATTACAGTCGTCATGGTCATAATAGAGAAGCTGATAGGCCTTATTTCTGGCAATGACAACTCGGCGATGATAAATGATTATATGTCGCAGAGTTCCATCCTCTCGGGACTGAATATGATAACCTTCGTGCTGGCGAATTCGCTGTTTGCGATGGTGGGGCTGAACTGGTCGAAGACAAAAACGCCGTCGCTTTTCGTCACGAGGAATTATAATGTGCGGTATGCAGTCGAATACTGCATTATCGGACTGGCGCTGTGGACTATCGCAAGCTTTACGTCATCGGGCATAGAGGAGATAATCAATCAGTTCGGATATTCCACTATCCCCGAGGGCATGGAGGACGAAACGGTAACAGGTCTCGGCATGGCGGTCGATGCGATATACAGCTGTATAATGGCACCTGTAACTGAGGAGATATTCTTCAGGGGAATGCTGCTGAGAGTGCTGTCAAAGGCAAATCAGAGGTTCGCAGTTGTGGCTACAGCGGTATTCTTCGGACTCACTCACGGCAATGTTCCGCAGTTCGTGCTGACCTTCCTTCTCGGACTTTTCCTCGCCCACATCACACTGAAGCATGATTCCATAATCCCTGCGATAGTGGTGCATATGTTCCTTAATACATTTGTGACAGTGACCTCATATCTGCCGGAATCATCCATAGCGGACGGCATACTGAACATGGTGCTTGTTGCTTCGCTTCTTGTGGGACTTGTACTCCTTGTGATATACAGAAGGACGGACAGGATACCGTCAACAACTCCTGCACAGGCAAGGCGTGGAATAGCCGTAGCAAAGACGTCACCTGCGTTTGTGGCATCTGCTCTGATAATGGCAGCTGTCATGGTAGTAATGATATTACTGAGCTGATATCGGTAAAATGCACAAGAGAAGAATACTTTAATTGTGCAATCACACAAAGTTAAACCCGGGTAGAAAAAACTGATCCCTTTTCTGACATTTATATTACAGAAGCATCTTTTTAAAGGGGAAAAGGCTTTTACTGCTCGGGTTTTGTGACCGACCCCGAACAGTATACATCGGCACGGTAAATACCTCCTCCAGGCCGTGCCGATAAAATCGCAGATAATTGAATTTTATAGATTCAGGGGATAGGGGCAGTAACAGACTGCCCCACTTTTTTTGCCGCCGAGCTGACGGCCGCTGAGCGAGCGCCCGCCATTTACCGTCCTCCGATCTGTCGAAAAAATATCGGGACGTCGTGGACGCCGTCCCCTACAAAATTCGTTCACGCAGAATAGCCGTATGTAGGGGCGCACAGTGTGCGCCCTCATTGCATTGTGAGAATAAAACATGGATTATACCATGTAGGGGCCGCCTTTGGCGGTCCTTCGCTCTGACGAAAAAACGGGACGTCGAGGACGCCGTCCCCTACAAAAATCATTCACGCAGAATAGCCGTATGTAGGGGCGCACAGTGTGCGCCCTCATAGTTTAAATAAAACTTAGATTTTCGGTCGAGCGGTCTCACCCATGAAATAATATGTCTCAGGGACAAATATGAACAAATTGTAAACAATTCAAAGGCTGTATTGACTTGAAGTGAGAAAAGATATATACTTTAATTAGCACTCTAAGAGGTAGAGTGCTAATTTTACTATGGAGATGTTCTTTATGGAAACCAAACAGTTCAAAGCAGAGTCCAAAAGACTTCTGGACATGATGATCAATTCAATATATACACATAAGGAGATTTTCCTCCGAGAGCTTATCTCGAATGCCAGCGACGCTATCGACAAGCTCTACTTCAAGTCCCTGACAGACGATAAAGTGGGTCTGGGCAAGGACGATTTCGCTATATGGATAACTGCTGACAAGGACAGCCGTACTCTTAAAATAGCCGATAACGGTATCGGTATGACTGCTGAGGAGCTTGAAAACAACCTCGGTACCATCGCAAACAGCGGCTCGTTCAAGTTCAAGAATGAGAACAAGCTGGAGGAAGATAATCAGATAATCGGCCAGTTCGGTGTTGGCTTCTACTCGGCTTTCATGGTCGCTAAGAAGGTAACTGTTATATCAAAGGCTTACGGCAGCGACAAGGCTTATCAGTGGGAGTCCGAGGGCGCTGACGGATATACGATATCAGAGGCTGAAAAGAAAAATGTGGGTACCGAGATAATCCTCGAACTCATGGAAGATACCGAAGATGAGAACTATACCGAATTCCTCGACGCTTACCGCATAAAGGGACTTATCAAGAAGTATTCCGACTATATCCGCTTCCCCATCAAGATGGAGGTAACTCACAGCCGTCCGAAGGAGCAGTCCGAGGAAGACAAGGAAGCCAAGAAGCCGCTGGAGTATGAGGACTTCATCGAGGTCGAAACTCTCAACAGCATGGTTCCGCTTTGGAAAAAGAACAAGACCGAGCTAAAAGAGGAAGACTACAAGCATTTCTACACAGAGAAGTTCTTTGACTACAATGAGCCTCTGAAATATTCACACGTAAAGAATGAGGGTATGCCAAGCTATAACGCTCTGCTGTACATCCCGTCAAAGGCTCCCTTTGACTTCTATTCAAAGGAGTACGAAAAGGGTCTCCAGCTCTATTCAAACGGCATCCTCATCATGGATAAGTGCGCTGATCTTCTCCCTGACTATTTCAGCTTCGTTAAGGGACTTGTGGACAGCGAAGACCTGTCGCTGAACATTTCCCGTGAGATGCTCCAGCATGACAGACAGCTCAAAGTTATCGCAAAGAGCATCGAAAAGACAGTCAGCAACGAACTGAAAAAGATGCTCAAGAACGAGCGTGAGAAGTACGAAGAATTCTGGAACGCTTTCGGTTTACAGCTTAAATTCGGCGTTTACAGTGACTTTGGCATGAACAAGGACAAGCTCCAGGATCTCCTGCTGTTCACTTCATCAAAGGAGAAGAAGCTGGTAACTCTTGACGAATACGTTACAGGAATGCGTGAGGATCAGAAGTATATCTACTACGCAACAGGCGAAAGTGTGGCACGTATCGAACAGCTCCCACAGACCGAGCTTGTAAAGGATAACGGCTTCGAGATACTCTACCTGACAGACAGCGTTGATGAATTCGCTGTAAAGGCTCTCCGCAGCTACAAGGAGAAGGAGTTCAAGTCTGTATCAGCTGATGATCTGGGACTTGAAAACACCGAGAAGAAGGAAGAGATCAAGGCTAAAGAGGAAGAAAACTCCGACCTTCTCAAGGATATGGCATCTGCACTTGACGGCAAGGTAACAAAGGTCATCCTTTCACAGAGACTGAAGTCGCATCCTGTATGCCTGACAAGCGAGGGCGAGATATCACTGGAAATGGAAAAGGTGCTCAACGCAATGCCTACCGACCAGAAGGTACACGCTCAGAGAGTGCTTGAGCTTAACCCCGAGCATGAGATATTCGGCAAGCTGAAGGCTCTCGGCGAAAGCGGCGACAAGGATACTCTCGGCAAGTACGCAAAGCTGCTCTACGATCAGGCACTCCTCATCGAAGGCATGAGCATTGAAGACCCTGTAGAATTCTCCAATCTCATCTGCGAACTCATGTAAGCCGCTGAGCGAGCGGCGGCGCAATCACGATTCGCTCGTAAACTCGCTTACTCTGTACATTGAGCGTGATCTGCTTTCGCTCGCTGTAAGCTATCGCCAGCTTGATCACGATTCGGCCGCTGAGCGAGCGGCGGCGCAATCACGATTCGCTCGTAAACTCGTTTACTCTGTACGTTGAGCGTGATCTGCTTTCGCTCAATGACACTTCTTGTTTGAGTGATATATATTTGTAGGGACGGCCATTGGCCGTCCTTTGCTTTTTCACGGATATTTTTTACGGTAAAATGTAGGGGCGCACATTGTGCGCCCTCAGAGTGTCAAAAAAGCTGATGTTTTTCTAAAATATGCGGGCGAGCGGAACTCGCCCCTACATAATTCAACGTAAAATAGCCGATTTGTAGGGGCGCTTTCCGAGCGCCCTTGATATAACCGATCTCAAAAATGACTATTATGACAAACTGGGGTCACACATTGTGTGCCCTTTTCGTACTATGATCCTCATGGCATAAAAAAACACGGTTCAGATCTCTGAACCGTGTTTGGAGCTGATGATCGGACTTGAACCGACGACCTACGCCTTACCAAGGCGTTGCGCTACCGACTGTGCCACATCAGCACCAACAGTAAATATTATACAGCAAACGGGAAGAAATGTCAATAGGTAGACTGATATATTTATGTTTTAACTATTGACTTCCCCTTGACAATCACGGTATATTGTGGTATCATGAGAACATAACAGAAAAGCGATGAACGGATAAAGCCTGTGCAGAGCCTGATACAGAGAGTTCCCGTGTGGTGTGAGGGAATGACGGCGCAGAGGAAATTACATTCGGGAGCTTCCGCATTGAATCAGCAGTAGGTGCGGACGGGTGTGCCCGTTACAGCAGTAAGAGGCCGGGCTTTTGTCTGGTGAAAATGGGTGGTACCACGAGTCGATTCGTCCCTGATGTTCCTTTGCGGAGTGTCAGGGGTTTTTTATTGAAAGGTCGTGATAGACATGAAAACGCCCGACGTTTTCATTGCTTATGCAAAGTGTGGTGGATATAAGTGAAGACATATACAATTATCGGAGGCGTCAACGGTGTAGGCAAGAGCAGTCTCACAGGTGTTCTTGTGGGAAAGACTGATGATCTCGGAGTTATTATAGACACTGACAAGCTCAATGCCGAATACGGCGGAGACCGTATCAAAGGCGGAAAAAAAGCCATAGAACTTATGGATAACTGCCTTGAAAAAGGTCTCAGCTTCACGCAGGAGACAACGCTTTCGGATGTGAGAACTCTTAAAACTATCCGCCGTGCCATCGAACTTGATTATCGTGTAAGGCTTTATTATATCGGAGTTAGTTCCTGTCAGGAAAGCCTTAGCCGTATTGAAAACAGAGTGCGAAAAGGCGGACATGATATCCCTGCTGAGGACGTAAAGCGGCGTTTTGAGAAGCGGTTTGATGACCTGATGGCGGTACTTCCTTATTGCAGTGAGGCTGAATTCTGGGATAACGAAAACGGCTTTGTTAAGGTCGGCGAATACAGAAACGGAACGCTCACAGTCTATGACGGTATCGCTCCCGAATGGCTCAGAGAATTGAAACAATATCTTATTGAAAACAATTAATATAAAGGAGAATCTGAATTATGACTACTTTTGAAGAACTTAAAAGACGAGGACTCCTCGCACAGCTTACAGATGAAAAGGAGATAGAGGAGCTTGTAAACGCAGGCAAGGCTACATTCTACATCGGCTTTGACCCTACAGCGGATTCACTCCACGTAGGACACTTCATGGCGCTCTGCCTTATGAAGCGCCTCCAGATGGCAGGCAACAAGCCTATCGTCCTCATCGGCGGCGGTACAGCTATGATAGGCGACCCGTCAGGCAAGACAGATATGCGTAAGATGATGACAGCCGAGACTATCCAGCACAACGTTGACTGCTTCAAGAAGCAGATGAGCAGATTCATCGACTTTTCCGAGGACAAGGCTATCATCGTAAACAACGCTGACTGGCTGATGAAGCTGAACTACATCGAGCTTCTCCGTGACGTAGGAGCGCATTTCAGCGTAAACCGTATGCTCTCACATGAGTGCTACAAGCAGAGAATGGAGAGAGGCCTTACATTCCTTGAATTCAACTACATGATAATGCAGAGCTACGACTTCCTTGAACTGTTCCAGAAGTACGGCTGCAATATGCAGTTCGGCGGCGATGACCAGTGGGCAAATATGCTGGGCGGTACCGAGCTTATCCGCCGCAAGCTTGGCAAGGATGCATACGCTATGACTATCACACTTCTCCTCAACAGCGAGGGCAAGAAGATGGGCAAGACAGAAAAGGGCGCAGTATGGCTCGACCCTGAGAAGACTACTCCTTACGAGTTCTTCCAGTACTGGAGAAATGTTGCAGACGCTGACGTTATCAAGTGCCTGAAGATGCTCACATTCGTTCCTGTTGAGCAGATAGAGGAAATGGAAAAGACCATGGAAGGCGCTGAGTACAACAAGGCTAAGGAGCTTCTCGCATATGAACTGACAAAGCTTGTACACGGCGAGGAGGAAGCTGAAAAGGCTAAGGCAGCTGCAAAGGCACTGTTCGGCGGCAGCGGCTCAAACGAGAATATGCCTACAGTTGAGATTGACTCTGCTGAACTGACAGACGGAGCACTGGGACTTCTCACACTTCTGGTAAAGGCAGAGCTTGCACCTTCTATTTCAGAGGCAAGACGTCTTGTACAGCAGGGCGGTATCACTGTCAACGATGAGAAGAAGATTGACCCCAAGGAGCAGATAAAGCTGGAGGGTGAGACGATCGTCCGCAAAGGCAAGAAGGCATTCAAGAAGGTAATTGTAAAGTAATATACTTTTTGTAAATTTTCTCTGCTATTTATCAATAAGTACAGTCTAAATGAACAAAAGTCAGTTTTAAAGCGGATGGTTTTCATCCGCTTTAACTTTTTATATTTTCTAAAGCAGGCTGCTGTTGATTAAACGATATATCTTTGTTTATAGCTGTTCATATATATAAGTGCCGTGGTGCATATAATTTTTTTTATACCGATTGACAAACTATGATTATAATAATATAATGATAGTGTAGAGAGTTATACTATGCGGATAAAACCGAAACATCATTGGGGAGGAGATGATATCAATGTACCGTAACAAAAAGGGTTTTACTCTGATCGAGCTGGTTGTCGTTATGTGCATCATCGGTGTACTGGCAACGATACTTGTTCCTTCAGCTATCGGCTTTGTCAAAAAGTCCAAGAGAACCTCAGACATCAGTACCGCAAGAGATATCTATAACGATGGAGGCATTATTCTCGCTGAGGGCGGTGACGGCTTCTTCGCTTATATATCCGGAGGCGGAAGCGATACCTCAGTAAGTGTTCAGCGTAATGAAGAGACAGAAAGCTACAATTTACAGGTCGTATGTGAGCGTGTTGCCAACGATGCAGGTGCAAAATGGAAAGCAGTCAGCAATCAGTATGATCCTTTCGTAGAAGAACTCAATAAGATGGAAGATGCTAATGCCACACTGAAGTATTTCAGCCCTACAGGCAATGAAAGACTCGGTAAATGGGTGATCGGCAGAAGATCAGAAGATACTGCAAAGGTAGAGGTCTGGGCAGCAGAAGAGGGCGGCGGTCCTCTGTACAGAGTATGGCCTGAAACAGACGACAGATATACTAAGAACTAAAAGCAAAGGACGCATATGAGAATATGCGTCCTTTTTTATCTTTGCTTTTTCAGTCCCGATTTTATGCCTGACATGATGATCTCACGGGCTTTTATCGCTTCTTCCTTTGAAAGGGGAGGAGTGTCGCCCAGCGGATATTCCATCCCCAGATTCTCATACTTCGGCTTTGCCATGTCATGATAGGGGAGAACGTCCAGCGCTTTCAGATTGCTGAGGGTCGAAAGATACTCGCCCAGTGCAAAAAGTTCGTCATGCTGATCGGTTATCCCGGGGACTACAACATGGCGTATCCACACGGGAATGCCTAAGTCACGGATGTGCTCGGCGAATGCGAGGATATGCTCGTTGCCCATACCTGTCAGCTTCTTGTGCTCGGCACTGTCGATATGCTTGATATCCAGCATTACAAGGTCTGTGTACTTCAAGGCCTTGTCAATAGCCTCATGATGTTCGGGAGAGTAAACTCCTGCGGATGTGTCCAGACAGGTGTGAACTCCCTTGCTTTTGGCCAGAGAGAACAGTTCTGCCAAGAATTCGGGCTGAGCGAGAGGCTCGCCGCCTGTGGCGGTGATTCCGCCTGATTTGAGGAATTCCTTGTAAGAATCGTACTCCTTCATCAGATCCTCGGCAGTTCTTTCCGTGCCCTTGCCGAATTCCCAGGTGTCAGGGTTGTGGCAGTATCTGCATCTGAGCGGACAGCCCTGAAAGAATACCACGAAGCGTACTCCGGGGCCGTCAACTGTACCGAAGCTTTCTGTTGAATGGATGTGACCGATCATTATTCCCACCTCTGTTTTGCATAGTTGATAAGCGTATCTTTGATATTCGGGAGCTTTTCCTCAAGAACAAGAGTGAGAAGCTCCTTTAATGCTGCCCCTACGTCCCTGCCTTTCAGTCCGATAGCCATAAGGTCATTTCCGCTGACAGCAAGGTTTCTGAGTCCACGGCATTCGTTATTTTCAATGAGAAGTCTGCCCTCGTCCATGAGCCTGTCAAAGAGTTCGTTCTCCTCGAATACGAAGTCGTTTTTCGCCAGATTATCGCACTTTTTCAGCTCCATCAGTTCAAAGAAAAGGTCATCACCAATATCCGCCATCATCTTTTTCACAGCTATCCTGTCGAAAACTTTCTTGCTGTGACGGGCGATGAGCATAACAGCGTAAGTCATAGTCTCGCCGTCGTACTTCATGCGCTTCATGATCTCTTTTGTCATTTCCGCACCTACGGGACCGTGCTTTTTGAAGTGACCTCTGCAGTTTGCATCGAAAGTTGCACAGGCAGGCTTGGCGATATCGTGGAAAAGCAGGGCGGTACGCATCTTTACGTTGTCCTGCGGAGCGAATCCCACAGCCCTTACGGTATGCTCCCACACGTCATACCTATGGTAGGGCGAATGCTGGTCAAAGCCGATAGAAGGCTCAAATTCGGGGATAATTGTAGTGATGATATCGCTGTACTCCAGCAGCACCTCAACGCAATATCTGCCGCAGAGTATCTTGTCAAGTTCCGAGCGGATACGCTCCATGGAGATATTTTTCAGCCTCTCCTTCATGGAGTGAACAGCCTCGGCGGTCTTTTCCTCGATGGAGAATCCCAGCTGAGCGGCGAATCGCACAGCCCTCATAATGCGGAGAGCGTCCTCGGTGAAGCGCTGTACAGGGTCGCCCACACAGCGGATAATGCCGTTTTCGATGTCCTCCTTGCCGCCGAAAGGATCGGCGATATTGCCGTGTCTGTCCATAGCGATGGCGTTCATGGTGAAGTCACGCCTCGCTAAGTCCTCGGTGATGCTTGCGGTGAATTCCACAGTTTCGGGGCGGCGTGAGTCCTTGTATTCGCCGTCTATCCTGTAAGTGGTTATCTCGTAGGGGACGGAGTTTTTGAGGATGGTGACAGTGCCGTGCTTCAGACCTGTCGGGATGACCTTGTATCCGTCAAAAGCGGCAATTACCTGTTCGGGCAGGGCATTAGTGGTGATATCGGTATCGTGAGCGGAGCGCCCCATTATGGTATCACGGACACAGCCGCCTACGGTATAGGCCTCAAATCCGCAGCTTTCCAGTCTTTCCAGTATTTCGTCAACGTCTTTGCCGTTCACTTTCACACCCCCTCTTTGCCGCTGAGCGAGCGGCGGCGCAATCACGATTCGGCGCAAGCGCCTTACTCTGTACGTTTAGCATACCCTGCTTTCGCTCACTGACACTTCTTGCTTGTAGGGGCGGATATCATCCGCCCGTGAACCGCTAAAGGCTCATGGCTAAAGGCTAAGGGCATCTTTTATAGATGTTGGCGGCTTCGTCCCCGAAGAATCGGGGAAAATTGGAGTTGTCGGCTATCAGTTCAAGCTTCTGCGTCCTTGTGAGAGCCTTTATGCGGTACTCCAGCTTTGAAGCGAGACTGCGGTCAGCGGCTGACCACACTGCTTCTATTTTCTCGGCTTTGTGGGAGCGAGTGAATTTTGATCCCTTGCCGCTCTGAGCCGAGTGTTCTGAAAATCTGCGCTGCACATCGGTGGTGATGCCCGTATACAGCTTGTCTCCGCTGCAGCGCAGGATGTATATGTAATACATGGTTATTATATTATAGCTGCACCGATGAAATAAAACGTATGTAGGGGCGCTTTCCGAGCGCCCTTGTCTTTCACGCAATATTTGTGGAATTTCGGGCGAACGGAACTCGCCCCTACAATGTTTTGTTATTATTTCTGCTTTATGCGGAAACTGCTGTTGCGAATCTGTGAAGCGTCGAATTCCTTTGGCTTGCGGTCATTGCGCTTTCTGCGGTCATTGTTCCTGTTGTTGTTATTTCTGCGAGCCTGTTCTCTTTCCTTCTTTGCCTCTTCTTCGTTGAGTATCATGGTCAGGGAGATACGGCTTCTCTTAACGTCAACGTCAAGCACCTTTACCTTTACGACTTCGCCCACCTTAACGGCTTCGAGAGGATGCTTGATGTACTTGCTGCATATCTGTGAGATATGAACCAGACCGTCCTCGTGAACACCGATATCCACGAAACAGCCGAAGTCGATGATATTGCGGACTGTGCCCACAAGCTCCATACCGGGCTTTAAGTCCTTTATCTCCATGATATCGCCGCTTCTCATAAGCGGAGGAGGAAGCTCGTCACGGAGGTCACGGCCGGGCTTTTTAAGCTCTCCGATGATGTCGGTGAGGGTAGGCACACCGATGCCCAGGGATTTGCTGATATTCTCGATACCGAGGGACTCAGCCTTCTCGTTGATAGTCTCAGCGCCGTTTCCTGCGATATCGGCAAGAATGAATCCGCACTCGCTGAGGAGTGACTCGGCAGCCTTGTAGCTTTCGGGATGAACAGCTGTATTGTCCAGAGGATTCTTGCCGTCACGTACACGGAGGAAGCCTGCACACTGCTCGAAAGCCTTCTTGCCCAGCTTAGGCACTTTCATAAGCTCCTTACGGTCATTGAATCTGCCGTTTTCCTCACGGTAAGCAACGATATTCTTTGCAACAGTTGCATTGATACCCGAAATGTAGGAGAGAAGGGAATGTGAAGCTGTGTTAAGGTCAACACCTACAGAGTTAACGCAGTCCTCAACAACACCGCCGAGGGCTTCGCTCATACGTGCCTGAGGCATATCATGCTGATACTGACCGACACCGATAGCCTTCGGGTCGATCTTTACAAGCTCTGCAAGCGGGTCCTGAAGACGTCTTGCGATGGAGATTGCGCCACGGATAGAAACGTCATACTCAGGGAATTCCTCAGCAGCAATCTTTGATGCGGAGTAGACGGAAGCGCCTGCCTCGCTGACAACCATGTAGCTGACTTCCTGCGGTACTTCCTTGATTATCTCAGCGGCAAAGCTTTCAGTCTCACGGGAAGCAGTACCGTTTCCGATAGCAATGGCATTTACGCCGTACTTCTGGATGAATTCCTTGACCTTCTTCTTAGCGGCTTCTACCTTAGCAGCGGATGCACTTTCTCTTACGGGATAGATTATGGCTGTATCGAGGACTTTGCCTGTGCCGTCGATAACAGCAGTCTTACATCCGTGAGCGTAACCGGGGTCAAGACCGAGGATAACGGAACTCTTGAGCGGCGGCTGGAGGAGCATCTGACGGAGGTTTGCAGCGAATACCTTTATGGATTCCTCAGCTGCGTTTGCGCTCATTTCTGAACGTATCTCACGCTCGATGGACGGGAAGATGAGTCTCTTGTAGCTGTCAGCAGCGGCATTTCTTACAAGTTCACCGCAGGCATTGTTAGCCTTGACATATTTGCCGAAGATAATATCGGTAGCTGCAACTTCATCGAGAGTAACAGCGATCTTGAGGAAGCCTTCCTTTTCGCCTCTGTCCATAGCGAGGACACGGTGATTAGCCATCTTCGGGATAGGCTCGGAATATTCGTAGTAGTTGGAGTAAACGCTTTCTGCCTCGGGGTCTGAAGCCTTTGACACCATTTCGCCCTTTTCGCCTGCGAGAGTACGGAGCTTCTTTCTGATGTCGGCATCGTCGGAGATGTCCTCGGCGATTATGTCCATAGCGCCCTGTATAGCAGTCTGCACATCGGGAACGTTCTTTTCCTCGTTGATGAAGGCTTCTGCTTCCTTTTCGGGATCGGTTGAGTTATTCTGAGCGAGGATGAGTTCAGCAAGTGGCTCAAGACCGTTTTCACGGGCAATGCTTGCACGGGTACGTCTCTTTGGCTTGAAGGGACGGTAGATGTCCTCGACCTCGACGAGAGTAACAGCGGCACTGATAGCGGCTTCGATCTCGGGAGTCATCTTCTCCTGCTCGGTGATAGCGTTGGTAACTTCCTCCTTGCGCTTTTCGAGGTTGCGGAGGTACATGAGTCTGTCATAGAGCTCACGGAGCACCTGATCGTCGAGAGAGCCTGTAAGCTCCTTACGGTAACGGGCGATGAATGGTATAGTCTTATCGTCGTCGATGAGAGCGACGGTATTGTCTACGTGTTCTTGTTTTAAGCCGAATTCAGCGGCAAGAGTTTTATTGATATCCATGATGTTTCCTTTCGTTCATGTAATTATTGTCACTCAACTATTATACCATATCTCCCCAAATAAATCAAGTCAAGCTGACGGCCGCTGAGCGAGCGGCGGCGCAATCCACGATTCGCTCGCAAGCTCGCTTACTCTGTACGTTTAGCATAATCTGCTTTCGCTCGCTGGCACTTCTTGTATTGATGTTGCTGTAACATTTGTAGGGGCGCACAGTGTGCGCCCTCAGCTTGTCTAAAAATCTGTTTCGGGAGCCCGAGGGCGGGCTCCCCTACAAAAATCGTTCACGCAGAATAGCCGTATTGTAGGGGCGCTTTCCGAGCGCCCTCCATTTACCGTTCTCCGATCTGTTGAAAAAATTTCGGGACGTCGAGGACGCCGCCCCCTACAAAATCATTCACGTATAACGGCAAATTGTAGGGGCGCACAGTGTGCGCCCTCATTGTAAGAATAAAACATTTCTGAATTTTAAAAGGACCGCCAAAGGCGGCCCCTACGAAGTATCAGCGAATATAAAAGAAAAAGGACGGCCTAAGACCGTCCATTAATTCTTATGTAATAAAAATTACTCAGCGTTTGGAGCGCCTACAGGACATACGCCTGCACAAGCACCGCACTCTACGCAAGCATCTGCGTCGATCTGGTACTTTCCATCGCCTTCTGAAATTGCGCTAACAGGACACTCGCCTGCGCATGCACCACAGCTGATGCAATCATCTGAAATAATATATGCCATATCTATGCACCTCCGTTGTTATTAAGGGCCCTTGTTAACCCTCAGTAACACTATTATAACATATATAACGTAAAAATCAAGGGATTTTTGTTAGTCTGCACTTACTGTTTGCATTAAAAGTCCCGTTCGGGCTATCTGAGATATGCCTTGAACGTACAGCTCGGCAGTGCTGTATAAACGCATTCAGGCCAAAAACAAAGGGCGGAACTCAGCCGCCCTTATAGTACTATCGGAAGTCAGCCCGAATGGTACTGAATATTACTTCTTCTTTTTTTCTTTGGCAGGTTCAGCCTTCTTCTGACTGCTCAGAGCGGCACATCCCAGACCTGCAACAGACCAGTAAACAGGTGAGAACGGCAGACTTGTGCAGCCGATAAGGAAGAGGAGAGCGCCTCCAAGCGTCAGGAAGAATACAACGGCATTGCCGCAGCTTCTGTCCTTTTTCAGTTTTTTGAAAGCCACGATAACAGCTGCAAGGATAACAACTGCAAGGGCGATAAGTGAAGGGATGCCACGGGTAGCTGCTGTGTAGAGGTATTCGTTGTAGCAGCGGTCGAATATACCTGTATTCTGTATTATGATATCCTGTAAGTCGGCAGTTTCGTCCAGACCGCCGTAGGTGTATATCTGCGGAAATGCCAGCTGGTCGGGGCCTGTGCCTGTAAGAGGCGAATTTGAAATGATGTTCTTTGTCTTGGCGTTGAGGTAGAGATATACTTCAAGATTGTCGTCGATATTGAGCACATCTCTGTTGTAGTCGCCTGATGAACCTAATCTCATGTAGCTGTCAGCCCACCATACGATACGTCCGTCATGGAGCTTATAGGATGTGGGGACTTCGCTGATAACGCCTGCGCTGACGATAACAACTGCCAGAGCTGCGCCGGCTGCGGCTGCAAGGACAGATGCGAGATTCTTCTTCGGAGCCTTTACAGCTATGGATGTGATAACGGCTGCGATAACAGCGAATACGATGCCGCATACGCCTGTGAATGTGTAGGTGAACATCATCACGAAGCCGAAAAGCAGAGCCGAAACAGTGCAGATGATGCGGTGCTTCTTATTGTCTGTGACTGCGGCTGTGATGAGTGCGGCGGTCAGTGAAAGAGTCAGCAGCATTGCGAGAAATACAGGGGAATGAGCCAGACCTGATGCTGCGTTTATCTTGGTGTCAAGGTCTATTTTTTTGTATTGTGAGAGATTTCCCGTGAATATCTGTATCAGTGACCAGGCCGAGTTGAGGATGCCTGTGCCGATAACGCCTTTTATCAGAGCGTTTACGGCAGTCTCACGCTTTACAGCTGCGGCTGAGATGAAAATGGAGCAGTAGAAAAGTATTGCCAGAACTCCTTCGCCTCGCTGGGGATAGCCGTAAAGTGAGACCATCGGGTCGTAGGAATTGATAAGCGATACCACGCTCCAGAGGAGGATAGCTCCGAAAGCGCATACGGGGAGTACGGTGCTTCCCTTGATGTATTTTTTGATAAGGGCAATGAGAGCCATTATCATGCAGTAAACGCCTGTTACTGCCAGTCCGCCCGATGCAAGGGTGTAGGTTGAGGTTATCATGCATTCGGGGATGACGGTGAAAAGCGGTACAAGGAAGCAGGCGCCTATAATGCCGTATGAAGCCAGTTTAGCGTACTGCTCCTCAGTCATGTTGAGGATGAAGTTGGATTTTTCAGTTGTATTGAATATCGTTCGTGCCATTTATTAAGCCTTTCTTGCTGATGGTCACTGTGTAGGTGTCATCAGTGAGGTCGCCTACGCTTATCTCCACGCCGGGGTCTATCTTTTCGAGACCGAAGTCATCGTAGAATCCGAAGCCGTAGGAGCTGTGGTCGATAGTGTTTCCGGTGCGGAAGAGGTTGTCGTAGTTGGAATCGTTTACTATGCGGATGAAGCGTTTTCCGAGGTCGAAATTGGTAGCTGAGTCGTTGCCGCTTCTGTAGAGGAAGTTGCTGCCCGACGGTGTATATTCGTCGGTGGCTTCGACGTGTAATACTCTCACGCCTGAGCCTGTGTTCCGCCACCAGTAATGTTCACGGAGTTTGCTGTTGTTGCCGCCGAGGGTAGTGTACTCGACGATGAGGAATTCCGAGCGGTAGTTGTCATCGAGCTCGCCGCAGGGGATGATAAGGCAGTTTCCTGTGTCTGACTGGCCGTTGGTGAGGGTGAAGGTCTGCTCGTCGGAGCCGTCATAGACCTGTATCTGTTCACCTGTGTACCAGCCCAGCATCAGCTTGGAGGCGCAGGAGAAATCGGAGAAGAGCTCGTCCATGGTGTCGAAGCCTGCGGAGCCGTGAAGTCCCTCGGAATCACGGTTGTCATAGAGGTAGTAGTCGGGGAGACCCATACAGTGTCCCAGCTCGTGGATATAGCTGGTGGTGAAGTCCTCATAGTCCGAGGCGCTTTTTATCTCATCGTTTCCGATGATGACGTAGCTGAGATAGGTACCGTCCAGCAGATGGTCGAAGTCATAGTAGTAGTTGCTTGCGCAGGGCCACCATTCAGCATCGCCTGCGGATGCAGGAACACTTATGAGTACGGTGTCTATGACATTATCCTTGTTACCGTCGAACTGGCTGTAGTCGATGATGTCGTCCATGGCGTCGAGCACCTCATTTACGAAGAGGCGCTTATGCGTGTCGTTTTCGTAGTATTCCTTATCGTGCTCTGTGGTGTAGCGGTAGACCTGCCCCGAGATATCGAGGCTGTGCTTGGAAGAGCGCTGATAGAAAGCCCTTATGCTCTCGTTGGGGTAATTGGGATTTGTCGGGTCTTCCTCTCCGAAAGTGATATTGTACATGGTATCACTGAGGGGAGCCCACTGATAGTGACAGTTCGGGAAATCCACGTAAATCATGACTATTTTTGCTTCGCCCTGTGTGGGTAATGAGCCTTCCATATCCTTAATGGGAGGTGTTATGAAATCCTCGTCGGTAAGGAAAGGCCCGTATGTCTGCGCCGACGGTCTGTACGGCTTTGCAGATGCAGTTGCACGGTGAGTCTGTTTGTATGCTTCGATGTCAAAGGTTACGGGTGAAACGTAAGTCGCAGCACAACAGGTAGTTGTGGCAGTGGTAGTGGTTGCGTAATACGCAGAAGATGTTACATCAGGCGGTGGGGAAGAGTATTGCAGTCTGGGGTGGATGATCGTTTTTCTCAGCAATATCAGATCGAGGGAATCAACGTGTCCGTCTTCGTCCATATCGGCGTTGAGAAATCCCTGACGGGAGATCCCTGCTTTGCCGGCGAGATAAAGGCTTGTGACAGAAAGATCAACGGTATTGACCTCGCCGTCGGTGTTGATATCGCCTTTGAGATTGATCTGGGTGCTGTCAGCCGAGCCCGTGAAAGGTGCAGCGATCATGAGCAGGGCAGTGGAAAGAGTGCAGGGGATGAGCTTAGACATTAGGCGTCTGATGTTCATGGAATATACCTCCTAAAAATAAAAAGAAAAAAAACAAAAAACTGCGGACAGTATAACCGTCCGCAGTGAACCGCATTATTTAGCGTAGTCAGTAACTCTGCTTTCCCTGATGAGGTTGACCTTGATCTGACCCGGGTAATCCATTTCAGATTCGATCTGCTGAGCGATCTGTCTTGCGACAAGGACCATTTTCTCATCATTGATAACTTCGGGAACGACCATGATCCTGACTTCACGTCCTGCCTGTACAGCAAAGCACTTTTCAACGCCGTCGTAGGAGTTGCAGATCTCCTCAAGCTTCTGAAGGCGCTTGATGTAGCTTTCGTAGTTTTCGCTTCTTGCGGCAGGTCTTGCAGCGGAGATAGCGTCGGCAGCCTGAACGATGCAGGCTATGACCGTTCTTGGCTCAACGTCATTGTGGTGAGCCTCAACAGCGTGGATGACAACATCACTTTCGTGATATTTTTTACATACGTCAACACCGATCTGAACGTGTGAACCTTCGATCTCGGAGGTGAGAGCCTTACCGATATCGTGGAGAAGTCCGGCACGTCTTGCGATATTAGCGTCAACGCCCAGTTCGGAAGCGAGAACTCCGCAGAGCTTAGCCACTTCGATGGAGTGATCGAGGACATTCTGTCTGTAGCTTGTACGGAATTTAAGGCGGCCGATGAGCTTGATGAGCTCGTGGTTGAGACCGTGAACATTGGTCTCGATAACGGCACGTTCGCCTTCCTGTTTGATGCGGTACTCGACCTCACGTTTAGCCTTTTCCACCATTTCTTCTATGCGTGTCGGATGGATACGGCCGTCAGCGATGAGTTTTTCCAGGGCGATCCTTGCGATCTCACGCCTGATCTGATCGAAGCATGAGAGCGTGATAGCCTCGGGGGTGTCGTCGATGATGAGATCGACACCGGTAAGGGTTTCGAGGGTACGGATGTTACGGCCCTCACGGCCGATGATCCTGCCCTTCATTTCGTCGTTAGGGAGAGGAACAACGGAAACGGCAGCTTCTGAGACCTGATCTGCGGCTACCTTGGCGATAGCCAGTGAGATATAGCTTCTTGCCTTTTCCTGACATTCGTCCTTGATCATCTGCTCATAGTACTGGACTTTGACAGCCTTTTCGTGGACGAGGTCTTCCTCAAGCTTAGAGATTATGTATTCTTTTGCCTGATCCTTAGTGAATTCAGAAATCCTTTCGAGAATATCCATCTGGCTTTTCTTGATGGATTCAGCTTCCTTGAGTTTTTCGTCAGCAGCTTTTATCTTCTGGTTGAGGGTATCCTCTTTTTTCTCAAGGTTATCAGTTTTCTTGTCAAGATTTTCTTCTTTCTGCTGCATACGTCTTTCCTGACGTGACAGTTCTGCTCTGCGATCTTTGATTTCCTTATCAGCCTCACTTCTCAGCTTATGGATCTCATCCTTAGCTTCGACGAGGGCACTTTTCTTTTTATTATCGGCGTCTTTTTCAGCATCGGCAAGGATACGCTTAGCCTGCTGTTCAGCGGAACCTGTAAGGTTTTCAGCTTCACGCTTACGCTGGGCGATACCTTCGGATATACCCTGCTGAAAGCGTTCTTCCGTCTTATTCTTCATGATGATGTAGATGACGAGAGCGCCGATAGCGAGACCGACTATTATGCCGATAATTAATCCAAGAGTCATACAGTGCATTACCTCCTTTTCATATAATTGATAAATAGCTTGTACTATAAACCTATTACTTACAGGGATGGCACAAAGGGGCGCACATCCTCAAAGGCGGTAAATGCCGCATTATTTTATTCATTTAAATATATTGATAAAGAGTCCTGCCAAAACAGGACACGCAAAACATTGAAGGGCGGGAAAGCCCGACAGTTCCAGCGAAACGGACAGCAGTTCCTAAAGAACGGCATTACAGTACACCCCTATACTGTTCCGAAGCTGAAGATTTGTTTCATTCATATTTTATATCTGCGAGCGGATGAATATGTCTCTTACCGCCCGAAAAATGATGTAAAACAAAGCTGCATATACTGCCATAGTAATATTATGCAAATAAATACAACACCTTTATTATACCTTTTTTTTAAGCAGATGTCAAGAGTTTTGACGTTGTACATTAAGCACAAATACCGTTCTTTTATTAGTGCATAGTGCTGTATTGACAGTTGGTCACTTTTTATTTCCGGCAGCAAAAAAGGCACTTGTATCCGTGGTACTCTTACAGCAACTTTATGCGTGTCTATTGAGGGAAACCCTTTTGAAAAAGGGTTCCTCTGACGGAGGCGGTCCCCTCTGTCACTGGCGTGACATCTCCCCACACTGTGGGGAGCGCTGCCCTCAAGTGTAGCGCCAATAAAGAAGTATTAATGATTTTAAGCAAAGGTTGCGTAGAATAGCCTACGCAGCCTTTCTCTTTTTGGTGTATTCCTTGCCGTAGCGATCGCCACATCGAAGCGGAAGTGTATCTCGATCTGCTGAGTGCGATGTCCACAGCTTTTGTCGGGAGCGTGAATGACGATCTTCTCGATAAGTTCGTGCATGATCTCAGGTGTGAGCTTTTCGATGTGTTCGTACTTCTGAACTGCTGTGAGGAAAGACTTCACATCAGATGCTTTCTGTTCCGACGTTTCGATGAAAGCTGTCAATTCAGCGACATCTTTTTTCAACTTGTTCTGCTCGTCCTCATATCCAGCGGACATTACGGAATAGCGTTCATCTGACACATTGCCCGAAACATTGTCCTCATAGAGTCTTGTGAACAGCCTGTCAAGTTCAGCGATTCGCTTTTCAGCCTTGTTGAGAGCCTTTTTCGCCTTGAAAAGTTCAGAGGAGTGTTTCGTAGCTGAACTTTCCATAGCCGCCTGAACAAACTCGTCCTCATTCTCCTTGACCATAGCGAGAAGTTTGTTGACCTCGCCAAGAACGATCTCGCTAAGCACTGAAGTTCTGATATAATGAATCGTGCAATCGTTTGTATCATTAGCGTATGTGGAACATTTCAAGTGTTCCTGATTATCAGCAAGGCTTGTTGATCTACAAAGGTACATCTTTTGGCCGCAGTCAGCACAGTAGACCATCCCCGAAAACGGATTGATCTCCTCAAAGCGTTGCGGTCTGCGCTTATTCTTGCGAAGTTCCTGCACTAAGTCGAACTGCTGCTGAGTAGCGATAGGCTCGTGGGTATTCTCAAAAATCAGCCAGTCCTCCTGCGGATTTCGGATAGTCTTCTTGACTTTGTAGGACTTCCTGCGAGTCCTGAAATTAACAGTGTGTCCGCAATATTCGGGACGCTCCAGAATACTCGCCACCGTCCTGTGATCCCAGCGGTTGAGATTAGCGTTTCTGTGACCGTTATCACGTCCCTGCGACAGAGCGTAAGCCGTCGGATTCAAAACAACTTCCTCTGTGAGAATACGGGCGATTTTCGATGGTCCGTAGCCATCGATGCAAAGCTTGAATATCCTCCTAACCACATCGGCGGCTTCTTCATCGATTACCCATTGGTACTTATCGGCTTCGGACGTTGTATAGCCGTATATAGGCTTGGACAGCGGCTTGCCCGATTGTTCCTTAGCCTTGAAAACCGCTCTGATCTTCTTGGAACAGTCCCTTGCATACCAGTCATTAAAAAGGTTCTTGAAGGCAAGCAGCTCATTTTCACTTTTGAAAGTGTCAACATTATCGTTTATGGCTATATAGCGAACATCGTAATCGGGGAATACCATTTCAATCAGTTCACCCGTTTTGAGATAGTCACGACCGAGACGGCTCAAATCTTTTGTGATTACCGTTGCAACTTTTCCGTCCTCTATGTCAGCCATCATCGCCTTGAAGCCATCACGCTCAAATGTCGTTCCGCTGACACCATCGTCCACATAAAAGAGGGGATTGGGAAAGCCATTATCCTCCGCATATTTGTGGAGGATTGCCTTCTGGTTCGTGATACTGTTACTCTCACCCTGCAAAATGTCATCACGGGAGAGCCTGCAATAAAGCGCTGTGATCTTGTCTGTCATAATTTACCTCTCTTTCCGACAGATACAGCAAGCTATGTTCATTATAGCGCAATATACCGTCATTGACAATGCGCTGAAATGACGATTTTACACAGCCTGCTTCTCAGGTTCTTGTCTGGATAACAGCGCGAGCATTTCTTCATACTCACGATCAATCAGCCTTTGCAGGATATCCGTAAGACGTTCCTTTGAAGCAGGGGTGAATACTAACTTCACGATGTAAGTTGTTCGTCCGATCTTGTACTCGGACACGTTGTTGTCTTTGTTCATAGCGATCTTTCCTTTGCTTTTATCTCTCTACGCATTGGTGAGAGCATCGCTTTATCTCTCTTACCCTCTATGCAGTCGCAAGGTCGTAAAATCTTCCTTTCAGCCGATCGAGTATTTTGCGACTATGAATATTATAGCGCGCAATGAAGGCGATTGTCCAGCTGCATTGCGCACGAACTTTGGAATGAGTTTTAGTTTTCCCCGGTGTAATTTGCACTGGAGAAATGAAAAAAAGCACCAAGTATAACCCTTGATGCTTGAATAGCTTTTATAATGCTTTTTCCAGTTTCAGCAGCTCTATCTTCTTGTTAAGACCTCCTGCGTATCCAATCAGACTGCCGTCTGTGCCGACCACTCTGTGACACGGGCTAATGATTGAGATAGGATTATGCCCCACAGCACCGCCGACTGCCTGGGCGGACATACGCTCAATGCCTTTCTGCTTTGCGATCATATTTGCTATACCTCCGTAGGTCATGGTCTGTCCGTATGGTATCGTAAGCAGTATATCATATACCGCCTTGCGGAACGGTGTTGTGTTCAAGTATATAGGCGGAGTGGAGACGGGATTTCTGCCGCTGAAATATATGTCAAGCCAGTTGCAGGTTTGAGTGAATATCGGCAGCTCTGTTTCTATGCTTTCGGATATGAGCTTATGGGGAAAGTAGTCATGTCTGTCGAACCATAAGCCTGTGAGTGATTCACCGTTACTGGCGAGTGTGATGCTACCGAGGGGAGAAGTGTAATGATAGGTGTAAATCATATTCAATTTGATTTAGCGGTTATCGCTTCTTGGGATATAAAGATAGCTATAGATATAATCCCATATCTCTTTTGTTTTTTCTTCCATTAACTCCATAGCACGCTCATACGTCATAGCTTCGTCCCAAAGAATTTCCAACAAGGTCACCTGAAGAAGATTCTGCGTTTCAGTATCACCTGATGATGCAAAATATTCATACATATCAAACACTTGCAGCAATTGCTTGTTTTCAGAGTAATCATCTCTTTTTAGAAGTTGAATCACAATCGGGTTTAATACATTACCGAAAATAATATGAGGAAGGAATTCATTCAAACCATCTAATTCATAATTTATCTGCCGTTCTGCTTCGGGAAAAATATCAGTGATGTATTTCCCGTTTAATTCGTTATACTTGACCATAACTCTTCTCCTTCTATTATTTCCTTAATTATACAGGCAAATTTGATTATTGTCAATGCCTAAAAATACATAAAGATGTATGAAAAATAATTTGCCCCATAAAGGGCGAAACTAAGTTCGCAAGCACGGTATCTCCGCATTACAATTTTTGAAAATTGAATGCTGCGATACATAGCTTGACATGGGTGCTACCCCTATGACCCCAACCGACAAAAAATGGAAAATCCCCGAATAATCGGGGATTTTCCTTTGTGTATTGGAGTATGGAGAAGTAAATGTCATTAATCAAGCTTCAGCAGTTTTTTCTGAATTGCAAGGGCATCACCGTTTGTTATACCGTCACCGTCCATATCTGCATTCTTTTTACCTTGATCTGTAAGCTTGTACTTTGAAGGATTTGCAATTGACTGCATGATAAGTACAGCGTCGGACATATCAACATTTCCGTCACAGTTTGCATCGCCCTTTACAGGCTCATCAGTAGTTGATGTGACTGTTGTTGAAGTAGTTGTAACTGTTTCTGATGTTTCCAGCGGCACTGTTGAGCCTACGCTCTGTCCCTTTTCATAACAATCCTTACATACAGCTCTTAATGCTCCACTGACTTTATCTTCTATTGGAACGTCTCGTCCGCATTCAGGACAATGGAAAGTTGTTAGTTTGTTAACAGTTATAGTAATAGTCTTTGTTATAGAATTTTCGCCTGTGCCTAAAAAGCACTTTATGAAATTCTTTCCTTCCAAAGCACCCTTCGCTTTAACTGTAAGAGTACCTTTTCCGTTTTCAAATGTATTGCTTACTGTTATTCCTGTAGAATCAGACAGGAATGATATATCATTTGTTCCTGTGATCTCATACTCAAATGCTTTTTCTGTGCCGTTATCAATATTGAGGTCGTTATCCTTGAATATAATGTCAAGATCCTCATTATTTTCATTGTTTTCTGTAACAATAGGTGTAGTTGATGTACCAATCTCTGCTGTTGTAGTTGTTGTTTCTGTTAAAGAAGTACCTGCCTGCGGAGTTGTAACATAGGTGTATTTCGGAGCATCATCGCTTGTATCTTCAAGATATACTGTGCAGCTTATGTCAGTTCCGTTTTTGAATTCTTCCAAGCTGAAACCTGATACACCATATTGCTCTCTTGTTTTGCCATAGAAAAAGCGATAATTCTCAGGTAAATTAGTTATTCTTATTGCATAAGTAATGTTGCCGTTGTAGCTGTCAGGCTTATCAAAGGAATATTCGAGGTTTTCTATATACATTTCTGCTGTCTCGGAGGTATTCCACTTTGCAGCAACATCGCCTGTCTGAATATTGAATAACTCACAGTCAAGTCCCTCAACAGGTATATTGCGGACAATATCCATAACATTTATTTTTAAAGAGTATGTTCCGCTTAATGGTGTTGTATTTTCTGTGATCTCACCTTTTTTCAGCTTGATCGTGATATTGACTTCACCGTCAAGATATCCTGAGATACCTTGTTCCACTTTGTTGTCGGAATAATAAACATATCCATCAGGAAGTTCATCCGTAACAACAGTGTAGTTGTATTCCGTAAAATTGGCAGTTAACACTTCTGAAATGAAAGGATTTACCTCAGATGTATTCCATTCAGCTACTGTTTTTGCGTCACCGACACAGACATAGTGTTCATCATCTGTCCATTCAATCTGATGCTGAACTAATTTCGCATTGATATTCTCAATAGGTTCATCATCTTCGTCAGTAAATTTAATGTTGAATGAATAGGAGCACTCTCTTTTTACACTTTCGATGGTTGTAACAGCAGTTGTACTTTCGGTTACTGTTGTTTTGACAGGCTCAACAGGACCGGATGTTGTAGTAATAACAGGTGATTCTTCGTTTGTCATAACCGCAGGTGTTTCGATTGATTCTGCCGAAACCGAAACAGGAGTTATCGCAATTGATGTCATACTTAATGTCAAAGAGAGGAATGATGCCATAATTTTCGTCTTTTTCATAATAAGACCTCCTTTAATTTTGAGGATGGCAGTTCGCTGTGCAGATATCCTTTAGGATAACGAAAAGCCTGTTCTTCATCTTTTTTGGTGTATATAAGGTGTTCTTATTTTACCTTTCACTAATTAGTAACATTTTCGAGTTCCAAAATCGCAGTTTTTTCAAAAAAACTTTTCAAATTTCATAAAATATGTTATAATGACTATATTAAGTTCACTTTCATTGGTGATAATGACAAAAATGTGTGAGAACTGCGATTTTGACGTATTATTATGTTACTAATTATATAGAAGGACATTATTCATTGCCACTTAATAGTGAAGGGAGTATTTATGATAAACGGTGCTGACTATTACAGCCGTTTTCTATCAGGAGAAAAAAGAGCAATCGAAGGAATAATCAGTTGTTACTGGGATGGACTTGTTTTTTACCTTTTCAGTATAGTGGGCGATATGCAGAAAGCCGAGGAACTTGCTACAGATACATTCATTATTCTTTATACCCAAAAACCAAAATTTAAAGGTGAAGGAGCTTTCAAGACATGGCTGTATGCCATAGGCAGGAATAATGCTCTTAATCATCGCCGAAAAATAAAAAGAATGTATGAAGTTCCGCTTGATGAAGCCTCTGATATTTCCGATGAGGAATGTATCGAGCAACGATATATTGCAGATGAAGAGCGTATCAGACTGCGGCGGACAATAAACAAGCTAAAGCCTGAATACAGTCAGGTGCTGCACCTGATATACTTTGAAGGATTCAATAATGATGAAACGGCTCAAATCATGAAGAAAACTAAAAAGCAGATCATAGATCTGCTGTATCGTGCGAAAGCCGCACTGAAAAAACAACTTGAAAAGGAGGGATATGATTATGACGGATTATAAACAGATCGCAGATCTTGTTATAAAAGAAGGAGATGCTATTCTTGAACGTAAAAGAAGACGTGCAATAATGGTCAAACGAGTTTCACTTAGTGCATCATGTCTTTGTGCTGCCGGAATAATCGGCATAGGTGTATGGCATAATAACAATATCAAAAACGCAATTCATCATGATGATCCTTCCGTAATTACAGAAATATCCCAGACCACAACCACTAAAAATCCATCATCAACTGCTGTAAATACAACTAAAGTCGAAGATATTACTGAAACAACAATTAGTGCTTCAACAACTAAAACAACAAATATAAAGACAGAACTGTCAGAAGTCAGGACAACCAATATCAATACATCAACAGCAGAAAAAATATCAGACAGCAAAAAAGTCGATGCAACTACATTAAGTAATAATATTATACCAAATGCAACACAGACAACTTCATCTGTAAACGAAGAAAAAACGCAAACTACAACATCATCCGCTCCAAAGCCATTGGTAACTTCTACTGTCAGTGTAAGACCTTCTCTGCCTATAACAACAACCGTAACAACAGAGCCGATACCCGAAAAATCATATAGGTTTAATATAAGTTTCTTTGATGATTCATCCTTTGAGCTTGTAAAAGATATAAACGCAAAATTGATCAGACAAAAGATAGAGTGGATAGATAACGAGCATAGACAAGAAGTCGGTGAAGGAGAGATTATAGCCGAATGGAATACATCCGAAAGCAACCCGTATATTTCAGAGATATTAACAGACAATTACAAAGAATATATTTATAAGGTGAAAGTTGATAAACTTCCCGATGATTATTATTACTATAATAAAAATAATGTAGAACTTGGAATATCAGGTTATCTTGAAGGTGACATAAAAACAGATATACTGCTTACAAAGAAAAAAATTACAGAAACTGCAACTCCTCTTAACGGAACATATTCATTGAAACTGAAAGTATTGGATTTTGCCACTGATTTGAATGTTCCCGATCTCGAATGTGAATTGTTCTGTCTTCAGACAAATGAAGTTGCGGCGAAGTGGAACACTGCTGATACCGAGGAATTATATATCGAGAATCTCAGATATTCCTTTGATAAGCCTGACAGCTACAACGGAAACATTACCTACGCAATAAGAATAACTAATTTACCTGAGAATTATCGTTTCTACTATGGAAAGAGCAGAGAGATGTATGGTATCTGCGGTTTCGGCTTGGAAGAATTTGAAAATGGTACGGAATTAAATTGTGTTGCTTATCTTGAAGATGTAAAAAAAGGTTCTGAAAAGTACAATTATTGATATCAGAGACATTAAATAGACGTTATGTAGATTTGCATATCGTCTTTATATACGAAAAAGACTTCATTTCCTGATTCTGGAATTGAAGTCTTTTATCAAATATAGCTTTGCCATCATACGTTCATTGTGGCTAATAATAGTTACTTGCTGTATCAGTCTTACCATTATTGATAAAACTTCTATATGAGCGCTGCCCTCAAACTCCCTTCCTAAAACTTTCAGTATTAATTTTTCCCCAGATGGGGCGCTCCCAGTAAAACTACTGGTTTTCACATTTTTGTGGAGCGCCCCATCTGGGGAAAAATTCTATTAAAAGTCTTTGGAAAGGGGTTCGGGGAAGAACCTTTCCTCAGAAAGGTTTTCCCCGACAAATACATATAAAGCTGCTGTAAGAGTATCACGGTTAAAGTGCCCTTTTGATATATTATTTGATAAGTGCAAGCAGTTCCTTGGGAGTGAAAACGTACTCCTTGCCGCAGAAATGGCAGCATACCGTAGTATCCTTGCCCTCGGCGGCCATTTCTCTCAGGTCCTTTTCGCCTATGCTGATAAGCACTCTTTCGGTTCTCTCACGGCTGCAATCGCAACCGTAAACGGGCTCGGCTGTATCAAGAACATTAGGCTCAAGGCCTGCCAGAAGCATATTTGCTATCTCCTCGGGAGTTTTGCCCTCGTCCAGCATAGCGGAAACGGGAGGCATAGCAGCTACGTTCTTTTCGAGGATATCGATGACCTTTTCATCAGCGAAGGGGAGAAGCTGTACAAGGAAGCCGCCTGCCGCCTTTACTGTCAGGTCGGGATTCACCAGTACGCCCAGACTGCACACTGTAGGTATCTGTTCGCTTGTGGCGTAATAGTTTGCGATATCCTCGGCGATCTCGCCTGAAACAAGGGGGATGACTCCCACGTAAGGCTCTTTCAGTCCCATATCCTTTACGACTGAGAGAGTGCCGTCAGTACCCACAGCTCCGCCTACGTCAAGCTTGCCCTGAGCGTTGAGAGGTATCTCCACAACGGGATTTCCCACGCAGCTCTTGACATTGCCCCAGCTGTCGGCAACAGCTGTAAGCTGACCGGCAGGGCCGCCTCCGTCCACACGGAGAGTGATGGTGTCATTCTCGCCTTTGAGCATATAGCCCATAAGTGAAGCGGCGATAGTAAGTCTGCCCAGGCCTGCTGTGATAACAGCCGAGGTCTTGTGGATGCGTTCTATTTCGGATACGATATCCTTAGCGTCCAGGACTTCCGCAAAAGCAGAACCGTCCGCTGAAATTGCTCTGTATAATTTACCCAATTTATCTCATCCTTTCTGTTTAATGCTTAATGCGTAATGCGTAATTCGTAATTAGTTGTGTCAGCTTCGCTGACGGATTTAAAATCACATAATTACTATTTTAATTTGTCCCCGTCAGGGGACACCAAAATTACGCATTACGCATTATGAATTCCGAATTATCGAAGCGTTTGTCCGTTGTCGATGCACCTTGCCACGTAGACAATGCGCTGTGTAGTTTCTGTCGGAGGCCCGAAAGTATCGTCGCCGTACTTGGCAAGCAGTTCAAATCCTGCATTTTTCAGCAGCTTTTCGATATCCTCCTCGCTGTAGGCCTTTTCCGAGAAACTGTCATTGGTACGGGAGTAAAGCCCGTTTTCCTCACGCTCGAAGAATTCCAGATTCATCTTTACCTCGTCGGTGTCGGGGACAAGTGTGTTCTCCCACACGCAGTAGACATTGTCGGTCTCGTAGGTGAAAGTGTTGTTTGCGAGAATATTGCGGTGCTTGTAGAGAGTGTTCACATCGAAGATGAAAAGTCCCTCCTGTTCGGAGAAAAACGCCACATTCTCAAAGACCTTCCTCACATCGTCAATGGACGCAAGGTGATTGATGCTGTCGAGGGCGCATATAGTAATGTCGATAGTGCCGTACATATCAAGTTTACGCATATCCTGACAGAGGTACTGAATATTCAGACCGCTGTCGAATTTCTTCTCGATAGCCATACCAAGCATTTCGTCGGAGAGGTCAACTCCGATAACATCGTAGCCAAGCCCTGCCATGACCTCGGAGATACTTCCCGTACCGCAGGCGAGGTCAAGGAGGATATTCTCTTTTGTCTGCTTGAATTTCTGTATTATTTCGTGGAAATATTCCCCACGCTTCTTATAGTCGATATTTGCCGTCAGCTCGTCATAATATCGGGCAAAAACGCTGTATCCGCTCATATATCTTCCTCTATCGCTCACTTTTTTCAGATTTTTTAATCATAGGTACACAGGCATAACCTGCATTTGCATCCGCTCATTTGCTTTTTTCGGTTTCCTCATACTGCTCCGTATGCAGTTCTAAAAGCAGCAGGACGATAAACAGGTTTTCCCATATAAAGAAAGTCTGAAACAGCGGAGGAAAGCCTGTGACGAACAGCACAACGAATACCGCAGCATACAGAAGTGAAGCAAATGCCGCAAAGCGCTGTTTTTTGCTTTTCGGAAATATTGCGGAAAGTATGAATGAAACCGTTACGGGGAGTATGCCGCCCATTGAGAAAAATGTGTGTATCTTCGTTGTAAGCTCGCTGGGAGAACTGCTGTACCTGTTGCACGGGAAAAGTGCCGTTCCGAGAACGAACACGGATATAACTGCATATATCGCCTTTTTTGCAGGCAGAAGCTCTCGTTTTGTAAGGTAAAATGCGATCGTTGGTATCATTACAAGTGCAAAGGCAAAATACAACATTGAGGTTGAGTGGTGCAGTCCCACATATGATGAAAAAGAAAGTCTCAGGTCATACAGATAAATTCCCGATAGCCACGCATAGGCTACGGCTGTAACGGCAACTGAAAAAAAGAGTATCCCCATAATAAGGGGAAGTTTATTCTTGTATTTGTTCATTTTCACTCCTGATATTAAATCATCCTTAAAAAGGGCGGAAAACTCCGCCCTTCTGAAATTGAGAATGCAGGATTGAGAATTGAGAATTATTCGACATATCCGCAAAAAACATTCTCAATTCTCCATTTTCAATTCTCAATTAGTATACTTACTGATTGTCCTTGCCCTTGCAGCACTTCTTGTACTTCTTGCCGCTTCCGCATGGGCATGGATCGTTGTCGCCGATCTTCTTCACACGTACAGGCTCGCCGTCAAAGCTTCCGTCGCCTGCGCCTGCGTTAGGAGCATCAGGCTTTGCCACCTGTTCACGCTCAGGAGCTTCATTCTTCTGAAGCTTAACAGTGAGGAGCATACGAACGGTGTCTTCCTTGATGGAATCTACCATAGCGTCGAACATCTCGAAGCCTTCGTAACGGTACTCGACAACAGGGTTCTTCTGGCCGTATGAACGGAGACCGATACCCTTCTTGAGCTCTTCCATATCGTCGATGTGAGCCATCCACTTTGTATCAACGACCTTGAGGAGGATAACTCTTTCAAGCTCACGCATAACGTCTGAGCCGTATTCTTCTTCCTTGGACTGATAGATCTCGCCGGCCTTCTTGCTGAGAGCGGATGTGATATCTTCCTTGGATACGGATGAGATATCGTCCTCGTCAAAGTCAAGATCCTCAGGACCTGTGAGCCAGCCGAGGAAGTATTCCTTCAGGCCGACAAGGTTCCAGTCGTCCTTTACCTCGTCGTCGATGAGGTAAGCGTTTACCTTGTCTGTGATGAGATCGTCCATCATGCCGAGGATCTTCTCG
This sequence comes from Ruminococcus flavefaciens FD-1, assembly GCA_000174895.1. Lineage (GTDB taxonomy): Bacteria > Bacillota > Clostridia > Oscillospirales > Ruminococcaceae > Ruminococcus > Ruminococcus flavefaciens_A. The sequence continues at coordinate 49,716 of ACOK01000102.1, forward strand.
TGGATGTCTTCGCCGTCGAGAACCTGTGCACGCTCGCCGTAGATGATCTCACGCTGTGTATTCATAACGTCGTCGTAGTTGAGGACGTTCTTTCTTATGCTGAAGTTCTGACCCTCGACCTTCTTCTGTGAAGATTCGATGATCTTTGTGAGCATTTTGCTCTCGATAGGCATACCCTCGTCAACCTTGAGAGTCTTCATCATGTTCTCAAGACGGTCGCCTGCGAAGATACGCATGAGGTCGTCCTCTACTGAGAGGAAGAAGCAGCTTTCGCCCTCGTCGCCCTGACGTCCTGAACGTCCACGGAGCTGGTTGTCGATACGTCTTGATTCGTGACGCTCTGTACCGAGGATGTAGAGACCGCCTGCCTCCTTGACAGCAACAGCCTTTTCCTTTACCTCAGCGTTGAATTTATCGTAAAGCTCACGGTAGAGCTTTCTTGCAGCAAGTATCTCCTCGTTGTCTGTATCAGCGAAGCCGATAGCCTCGGAGATGATATCCTCGGGTATCTCACGCTTTCTCAGTTCAGCTCTTGCGAGGAATTCAGCGTTACCGCCCAGCATGATATCGGTACCACGTCCGGCCATGTTGGTAGCGATGGTAACAGCGCCGTACTTACCTGCCTGAGCAACGATCTCAGCTTCCTTAGCGTGCTGTTTAGCGTTGAGGACTTCGTGCTTGATGCCCTTTCTCTTCAGCATAGCGGAGAGGAGCTCTGACTTCTCGATGGAAACTGTACCAACGAGGATAGGCTGTCCTTTATCGTGACACTCGATGATCTTGTCGATGATAGCTGCATATTTGCCCTTTTCCGAGCTGTATACCTGATCGTTGTGGTCGATACGGATAACAGGCTTGTTTGTAGGGATGGAGATAACGTCCAGCTTGTAGATCTCCTTGAATTCGTCTTCCTCGGTCATAGCAGTACCTGTCATACCTGACAGCTTTGTGTAGAGACGGAAGAAGTTCTGGAAAGTGATGGTAGCGAGAGTCTTGGATTCGCTCTTTACCTTAACGCCTTCCTTAGCCTCGATAGCCTGATGGAGACCGTCATTGAAACGGCGACCCATCATGAGACGGCCTGTGAATTCGTCAACGATAATGATCTCGCCGTCCTTGACAACGTAGTCGATATCGTTCTTCATAACGCCGTTAGCCTTGATAGCCTGGTTGATGTGGTGGAGGAGAGTAAGGTTCTCCGAATCCATAAGGTTTTCGATGTGGAAAGCCTGTTCAGCCTTCTTTACACCACGCTGGGTGATAGTAGCTGTCTTAGCCTTCTCATCGATGATGTAGTCTGCGTTTTCTGCGATCTCGTCCTGATCCACCTTGTCATCTGTTTCAACGACAGTAGTGGAGGTAAGAGTCTTGGCGAAACGGTCAACGATAGTATAGAGGTCAGTGGACTTGTCGCCACGGCCTGAAATGATAAGAGGAGTACGAGCCTCATCGATAAGGATGGAGTCCACCTCATCGACGATAGCGAAGTTAGGTTCACGCTGAACACGATCTTCCTTGTGAGTTACCATGTTGTCACGGAGGTAGTCGAAGCCCAGCTCGTTATTTGTAGCATAGGTTACGTCGCAGTTGTAAGCGGCACGTCTCTGGTCGTTGTTGAGACCGTGGAGGATACATCCTACAGTAAGTCCCAGCCAGCGGAGGACCTTGCCCATTTCCTCAGCCTGAGTCTTTGCGAGGTAGTCGTTAACGGTAACGACGTGAACGCCCTTGCCTGAGAGAGCATTGAGGTATGAAGCGACGCAGGCAACGAGAGTTTTACCTTCACCGGTCTTCATTTCAGCGATACGTCCCTGATGGAGAACGATAGCACCGATGATCTGTACGGGGTAAGGTTTCTTTTCGAGAACACGCCATGCAGCTTCTCTTACGGTAGCGAGAGCCTCAGGGAGAATGGTATCGAGAGTTTCGCCCTCTTCCAGTCTGTCCTTGAATTCCTGTGTCTTTGCCTTCAGTTCTGCATCTGAAAGCGCTGTATATTCCTCGTCGAGAGCGAGTACTTTCTTCTTGATCGGTTCGATACGCTTGAGCTCACGGTTTGAGTAAGCGTTAGCACCGAATATACCACTGAATAAACCCATGATAAGTTTACCGCCTTTACATTTATTTTCACGGCTTTTCATCTTCAGCCTGTGCCAAAACGCACTGCCACAGGACGAATTCTGCACTGTGATGAAGGGAGCCTGTATATTCACAATAAATTACAAATACACATAATATATTTTACCGCAAATAATAATATTTGTCAATAGCGCATTTGAATATAGCAGGTAGAAAAAACTATGTTGAAAACTGTCAATGTGACATCAGCCCCGAATATCGCATATATTTCGGCGGATTAACAAGAGGAGGAATATACAGTGGAAAAAATACTTATTGCAGGCGGAGATATGCGTCAGGTGTACTGCGGCCGCCGTTTAGCTGAGCAGTATGAAGTGTCGGTCATCGGCTTTGACGGGGATATGCTCCCCGATGACACAGCGGAGGAAAGACCGGAAAAGTGCGGATATGCCGTACTTCCCGTGCCGCCCCTTGATGAAAACGGCTGTGTCAGCACTCCCTGCTTCAGCGGAAAACTGACAGTCAGCGACGTGAAACAGCGGCTTGCGCCTCATGCTGTGATATTCGCAGGCAGGGTCAGTGACGAACTCTGCCGGCTTTTCGATGAATATGAGGTGCTTGACTATATGGAGCGTGAGGAGCTAAGTCTGCGCAATGCCGTGCCTACCGCAGAGGGAGCGGTGCAGATAGCCCTTGAGGAAATGCCCGTGACTCTCAGCGGTGAAAAAGTACTGATCGTCGGAATGGGACGAATCGGAACTGCCCTTGCGGAGATACTCAAAGGCTTCGGTGCGGACATTACCGCCGCTGTGAGAAATGCAAAGGGTGCGGCAAAGGCGGCGCTTCTCGGTGTGAAAGCGGTATGCACGAAGGATATGCCCCACGGATACGGACTTGTATTCAACACTGTCCCGTCAATGATATTCGGCAGGGAAGAACTGAGCCGCTTCGGTAAGGATACCCTTTTCATCGACCTTGCCTCAAAGCCGGGAGGAATAGATCTCGCATCTGCTCAGGAACTGGGGATGAAAGTGGTGTGGGCGCTGGGACTTCCCGGCAAGACTGCTCCCGTCACCGCAGGAGAGATAATTGCTGAAACCGTAAAGAACATGATATCGGAAAGGGGAGATGACCATGTACGATAAACTGAAAGGACTGCGTATCGGCTATGCGCTGACAGGCTCATTCTGTACCTTTGAGAAAAGCCTGCGTCAGGCGGAAAGACTGCATGAACTGGGGGCAGAGCTGATACCTGTAATGTCGGAGAACGCCGCATCCACCGATACCCGGTTCGGCACGGCCGCCGAACATATAAAGCGGCTTTCGGATATATGCGGACGGGACGTTATAACCACATCGGCGGAGGCTGAACCCATCGGACCCGAATCACTGACAGACATAATGGCAGTAGCTCCCTGTACATCCAACACCGCCGCAAAGCTGGCAGGCAGCATAACAGATACTGCCGTGACAATGGCTGTGAAGTCCCATCTGCGAAGCGGAAAGCCTGTGGTGCTTGCCATAGCCTCCAACGATTCACTGCTTGGTTCGGCAAGAAATATCGGTGAACTTTTCAACCGCAAGAATTATTATTTCGTGCCCATGAAGCAGGACGACATAATAAAAAAGCCTGCCTCGCTTGTGGCGGAGTTTGATATGCTCCCCGACGCAATAGAAGCGGCTCTCGATGGTATTCAGCTACGCCCGATCATTCAGTAGATGAGACCGTCCTCGGCTTTCATCGTGAAAATATGTAGGGGCGCTTTCCGAGCGCCCTTAACTTAATATACTCTTTTCACAAAATGACAAGGACGCACAAAATGTGCGTCCCTCATTGCCATATTTACTTTATTTCAAGTCTCTTTGAGACAGGCTGTTCGGGTTTTCTTTTTGGCAGGTCTATGATGAGGATGCCGTTTTTGTATTCAGCGCTTATAGCGTTTTCGTCCACATCGGTAATATCGAAGCTTCTCTTGAACGAGCCGTATGAACGCTCTCTGCGGATATAATTTCCCTTGTTGTCCTTATCTTCATTAGTGGTGTTATGCTCGGCGGAAATAGTCAGATACGAGCCGTTGATATCCAGCTTTATATCCTCTTTCTCGAAGCCGGGCATTTCGGACTCCATGACGTACTTGTCGCCCTCGTCCCTGATATCAGTCTTGCAGGAATTCATCTGCATGGTCTTGCCAAAGAAGTTCTTATCTGTATCGTCCCAGAAATCAAATGGGTCATAGCTGTTTCTTGCGAATGGTGAAATACCGTATAACATAATTCATACCTCCAGAATAATTTTATGTGTTTATTGTATGCTTGTTTTTACCGCATATTCCATTGGTATCATCTCTTTTCCTTTCGTTAATTATATATTAGACCTCTTATTTGAAAGAATGATTACACTTATGTGACAGAAAAATGAAAATTAGCACTCTCAACCCGAGAGTGCTAATGGTACTTTTTGTATTATCATAAAGGTGATTTCCGGGATATCACGGGCGCTCGGAAAGCGCCCCTACAATTCAGATCTGTCCGCAAAGCGGACACCACAATTACGCATTATGAGAACCTGTCCACATAGGGATTCATGCACGTCTTTTCGTCAAATTTTGCCGGTTACTGCGTTAAAAATCCTTGAAGGGCGACAGCCCGTCGGCGGATTTTTGCCTTGTCACCGACAAAATTATGCCTGATAATCCGTACATTCACCCTATGTGGACAGGTTCAAAAAGGACAGCCGGAAGGCGGCCCCTGCATTTTTATGTCAGAGAATAATATCCTCAAACTTTCCACGTATAGCCTTTACAAGCTCAGATGGGGAAAGTCTTATCTGAGTGCCGATGCGTCCTCCGCTTATGTAGAAAAGAGGGAGAGCCTCAGCTGAATTGTGTATGACAGTCATGAACTGCTTTTTCATTCCGATGGGAGTACATCCTCCACGGACATAGCCTGTCACCTTTGTGATATCCTTTACATGGAGCAGTTCCACGGACTTTTCGCCTACGCTTTTAGCGGCTTTTTTCAGGTCAAGCTCCAGCGCCACGGGGAGCAGGAAGCAGTAGTAATTACCGCTTTTGCCGTGAGCGACGAGAGTTTTGAAGGTCTCATCAAGGGGCTGACCCAGCTTTTCGGCGGTGTGTATGCCGTCGATGAATTCCTCACATTCGTAGGTCTGAACGGTATACTCTATCTTATTTTTATCAAGAAAACGCATTGCATTGGTTTTCAGTTCCTTACCCAAAATACCACTCCTTTTTTTATTCGGAATTATGGTGTTCGCTAACACTCACAGATCAGATCACCATGCACATAGTGGAATGCCGGGGTGTCGTCCACTACAGAAACAAGCCTGCGAGCGACCTGAAACTCATCGTTTTTAAAGAAGTAAGCGAGTTTACGAGCGATTCGTGTTTGTGGTCGAGCTGACACCAGCTCGTGAGTAGATGCATCCGCAGTAATTCTGTCTGTACAGGTTATATTCCTTTGAAAGCTGAATGGAATGTTTGTAGCCGTCGTGCTTCTTGAAGTCGGAATACAGGTACGGGATGCCGCATTCTTCGGCTATCCTGCCGCCGCATTCGTTGATGAATGTGCAGTCCTTGTGAGGGCTTATGGTCAGGGTAGTCGTGAAGTAATCGCTTTCCAGTTCCTTAGCCTTAGCCGCCGCCATACGCAGACGGTATTCAATGCACTTCCGGCATCTTTCCCCACGCTCGGGCAGGTCTTCCAGTCCCTTTGCCAGCGCAAAAAAAGGAGCGGAGTCATAGGGTTCTTCGATGACATTGATATCAAGTCCCAGTTCCTTCACGAGCCTTTTCAGTTCGCTGAGGCGGAACTCAAATTCGCTTTCGGGGGAAATGTTCGGATTGCAGAAATACAGCGTTATATCGAAATGCTCATGCAGAAAAAGCAGGGTATGACTGGAACAGGGAGCACAGCAGGCGTGAAGGAGGAGCGACGGTTTTTCGCCGCTTTTCTCCAGTTCTGCCATTTTCTCGTCCAGCATCCTGCCGTAATTTACCTTGTTCATTACTTATCCTCAAGCTTTTTCAGAGCCTTGAGTTCGTCCTTGTTGACCCTTATCTCAACGTCCTTCAGCAGCTTTACTTCGCTTCTGTCCAGAGTAACGGGAACTTCGGATTTCTCGGTCTTGACTCTCAGCTTTCCTGTGATGAGGTTAACGTCCTCGACCTTGCCCTTGTCGCCGTCGGGAGTTACGACTACTGCGCCCATTTTCGGGGTTATCTTCAGCAGTTCCTCGTAAACGTTCTGCTCATTTTTGAGACAGCACATAAGTCTGCCGCAGGTGCCTGATATTTTTGTAGGATTGAGGGAAAGTCCCTGTTCCTTTGCCATTTTTATGGATACAGGCTGGAAATCGCCCATGTAGCCCTTACAGCAGAATTCTCTGCCGCAGATTCCCAGACCGCCCAGTATCTTTGCCTCGTCACGTACACCTATCTGACGCAGTTCGATACGTGTTCTGAAAACGGATGCCAGATCCTTTACCAGTTCACGGAAATCAACACGGTTCTCGGCAGTGAAGTAGAAGAGAAGCTTGTTGTTATCGAAGGTACACTCAACGTCCACAAGGTTCATGCTGAGTTTTCTTGCAGCGATCTTCTCCTCGCATATTTTGAAAGCTTCCTTTTCACGCTGCTTGTTCTTTTCAACAGTTCTGAGGTCGTTCTCGTCAGCAAGGCGGATTATCGGCTTGAGGGGAGAATTTATCATCTCGTCGGGTATCTCCCTGTTAGCGATAACGACTTCGCCGCACTCGATGCCTCTTACGGTCTCGACGATGGCACGGTCTCCCACATTAGCCTTGATATTGCCGGGGGAGAAGTAATATATTTTTCCTACGCTCTTGAAGCGTACACCAACTATTTCTTTCATGTATAACTCCAGTTCAGATGATTTCGGTTATCTCGGCAGCCAGCGCCGCCATTGCAAGAGGTATGGTAACATTGCAGTCAACGGCTTTGTTTGCCAGTTCTATCTTATTGTGAATGCGTACAGCCTGATAGGGAGTTATCCTTCCTGAGAGGGATTCAGCAGTTTCACGGCTGCATCCTATCAGTTCTGCGGATTTATCTCTGCCCAGCACAGCGGCATCACGGACCAGCTTATCCAGCATGGTCATAACGTTTTTCACGTCATTTCTGCTGCTTCCGAGAGCGAAAAGCTGTGCATTGAGCGAATATTCATCTTTTCTTATTATACTATCAGCGAGGCCTTTTGTCAAATCCACCTGCTTGCGGAGTTCCTCATTGCGGATATAATCGCCGCACATACCGATATTTCCGTGAAAGCATCTGACAGCGCTTTCGGCTTCTTCGGGAGTGCAGTCGTCCTCAATGAGTGCCTTTTTCGCCTCCTCATCGGTAACAGTGGATACTCCGAAGCATACGCATCTTGAAATGATGGTGGGCAGGAAGTCTGTCCGTGAGTTGCAGGTGAAGATGAAGTAAGCGTATTCCGGCGGTTCTTCTATCAGCTTCAGCAGGACATTCTGAGTACGTGGGTCGGTGTTCTTGCAGTCGGTGAAGATGCACACCTTTCTGCCGCTGGAGTTGTTGGGCTTGATGTATGCCTGATTGATGACGGCACGGGCGGTCTCCACGGAATATCCGCCTAATTTGCCGCTGGTGGGAGCGTATATCACATCGGGATGGTAGCCCATGTCAACATTATGGCAGGCGTTGCACTTTCCGCATGGCCTGCCGTCAACGGGAGATTCACACATCAGCGACATGGTGTAGTATTTGGCCATAAGCCGTTTGCCGCTGCCTTTTTCTCCGCAGAAAATAACGGACTGGGCAGCTTTGTCGTTTTTTATCATATTTGCTATCGTAGACAGCAGATATTCATTTCCGTATATATTCTTCATGTTGTTTTCCTTTTGCTGCGTGCAGGGGCGGATATCATCCGCCCGACGGACTGTACGGCCGTTGTGCGTCCATACAGTCGGTTTCATATTATTTTTGTGTAAGGCACAGGACGTAGGGGACGCCGTCCCCTGCATATCATTCACGAACCACTAAAACCTTATCTATATTGTAGCGCCTGAAAAGTTCGATGCATGAGCGGTCGATGACTTCGCCGCTTGCCGCAATCGGTATTGCAGGAGGGCACGGCACTTTCACGGAAGCACAGATGCGTCCCTCAGCTTCTTCGACCGTTATTTCTTCACAGGGAGAGAATGCCGCTTCCCGTATGGACATGGCCTTTTCCGGCAGAGCAATGCTGAAGCTTTCCTTTATCGGTTCATGCTTTCGGGCAGAGCGCAGAGCAGTGTCGAGAGCCTCCGTCAGCTTTGCGTAATCTTCGGTTCTGCTCATAGGAGACATGAGAAGTATCAGCAGTGAGCTGTCGGAATATTCACATTCAGCGCCGTTTGCGCGAAGTCTCTCCGCCAGTTCATTGCCGTCGTATCCGCATTCAGCCGCCATTACCGTGATGTGGAATGGCTCGCTTTCGGCGAATATGAGTCTGTCGGAGAAGTGGCTTTTCAGCTTCTGCACCGACCTCATACCGTCAGCGATATCATCGGCTATGCAGTCACAGATGTACCTGTTGCAGAGGTCGAGGCTTGCCATTACAAGATAGGAAGGACTTGTTGAGCCGAAAAAACTCATGGCCTGTTTAAGCCTTCCCACGTATTCTTTGCAGGATGTGTGGAGCATTGCACCGCCTGTCAGTGCAGGCAGCATTTTGTGTGCGGAGTCGCAGCACAGGTCAGCTCCCAGATTCATAGGGTGGATATTTTTCGGCAGAAAAGCCAGATGAGCGCCGTGAGCGTTATCCACCAGCAGTTTCGCTTCGTATCTTCGGCATACAGCCGCAAGGGAACGGATATCAGCGGTCCTGCCTGTGTAATCGGGTGATGTGATGTACAGACAGGCAGGCTTGCCGCATTCTTTCAGAGCGGTCTCCACAGCGGATGTATCAACAGTCCCTGAGAGTATCCCTCCGCTGTATTCCGGCATTATCCATAGGGGGGAGATATCCAGCAGAGCGCAGGCGTTGAGGAATGCACGGTGAACATTTCTCACAGCGATGACCTGGCGTCCGTCCTGTTTCATAAGGGTGAGCATGGCCTGAATGCACAGAGTAGAGCCGCCTGCGGAGTAGACGGTCTCAGCCGTATGGTACAGACGGGACATATATTTTTCGCTTTCGGCAATAATGCCTTCCGCTTCAAAAAGGCTGTCCGCACCTGATATCTCGGTGATATCGAGGGAGAAAGCGGAGGACAGCTCCCCGGAACAGGAGCGTCCCTTGTGGCCGGGCATATGGCAGCGGACAGTGCCGGAGGCGGCGTAATTTCTGAGATAATCGTAAATCGGTGTTTCCATAATTTTTCCTTTAGCTGACGTAATATTTCATGATACGGTACATTTTCAGACGGGCACGTTTCATAGCGGCTGAGACAGCCTGCGGAGTTACACCGAGCTGTCTGCCGATAGTGACGATATCTGTTTTCTTAAAATAGTATAACACAATTATTTCTTTTTGTCTCGGTGTAAGCTCATTATTTATTACATTTAACAGAATTTTTCTCAGCTTACGTGTTCCGTCTTCGTGATCGCCGCCCTCAAGAATTGCACGTATACCCTCGTCAGCCTTGCCTGTAAAGGTATCGGAATAGCTCTCACGTCTTGACACGGCTCTCCATCCTCCTGACATAGGAATCAAGTGAAGCAATGACCTCCAGCATTTGCAGATTCTCGTCGTACAGCAGTTTGATCCTCCTGTCCAGTGAGAGTTCGTTGATGCGTGATTCTTTCCCCTGCCGCCGCAGAGAGGTGCGCAGAGCGGTGAGTTCGGATATTCGTTTCTGAGCCTTGATACAGCTTTCTTTGTAGGATATAATCATATTTTTCATTTTCCATACCTCCTTTGCCTTAGGGAGAAAAAAGATAGCGAACAGATGTTCTATTCCTTGTGATCTTTATTATAGAACATTTGTTCTGATTTGTCAAGGGGATGGAGATAAGTTTTAAATTTAATTTTTGTACCGCAAAAAAGGACGCTCCGTGGAACGCCCCTCTGCTTGTAGAAAATTTATTTTAGCGGATGGATTTTATTAAGGGCGCTCGGAAAGCGCCCCTACAAATCGGGTATTGTTAGTTAGCTTATGTAGGGGCGAGTTCCGCTCGCCCACATATTTTTTGAAAAAAATCGGCTTTTTGAATGACAAAAGGACGTTCCGTAGAACGTCCTTATCTTATTATGATTTATCCGAGGAGAAATGAGATGTGACCTTAGTGACTTTCGGTACGCAGAATTCCAGAACAGCGCAGTACTTGTCGATAAGGGTGATGATGTAGGTCTCCCTATATTTGGGGAGAGGCCTTGTCATCGGCCACATATGCTTTTCGATCATATCTTTTTCGAGGAGGGAGATATGTGTCAGCTCCCTTGCATTTTCCACAGCTACCTGTGAATGCATACGGCTGTGGCGTGGTTCGCCTTTTGAGCGGAGAGAGTTGTACTCTTTTCTGTCATAGTAGAACAGATCGTGGAGCAGTCCTGCCCTTGCGGCAGAACGGGCATTGAGGCGGAATTTCCTGCACACCACATAGCTGTAATATGACACGTTCAGACAGTGCTGAAAACGGGTAGTCGATATATGGTGTCGGATATCCTTGAGCTTTTCAAGTTCGTCCGAATCTATAAGATCGGCGATACAGCTGTAATAGCTGCAAAGTGAGAGGTCTTTTTTTGAGCAAATAGCTTTAAGCATTCTTTTCTCCTTACATATGTGAGAGGGCGGAGATGTTATTGTTTGCTTACATTATACCACAGTATCTCATGAAAATCAAGTTATTTCAGCGATCATTTATAAGTGTGGAGCAATTGGAAAAGTTCCGCTGCTTTCATTTGCCGGCACTTCTTGTTTAATTAAAGTTCATGTGGTATCTGTAGGGGCGCACAGTGTGCGCCCTTCAGTCTGTTGAAAAAGTCTTTTTTAAGATTGATTATATCAAGGGCACTCGGAAAGCGCCCATATAAATCGTCAATTTTTCGTTGGTTTATGCAGGGGCAAGTTCCGCTCGCCCGATAAAGCCAAGTTCAAGTTACACCATGAGGGCGCACATTGTGCGCCCCTACAAATGTAACGTGAACTTCAATTAAAAGAAGTACCATTGAGAAAAAGCGGTGGAACGCCGAGGGCGGCGTTCCCTACAATACGGCTATTCTGCGTAAATGATTTTTGCAGGGGCGAGTTACACTCGCCCGAAATAACATTATGAGGGCGCACACTGTGCGCCCCTACAAATTGTACGTCTACATACATGAAAAGAAGTATCGGCGAGCGAAAGCAGATTAAGCTAAACGTACAGAGTAAGCGAGTTTACGAGCGTAACGTGATCGGGGTCAAGCTGCCGTCAGCTTGCGCAGGAAAAGGCGGTTGCCGTGAAACAACCGCCTTAACCTAATGAACACACCATTTATACTAATTCTTCCATAATTTACTTTAGCCGCCGGAGAGCAGCATTTCCATAGTTACAGGGAGAGTCTTGTACTCTCCGAGGATATATTTTCTCAGCACCATAGCGTCCGCAGATGTTATGGCGTTGTCTTTGAGCATATCAGCGCTTTCTACCTGAAGATCGTTCAGAAAAGCGGTATCATCAGCGAGGTATTGATTTACAGTAATAAGATCAAAGGTGTCAATTTCAGCGTCGCCGTTTATATCGCCTGATGATTTGGGGACTGTCTTATATCTTTCGGGTATTGTCTGGTCATTGAGTTTGCCGCTTACAGCAACGAAGAACTGCTCCCAGTAATATTTGTATTCACTGTTCATATCATAAGAAACTGCGACGCCTATATGGGTATAATCGGGATTCATAATGGAGCGCCAGTGGTTGGGAGAATTTTTCCACTGATTGAACGTTGCCTCTGCTGTATCAGAACCTGCTGCCAGGTTTTCTGCTGCCTTTGAATATGGTACCAGCGAATCGTCGAGAACGGTAATAAAAGAAGAGCCGTCCGGACGATTATGACTGAAGCTGAAAATACTTTCTCTGCATCTGACATTTGCCACATCACAAAGATATGGCACCATATAAAGCGGTTTGAGCCCCTCTGCCTCTCTTGCTTCATTGACGAGAATCACCATTTCTTCTGCCATTGCTTTGAAGTCCTCCTGACTGGGTTCAGCTGAACTGAAGCCGAAGAATCCGGAGGTAAAGCTGAGCGCTACCACAATAGCGGCTGTCACCGAAAGAATCTTGTTCTTAAATTTAGCTAATTTACCCATAATTACACCTCCAGTAAAGACACAATATTTTGTTGATTATATTGTAGCATACTTTCCTAAAATTTGGAATAGGGAAAGATTATTTTTAGCGTTTTAGACAATGAAATTCTACGATTTGTACAAAGTTTTCTTTACTGCAAGTATAATCGAACTTTTTTTATCCTTGCTGGAAGTGCTGAAACGACGAAATATTGCGAATATTTGAATTGGTTGTTCGCTTGATTTATGAACTGATAATTACAGGAAGATATTGATTGAACAAAAGTCTGATAAAAATATAACATTTGGACGTTGAAGAATTCTCCGAAAGTGAAATTTACTTAAATTATCCCCGGAATGATAGACGACAGGCGGCTTTGTGCACATTGTATAAAACCGTCCCGTGGCAAAACTGGATTTACCGTAGTTTCAAGGCGAATGATCAACAGCTTACCGTTACTTTTCACAAAATTTGCTATTAGTCACGAACTGTTATTGATTTTTTGCATCTGAAATGGTATAATTGTATTGTTGAATTCATTGTTTCTTAAAAAATGTATCGTTTAAGACAATTGCGCTGGAGTGATATGTATGAATATTGTAAAGTGTCCCAGGAATCACGTCTATGACGCTGATAAAGCGGATTCTTGCCCGATATGCAGAAATGAGGCTGAAAGATCTGCGAAACAGGCAGTTCCGAAAAAGGTAAAGGTCGTGAAGAGGGTCAGGGCTGTAAAAGCACGTACAGCCGTGCCCGAAGCAGATATCGCATCAACAGGGAACGAGGAGGCTGTAGTTCCCGAATCAAAGGCATCCGAGGCAAAGACCGAACTGGTGAAGCCTGTGGAGAATAAGGCTCCCGAAGCTAAAACTGAGCCCATGAAGCCTGTGGAGAACAAGGCTCCCGAAGCTAAAACTGAACCCATGAAGCCCGTGGAAAACAAGGCTCCCGAGGCTAAGGCTGAGCCAGTGAAGCCCGTGGAGAACAAGGCTCCCGAGGTCAAGACTGAACCCATGAAGCCCGTGGAAAACAAGGCTCCCGAGGCTAAAACTGAGCCCGTGAAGCCCGTGGAGAACAAGGCTCCCGAGGCTAAAACTGAGCCCGTGAAGCCCGTGGAGAACAAGGCTCCCAAGGTCAAGACTGAACTGGTGAAGCCTGTGGAGAATAAGGCTCTCGAAGCTAAGGCTGAACCCGTGAAGCCCGTGGAAAACAAGGTTCCCGAAGCTAAAACTGAACCCGTGAAGCCTGTGGAAAACAAGGCACCCGAGGCTAAGGCTGAGCCAGTGAAGCCCGTGGAGAACAAGGTTCCCGAGGCTAAGGCTGGACCCGTGAAGCCCGTGGGAAACAAGGCTCCCGAGGCTAAGGCTGAACCCGTGAAGTCCGTGGAAAACAAGGCTCCCGAGGCTAAAACTGAACCCGTGAAGCCCGTGGAAAACAAGGCTCCCGAGGCTAAGGCTGAACCCGTGAAGCCTGTGGAGAACAAGGCTCCCGAGGCTAAGACCGAGCCTGCAAAGGCAGAGCAGATGCCTGTGATGGAGGAGATCCATCCCGAGGAGCTCAGACCCGTCGAAAACAAGCACGGCAAAAAGTCGAAGAAGAACAAGAAAAACAAGAAGAATAAGAATCAGAAGAGCATAAATATCGATTCTCTGGCGTTTGAGCCTATTACTCCTGAAACTGTTATGCATAATGTTTCAGGTCAGGTCTCAGCACGTATGGAGGATATCATAATCGGAAGCGGAGCAGTATCTGCGTCCGAGGAGAAAAAGGACGAGAAGAAGCCCGAGCCTGTGAAGTCCGAGGAAAAGAAGGACGAGAAGAAGCCCGAGCCTGTGAAGTCCGAGGAGAAAAAGGACGAGAAGAAGCCCGAGCCTGTGAAGTCTGAGGAAAAGAAGGACGAGAAAAAGCTCGAGCCTGTAAAGTCCATGGAAAAGAAGGACGATAAGAAGCCCGAGCCTGTGAAGTTCGAGGAAAAGAAGGACGATAAGAAGCCCGAGTCTGTGAAGTCTGAGGAAAAGAAGGACGATAAGAAGCCCGAGCCCGTGAAGCCCGAGGAGAAAAAGGACGAGAAGAAGCCCGAGCCTGTGAAGCCCGAGGAGAAGAAGGACGAGAAAAAGCCCGAGCCCGTGAAGCCCGAGGAGAAAAAGGATGAGAAGAAGATAGTTGCTTCACATGGCAATATGTCTATTCTTGAAGCACCGAAGGTGCTGCCGAAGCGTCAGGCTCCTAAGCTTACCGATGAGATGAAAGAGATCGTCATAGAGATCACCCAGGATAAGCTTACTCAGGAGGAAAAAGAGGCAAGATACGGCGAGCTTCTCCACGATGAAAACATCGAGATCGACGACAGCTACAATATGGCTATCGACAAGAACGGCACTCTCATGAAGTATATCGGCACTACCGAGTCTATCTCCATCCCCGAAAAGGTCAAGGTCATAGGCAAGTATGCCTTCCGTGGAAACGAGACCGTAAAGCGCATCATTATGCCTGACAGCGTAAAGAAGATCGAAAGTTTCGCTTTCTGCCACTGCTTCAACCTTGAGGAGATCGTTCTCTCCAAGAGCCTTGAATCCATAGGCGATAATGCCTTCCTTCAGTGCGAAAAACTCCGTGATGTCAGCTTCCCCGAGTCGCTGAAGAGAATAGGAAAGGGCGCATTCGGACGCTGTAACACTCTTGAGAATATCGTACTTCCCGCATATCTCCAGAGGATCAGCGATCTCATGTTCTTCTCTTGCAAGGGTCTGAGAAGGATCGTTATTTCGGGCAGTGTTGAGGCTATAGGTGCGTCTGCATTCTCCGAATGCTACAACCTCAAAAAAGTTGTCATCTCCAACTCTGTTCAGGAGATAGGCGAAAGCGCATTTGCATGGTGCCGTGGCCTTACAGAGATAACTCTCCCGGCCACTGTGAAGTCCATCGGAAACTGGGCATTCTACGGCTGTCAGAGTCTGGCGGAGCTTCGTGTAAGTATGTACATCAAGGATATAAAGGAGGACGCTTTCAACGGCTGTGAGAGTCTGAATAAGGTGGGCATCATCGAATTTGAAAATGATGGTATCGACCTCGGTGAGATCAAGAAAGGCCATAAACAGGTCATTCGCATACTCAAGCAGGTAAACCGCAAGCAGGCTGAGAGCTATGCACGTCTGCACGGCTTCAGGACATTGTTCATATGATAGATTTTATAGAGAAGAAACCATCGGCTCAGGAGTACAGTTCGCTTACTGAGGCCGTGGGATGGGGGAGAGAACCCGACGGTATAGTTGAGGAGATGTTTGAGAATACGCTGTATTCCGTCTGCGCCTATGACGGCGAAAAGATCATAGGCTTCGCAAGGATTGTCGGCGACGGTATGCTCTTTGCGTACATACAGGACGTAATGGTGCTTCCCGAATATCAGGGCAGACATATAGGTTCGGTCCTTATGGAGTACATCATGGGCGAAATAAGCCGAAGAACGGCTATAAGCCCAAATATCCGCACATATCTCGGCGCTTCCGAGGGCAAGGAGGACTTCTACAGGAGATTCGGATTTGTCACCCGTGAGGAACTGGGACTTGGCGCAGGCATGATACTCAAAAAAAGACTGCACTGACAGCTGCCAAAAAAGCCACCTTAACCGTGATACTCATACAGCAGTTTTATGCGGGTCTATTGAGGGAAACCCGTTTAAACCATGGCTCTACCTCCGGCTCGCTTCATACCACTTGCTTCTCTTTTCTTGACGCACAGACTTATCACGGTTTCGCCGTCCTTGTCATCCGTGGAAGACACATATCCCTTGGGCTTGTTGAGGAGGATGTATCTGAATCTCTCGCTTGAAATGGCATTGCCGCAGACGGTCACATCATCCGCACCGGTATCTATTTTAGTATCCGATCTCTTCACGGGGCTGCCGTTTACAGTGACAGAGCCTTTTGCGCAGAGTGATTTTATCTGGCTGCGTGTGTATTCCGTTCTTTCGGATATGAATTTGTCAAGTCGGATGAGTGGCATGGCGGCCGTCCTTTCGTGTGTTCTTATTTATATGATATCTGCATACTTATTTATGTACATTATCATAAGGAGCATCAGATATGAAAAAGCTTACTTTATTATTAATAGGGACAGCTCTTGCAGTAGGGGCTGTCATCGTTCTGGGAACGGTTCCACGTTACGACGATGAACCCGAGGAAGTATTCGTCCCTGCATCCACCACAGCCGAAAGAATGGATTATTTCGCATCTCACGGATGGGAGACCGAGGAAATAGCCGAAAAGCCTGTGACCATCCCTGCGGTATTCTCTCAGGAATACGAGGAGTACGCACGGATACAGGATAAACAGGGGCTGCCTCTGCGAAGATTTGCAGGAAAAAGCGGTGAGCTGTACATATTCAAGGTGAAGAATTACAGTCCCGGCAACGTGAAAATGCTGGCGGAACTGATAGTCTGTGACGATATAGCCGTCGCTTCAATGGTCTACAGTGAGGACGGCGAAACAGTGAGAATGCCGGTTCACTGAGACTTTTCCATCTCCGCACGGTGCTCTATCTCGCTTATTTTTGCGACGAAGCTGGCGGTATCGGTAAAGTCCTCATATACTGAAGCGAAGCGGATGTATGCGATAGGGTCAAGATCACGAAGCTTATTCAGCACAAGCTCGCCTATCTCCTTTGATTTCGCAATGGTCTTGAGGGCGTTGGCGTAGTGGTTTTCCACATAGTCGGCTATCTCCGAGACCTGATCGATGGTAACTGGACGCTTCTTTATAGCCGAGAAAATTCCTGTGATAAGCTTATTGCGGTCGAAAGGCTGGAAGCTTCCGTCACGCTTTTCCACCATGAGAAGCGGCATTTCCACAACTTCATATGTGGTGAATCTCCCATGACATTTGATACATTCTCTGCGGCGGCGTATCCTGTCATCGGATGGACGTGAATCTATAACTTTGAAATCGTTGAATCCACAGAACGGACAATTCATATATCTTTCCCCTTTCCGTATTGTTCTGCCATTTTTGTGAGGGTGCTGCAGCTGGTGACGAGGTCGCTTATGCCCTTGAATCCGCTGCGGTAAAGTTCGAGGATAACAGCACAGTCAGGGGAATAGCCGCCCAGCTTTTCAAAGAACTGCCTGAAATTGAATCTTCCTCTGCCTATGAGGAGGCAATCGCCCATTTCTCCCGAATCGCTGATGTGCACATGGCAGGTCTTGTCACCTGCGGCATCGAGAAAACTCATGGGATTCTCGCCTGCACGGATAGCCTGTTTCGTATCGAGAACGAAGGCGAATTCATTTCCAAGCATATTTTTTATCTCTTTTATAAAAGAAGACGAGGCGCTTTTGCATCTTGACACATTTTCCACCGCCACAGTCACACCGTTTTCTTTTCCGAGGCGGAAAAGGCGGGAGTATCTCTCACAGTAGCGTTCGGCGGTAAGTGAAGACGATGGCTTTCCGCCGTGGAATACCAGAATATCGGCACCGACTATGTTCATGAAGCGGAAGTACAGCTTGTAGTATTCGAGGATATCGTCTATCCTGCGTTCATAATCGGAGAAGAACATCATTGCTTCCATTTCGCTGGTGAAGGGATGCACCGAGGTACAGCCCACATCAAAGCGTTTCAGCAGATTAGCTGCGCCGTGAGCGAAGCCCTTTTCAGTCGAAGGGCAATCGCGCGCATCT
>ACOK01000101.1 GCA_000174895.1 Ruminococcus flavefaciens FD-1
TTAAACTTCTATATGAGTACCACGGTTATAGAGGTGTTTTCTTTTTATGCTTATTATAAACCAAGTAAGCTCTCAATGATACAAGAAAAAACGCCGTTCATCGGTTTGTCCCGACGAACGGCGTATTATTCAGAATCAATATTTCAGTTAACAACTGAAATGAGAATAAGCGGAATTACATTCAGGTAAAGTATCACAATTGCTGATATTACAATTCCTGTAACTATAATAGGCTGTGAAACAGATATTATCTTGTAAAGCTTTACCGGTGAAGGTATCTGTGAGGAACTGTTGTTTATTTTTCGTATTGCCTGCACTATAGCGGCAACAGGGTAAACAGGTACCGTGAGAATTATAGATAATACCACAACTGCGATAGCAGCAACAGCCAAAAACAACACTGCGCTTGCAGCAAGTCTCATCAGTGTATACACAATCACTCGCCAGATACAGCTCCATATTCCAAGTCCGAAATATTCAGCGAGGAAATACCCGTCTGCAAAAAGCGGAGAAAGAGCAATACCCAGAAGCGTCAGCTTAAACAGGAAACCTACACAACCGCTTATATGTATAGGTTCAACCTTACGGTAAATATCCATCGATCTAAAAAACAAACCATGTTTCGTTCGGACAAATTCATAACTGCTAAAATGTCTGATTATGAGCAGCACAAAGACCGCATCTAAAAAAACTCCTATTAACGTCACAGTGACCATAGTGACATTGGCTGCCATTAACGATGCGGTATTTTTCGGATGCTCCACAAAAAGCTTTATCGTCCGGAAATAAGTTTTCCAGTAGTTTTTGAAAATATGTTTCCGGTCATTATCAACTTTGATTTTTATTGCCGGATCAGTTTCTTCGTCCTGTTGTTCTTTGACTTGTTCTGATTCTTGTGTCTCGTCAGGCGTAAGCATTTTTACAAGAGTTTCTATTGTATGTGTGTCTGCTTGTCCTGTTTCGGGAAGTCCATGCTGTTTCTGGAAATTCAGAACCGCCTCTTCCGTCTTTGCACCAAAAGTATCATCTACTACAAGGTCTGCTCCGCAAGCCTGATTCAGTGATTCTTGCAGCCAGCACACATCCTCACCTTTGCTGCCTCTTGCCAGCGGAGGATCTCCTGATGGATGAGCATAGCTTACGGAGGTGTTTTCTTCCGCATAGGCTGTAATATTAATGGAAAATATCGATGACAGCACCAGCATAAGTATCAGGACGATCAAATGGAATTTTTTCCCTGAATGCAATTGATTCGCTCCTTTCAGTTAACAACTTTAACATTGTAACATATGAAGCGATTTTTGTCAAGTAATAGTGAAAAACGGCAGGGCAACAGCGTTTACTTTTAAATAAATAATAAAAAACCGCCGAAGGCGGCATTCCGGGGTCAAGGGTGACTCCCTACAGTGTAGGGAGATGTCAGCGCAGCTGACAGAGGGTACGGGCGACCGTTGGGAGATGTTATCTCCCTTGCAAGGGGTGAATGAGGGTGACTCCCCACAGTGTGGGGAGATGTCAGCATAGCTGACAGAGGGGACGGGCTCCTGTTAGGAGACAGCGTCCCCCTGACGAAGTAGTAAAGCAAGAGTAGCGATGCTTTACGGATGGTTTACAAGAATTATGAATCGCCCCAAAAAAGTAAATGCTGTTGCCGTGGTGTATGCGAAAAAAATTCTTTACATCATCGCTTTGATGTGTTATAATAAACATGGGCATCTCTAAAAACCCCTTTTGAGAAAAACAGCTATGCACGGCATCTGCTGCACCTATCTGTTTTCCTTTAACCAAACGGGCTTTTAGATATGCTCATAGGTAATCTATATTCACAGGAGGAATATAAAATGTCCAAGATCAGGATCGGAATCGCAGGCTACGGCAACCTCGGAAAGGGCGTTGAGCTTGCAATAAGACAGAATGATGATATGGAGCTGGCAGGTATCTTTACCCGCCGTGACCCTTCAAGCGTTAATCCTCTTACTGAGGGCGCTAAGGTTTTCAAGCTCGATGACGCAAAGAATATGACAAATGATATCGACGTTATGATAATCTGCGGAGGCAGTGCTACAGACCTTCCTAAGCAGACTCCGGAACTGGCTCAGTACTTCAATGTTATCGACAGCTTTGATACTCACGCAAGAATACCTGAGCACTTCGCAAATGTTGATAAGGCAGCCAAGGAGAGCGGACACCTTGCTTTCATCTCTCTGGGATGGGATCCGGGCCTCTTCTCACTGAACAGACTTTACGCTGAGTCTATTCTCCCTAACGGCAAGAGCTATACATTCTGGGGCAAGGGCGTAAGCCAGGGCCACTCAGACGCTATCAGAAGAAGTGAAGGCGTTAAGAGAGGCATTCAGTATACTGTGCCTATAGAAGCCGCTATGGACGCTGTAAGAAGCGGCAGCCAGCCTGAGCTCACAACACGTCAGAAGCACCTGAGAGAGTGCTGGGTAGTTCCCGAGGAAGGTGCTGATCTCGCTAAGATCGAGAACGACATCAAGACTATGAAGAACTACTTCGACGAGTACGATACAACTGTAAACTTCATCACAGAAGAGGAGTTCGACGCTAAGCACAACAAGATGCCTCACGGCGGCTTCGTTATGAGAAGCGGTCTCACAGGCGATGGCGAGCAGACTCATCAGATGATCGAGTATTCACTGAAGCTTGAGTCAAACCCTGAGTTCACAGCAAGCGTGCTTATCTGCTTTGCAAGAGCACTTGCAAGACTCAAGGCTGAGGGCGCTACAGGCTGCAAGACAGCTTTCGATATCGCTCCTGCTTACCTCTCACCGCTTTCAGGTGAAGAGCTGAGAGCTCATATGCTTTGATTATATCTTATCGGAAAGAGCCCTTTTCAAGGGCTCTTTTTATTTTGAGTATATGGGCGAACCGTATATATAGAAAAGGCTGACTCATTGAGTCAGCCTTTAGATTTAGTCTGTATTGAAGTTGGAATTGTAGTCCTTGAAGCTTATGTTCAGGTCTACGGGAGTTTTCACTCCGGGTACAACTCCGTCACCTGTGTACTGCCACATCTCGTAATCATAGCGGTATGTAGGCTTGTCTGCGTATTCAGCCAGCCAGAAGTCGTAATCCTTCAGCTTGGGGATATCCAGACGGTAGATAACGGTACCCTTGTTCTGATATATCATAGGAGTGTAGCCTGCTGCCTTGATGCACTCACAGAATACCATGCTGTAATCTGCAAGGTCTTCGGCGCTTACATAGTCGGTACGTGCATTGTCCTCCTCAACAAGCTCCCAGTCGAAAACAACGGGGTAGGAGATGTTGTAGGGGGCGATTGCGTTGAGCACCGTATAGGCTTCCTCGATGGCTTCTTCTTCGCTGATAGCCTGAGAGAAGAAGTAAACGCCTGTTTTCAGGCCTGCCTTGTCAGCGGCTTCAAGATTCTCGCCGAAGCGTGTATCCATTACAATCTCGCCTGTGCCGTATGTACGGCAGCCCACACGTATCATGGCAAAATCGATTCCTGCGGCTTTCACCATATCCCAGTCTATATCACCCTGAAATTCTGAAATGTCAATGCCTGCAATTGATGTCACTTTACCGTTTTCGGTATAGAATGAATAGCCGTTACGGGTAACGAAATTTTCAGTTTTTAGCTTGCTTTCGGGCATATCATCGCTGTGATACTCCGAATACATTTTCTCCTCTGTAGGGGGCTGAGTCGTTACGATAGTTGTGAGGACCTGAGTTTCCTGCGGTATATCGGCTGTTATGTCAGCCAGCACAGGTTCAGCTTCGGGTTCTTTTTTATCGAACAATCCGCCTCCACGGAAGAATAACACCCATATCAGTCCTGCCAGAAGCAGGAGAATGATGAAAGCTTCAAACACCGCAAGCTTTTTTATGCGGTACTTTTTCTTTGTTTTTGCCATGTAAAACTATCCTCTTTTGAATGCGATGCGCATTAATAAATTACCTGATCTTTGAACCAACAGGTATTGAATCATCCACGAAAATTACCTTTACGCCGTCGGGAGTATCAGCAGCACAGATCATACCGTTGCTGTCAACACCTCTCAGCTTTACGGGCTTGAGGTTTGCAATGAGCTGTAACTTTTTGCCGATGAGATCCTCGAGAGCGTAGTACTGAGCGATGCCGGATACTACCTGACGTCCGCCCATGCCGTCGTCAAGCTGTAAGCAGAGGAGTTTGTCGGACTTCTTTACCTTTTCACAGGCTGTTACCTTAGCAACTCTTATCTCTACCTTAGCGAAGTCATCAATAGTGATCTCGGGAGCAAGCTCTATAGGCTCAGCAGGAGCGTCACCCTTTTCCTCGGATGAGAGCTTTGCCTGTGCCTCAGCCATATTCTTTGCAAGGATGGAGTTGAGCTCCTCGATCTCCTTGTCAACATCTATACGTGGGAAGAGTATCTCTCCCTTGTGAACAGTTACATTTTCGGGAAGTACGCCGAACTTGTCAAGCTTGCTGTATTCAACATCAGCCCCGGATGCGCCTATCTGCTCCCATACCTTAGGCATAGTTGTAGGCATGAACGGTGCGAGGAGTGCAGATGTGATACGGATAGCTTCGAGGAGATTATAGAGAACGGAAGCAAGACGAGCCTTCTTTGATTCGTCCTTGCCCAGCTTCCATGGCTCAGTCTCGTCGATGTATTTATTAGCACGTGAAACACCCTCGAAAATAGTTTCAAGAGCCTGCTTCAGCTTGGTCTCGTCAACATATTTGTCGACCTCGGGGAGAAGTCCCAGAATGACGTTTCTGAATTCCTCATCAAGCGCATCATCTTCACGCTCTGATGGGATAGTGCCGCCGAAGTACTTGTCAACCATTGCAACTGTACGTGAAACAAGGTTTCCGAAGCCGTTGGCGAGGTCGGAGTTAATGCGGTTTATCATGATCTCGTTGGAGAAGAGGCTGTCTGCGCCCAGAGCCATTTCACGGAGAATGTGATATCTTATAGCATCCTGACCGTATCTCTCACCAAGAACGAAGGGGTCAACAACATTTCCCAGAGACTTGGACATTTTCTCACTTTCGCCGTTCTTGCCTGCCATTGTGATCCAGCCGTGAACAGCAAGGTGCTTAGGAAGCGGTATCTCAAGAGCCATGAGCATTGCAGGCCAGATGATAGCATGGAATCTCATGATGTCCTTTGCTACCATGTGAACGTCAGCAGGCCAGTACTTTTCATAGTCATTGTAAGCTGAGTTCTCATAGCCGAGAGCAGTGATATAGTTTGAAAGTGCGTCTATCCATACGTATACAACGTGCTTGTCGTCAAATGAAACAGGAACGCCCCACTTGAAAGTAGTTCTTGAAACGCAGAGGTCCTCCAGACCGGGCTTGATGAAATTGTTTACCAGTTCAACAGCTCTTGTCTTGGGACGGAGATAGTCAGTTTCAAGGAGGAGCTTTTCGATGCGGTCTGCGAACGGAGACATCTTGAAGAAGTAAGCCTCTTCCTTTGCGTACTTTACAGGTCTGTGACATTCGGGACAGCAGCCGTTTTCATCCAGCTGTGAATCGGTCCAGAAGCTCTCACAGAGAGTACAGTACTTGCCTGAGTATTCGCCCTTGTAGATGTAGCCCTTATCGTAGAGAGCCTTGAATATCTTCTGAACGGCCTCCACATGGTAATCGTCAGTGGTACGGATATATCTGTCGTATGAGATGTTCATATATTTCCACAGGTTCTTGAACCTGTCAACGATGACGTCAACGTACTCCTTAGGAGTTACGCCCTGTTCAGCGGCTTTCTGTTCGATCTTGAGGCCGTGCTCGTCTGTACCTGTGAGGAACATTACGTCATAACCCTGCATTCGCTTGTAACGTGCAATTGAATCGCACGCAACAGTGGTATAACAATGACCGATATGCGGATTGCCCGACGGATAATAGATCGGGGTAGTGATGTAAAAGGGTTTCTTTGACATGATGATCTCTCCTTATGTAGAATTCTCATTAATGGCGGACCATTAATGCAGTATTTCTATTATAACACATTTTTTTGCTTTTGTCTATACCTTATTATAATTATAACAGGGCAAAAGCGTTTACTTTTAAATAAATAATAAAAAACCGCCGAAGGCGGCATTCCGGGGTCAAGGGTGACTCCCCACAGTGTGGGGAGATGTCACGAAGTGACAGAGGGGACGGGCGACCGTTGGGAGATGTTATCTCCCTTGCAGGGGGTGAATGAGGGGGACAGCGTCCCCCTGACAAAGTAGTAAAGCAAGAGTAGCGATGCTTTACGGATGGTTTGCAAGAATTATGAATTGCCCCAAAAAGTAAACGCTGTTGCCCTGATAATTATAATAAACCCCAAAGGGGACCCTCACAATGAGGGTCCCCCTTGAGAACACACTTTACCATTTATATTCATTTTAGAAGTCAGCTGATTTTAATTTCGGGCATTGTGGTGTCAGGGATCTCGATATTGAAATCTTCTTCGCTGAAGTCGTAATCATCCCAGTCGTAATCTTCGCCTTCCCAGTCAAAGTCGGCGTCATCCCAGTCGTAGTCTTCTTCGTCCCACTCGTAGTCGCTGTCATCGTATGATTCGTAGTCTGTGCTGCCTGCTAAGCCGCCGTTGTAGATTGAATCTGCAATTGACTTAGAAGCCTCGCCTGCATCCTTGATGCCTACCTTAGTGAAGATATCGTTGAGGAAGGATTCAACCTCGCTCTGTGCTACATAGTCTTCAAGCTTCAGATCCTGCATATTGTCCTGGCTGATAACAAAAGCATCGCTCTTGCTTGGGAGAGAAGCAGCTTCGCCCTTGGTCTCTGCAATATTGATGTTGAGCTTGCCGTAGTTTGTGCCGTCAATGTTGATATCATAGTCGATGTCCTGTGACTTGCCGTCAGAAGAAAGATTGAGCACGATAACGTCTGACTCTTCAGCTGTGATCTTCACAGTACCCTCTGTGTAGACGTTTGTCTCGTTAACGACCTTGAGACCGTCGAAGTCGATCTTTACAGTTTCGCCGTCAGCGTCAACATCGAGTGTACCTGAGTATGTCTTGTCTGCTGTTTCGTCAGCAGTAAGTGTAGCCTTGCAGTCGTTGACAATTGAGAATTCGCCTCTGATCTTTGTGTCTTCCTTGCCGATGATAGCCTTAGCTTCTTCGCCGTCGGAATTGATTATGCTGATACCTCTGATAGTACCTGTAGGATCGATGTATGTCTTGAAAGTAACATCGCCTTCGGATTCACTTGCGTTGAGCTCTGAGATCACGTCATCAAGCTGTGAAGTGAGCTCTGACTCGTCCATGCCAAGCTTGTTTACCCAGATATTCTTGATGATCTCGTCGTTCTTGACAGCTTCGGAATACTTTTCAGCCATATCCTTTGCCATCTCGGGAGTTACCTTGACTTCGGCAACTGTATAGTCAACAGTGATATCGCCGATATTTAAAGTTTCCTTCTTCTCGATCTTTACATCCTTAGTGTTCTCGCTCCAGATGCTGACATACTTGTTGATCTCTGTTTCCAGATCAGAAGCACTGAGGACGCTTTCAGGATCGCTGAGGAATTCCTTGTAGAAATCCAGCATTTTCTCTGCGTCTTCATTGTAAGCGATCTGATCGCCCATATCAATAGCAGCCCACTTTTCGGTCAGCTCAGGACAGCGTAAGAAAATGTCGAATGTATCAAGATCGATATCGTAATCGATAGAAGCGAGCTTGTCGCCGTTGAGTGAAGCGCCGATATTGTAGCCTGCTGTACCATCCTTCATGGAGCCGCTCATATCCAGTGAAATCTTCTTTATATTGTCGATGATGCTGTTGAGTTCCTCATCGCCTGCGGCTTCCTTGAGCTGAGACTTTACTGAATCGGGCATCTCATAGTTGATGCTGTAGTTTACGCCGATGCCGTCCTTGGAACTGGCAAGCTGCCCTATAAGAGCTGCTGCTGATGTTCTTTGAGATCTCGGAAGTGTTGTTCTCATACACCCATGGGTAGTACTTTTCCGGCTTCAGGGCGCGGAGCTTTACCTGATTCTTGACAGTGTCGGATACTGCATAAGCTGTTGCACATCCGCCTGCAAGAGCTGCGGCTGGTGATACCGCTGATAACAGCTATCTTCGTGCCCTTTTTCTGAGGAGTGATAGTCTCAACACCCGAGTCACCGTAGAATCCATTGCCCAACTGATGATTCTCGAAATGTACGTTGTTATAATGCTGATTTTCAAACATAATAATCCCTCCAGATAAAGATTAATGATGTGACCATGGGAAATAATCGGTTTGTATGCCCGAGATGCATATATTATCACAACGATCTGCAAAAGTCAATAATGTAGAAGAAAGTTTGGAGAATATGTAGTATCAAACCTTTTGTCGGACGCTGTATTGTATAAAATGAACATAGGAACTTTAAAAGCGTTCATAAAACCTTATTTAAAAATCTGCCGAACGCTGCTGCTTCATAAAAAAGAACTGCACAGGTCCTGTGCAGTTCTGTAGGTCTTATTTAATTCTGTTCCTCTATGTCCAGAGGCAGAAACTGATGTTATGAATTGAGATATGATCTTACAAGCACCTGTAAGAGCTCGTCACGGTCAATATGACGGATAAGATTTCTTGCGTTATTATAGGTTGTTATGTATGTCGGATCTTCTGAAAGTATATAGCCGACTATCTGATTTATCGGATTGTACCCTTTCTGGGTGAGAGCGTCGTAGATAGTCGTAAGATTCTTCTTCAGCTCTGCTTCTTTGTCCTCGTTGACAGTGAATGTCATTGTCTTGTCAAACATATTATCAGCCTCCCGATGTGGTATATATATGCAGCTCTGAGCCGTGGCTTTGGGTGGACACAGATCAAAGCAGTACTTCAAGTGAAACAAAATAGGAATCATACAAGAAGCTAAGGCAGGAATGCCTCTATTTATTATAACTCAAAATCAGTTTCAATGCAAGTAAATCAAAGGATTTTAGCTTATCTGACAGAATAGTCGGTTAACTTTTGGTGAATATGTACAGGCGGTAAAATGCCGCCTGTTCCGTGGTCAGCAGTCCATGCCCGTGCGCTTCATAAAGCTGTTGCAGTCGGTACATTCCGGAACGGTAGGATTATCCTCATGAGTACCCACGGAAATGCAGTCCAGCGAGCAGAAATCCTCTGTTACCAGATTGTGCCGGCACTGTGAAACTGTACATCTGATGTTTTCGTTTTTCTTTTTGCAGTCCATTGTAGTAGTCTCCTTAAAAGATATTGCTCATATGAGCCGAGACTATTATATGCGCTGCAGAGGAAAATATTCATTATAATGCATAATGCGTAATTGCAGTGTCAACTGACGGTGATGAAATAATAATTATGAATAAACCAATTTACAATTCGTGAGCGAAGCGAACACATAAATTACGCATTACGCATTACGAATTACGAATTGAACTATGCATCAGATCAAAGGTACGGTTTCAGGTACTGTCCCGTGTAGGACTGCGGACACTGTGCCACTTCCTCGGGAGTTCCCTGTGCGACTACTGTGCCGCCGCCGTCGCCGCCTTCGGGGCCAAGATCAATGATATGATCGGCCACCTTGATGACGTTGAGATTATGCTCGATGACGAGAACGGTGTTTCCCTGATCGGTCAGTCTTTGCAGTACCTCGATAAGCTTGTGTACATCAGCGGTGTGAAGACCTGTTGTAGGCTCGTCAAGGATGTAGATAGTCTTGCCTGTGGAGCGCTTTGAAAGCTCCGTGGAAAGCTTCACACGCTGAGCCTCACCGCCTGACAGAGTAGTTGCAGGCTGACCTATTTTAATGTAGCCCAGTCCGACTTCCTGCAAAGTTTTCAGCTTTCGTGCTATCTTTGGGAGATGCTCGAAGAATTCAACTCCCTCGTCAACTGTCATTTCCAGCACATCGTAAATGCTCTTGCCCTTGTAGTGGACTTCGAGAGTCTCACGGTTATAGCGCTTGCCCTTGCAGACTTCACATGGAACGTATATATCGGGGAGGAAGTGCATCTCTATCTTGATGATACCGTCGCCCTGACAAGCCTCACAGCGTCCGCCCTTGACATTGAAGGAGAACCTTCCGCTGGTGTAGCCGTGGGCACGGGCATCGGCAGTCTTTGCAAAAAGGTCACGGATATCGCTGAACACGCCTGTATAAGTTGCAGGATTGGAGCGTGGAGTGCGTCCGATAGGGGACTGGTCGATGCAGATGACCTTATCAAGCTGGTCTACGCCCTCCATATCTGTGAACTTGCCGCACTTTGTCTTTGCACGGTTAAGCTTGGCGGCGAGGTGCTTGTAGATTATCTCGTTTACCAGCGAGGACTTGCCTGAGCCTGAAACTCCCGTAACGCAGATAAGCTTGCCGAGAGGTATTGATACATCGATATTACGGAGATTGTGCTCGGAGGCGCCGTGTACTGTCAGGAACTTTCCGTTGCCCTCTCTGCGCTTTTTCGGTACGGGGATCTTCTTTCTGCCGCTGAGATAAGCGCCTGTTATGGAGTCCTTGCATTTGAGCAGCTTGTCAACAGTGCCTGCGAAAACTACCTGTCCGCCGTTGACACCTGCGCCGGGGCCGATGTCCACGATATAATCAGCGGCAAGCATTGTGTCGTCGTCATGCTCTACTACTATTAAAGTGTTGCCAAGATCACGGAGACGTTTTAGAGTAGCTATAAGCTTGTCGTTGTCACGCTGATGCAGACCTATGCTGGGCTCGTCAAGGATGTAGAGAACGCCCACAAGTGACGAACCTATCTGGGTCGCAAGGCGTATACGCTGGCTTTCGCCGCCTGAGAGAGTGCCTGACGAACGGGAAAGTGTCAGGTATTCCAGACCAACGCTTGCCAGAAATCCGAGGCGCTCCTTTATCTCCTTGATTATGCGCTCACCGACGAAGCTGTCATGCTTTGAAAGCTTCAGACCGTTGAAGAAGCTGAGGCTGTCCCTTACGGAAAGGTCGGTGAGACTGCTGATATTCTTGTCGCCGACAGTAACGGCAAGGTACTCGTCACGGAGCCTTTTGCCGTGACACTGGGGACACTCCACCTCGCTCATGTACTCGTCTATTTCAGCCTTTGACCATTCGCTGTTGGTCTCACGGTAGCGCCTTTCCAGGTTGTTGACAACGCCCTCGAAAGGGGACTGGTAGCTTCCGCCGCCCAGTGAAGCCGGACGTTTCAGGTCAAGGGGCTCGGTTCCTGTACCGTAAAGGAAAAGGTCAAGCTCCGATTTTTTCAGCTTCTTAACGGGCTTGTCAAGGTCGATCCCGTACTTTTTAGCGATGGCATTGTAGTACATCGTAGCTACGGAAGTTTCGTCAAGACTGTTCCATCCGCTGGCATTTATAGCGCCTTCGTTGATGGAGAGGTCCTTATTCGGCACGATGAGGTCGGGGTCTATCCTTCTGAACATACCAAGGCCGGTACACTTTGGGCAGGCTCCCATAGGATTGTTGAAGGAGAACATTACAGGCTCCAGCTCGCCGATACTGATATTATGTTCGGGGCAGGCGTAATTCTGGGAGAAAAGCATTTCCTCGCCGCCTATAACGTCTACCATTGCCAGTCCGTCGGTGAGACGGAAAACAGTCTCAAGCGAATCGGTGATACGTGACTCGATACCCTCTTTTACGATGATACGGTCAACGACTATCTCAATGTTGTGCTTCTTGTTCTTGTCCAGCTTTATCTCCTCGGTGAGTTCGTACATACTGCCGTCAACACGGACACGGACGAATCCCGACTTTCTTGCGGATTCCAGTTCCTTGGCGTACTGACCCTTTCGGCCTCTGACAATAGGTGCGAGAAGCTGCAAACGTGTGCCCTCGGGGAGCTCCATGATAGTATCCACCATCTGGTCGATGCTCTGCTGAGATATCTCTCTGCCGCAGACAGGGCAGTGGGGGACTCCGATACGTGCGTAAAGCAGACGGAGGTAGTCGTATATCTCGGTAACGGTACCCACAGTTGAACGTGGATTTTTCGAGGTAGTCTTCTGGTCTATGGAAATGGCAGGGGAGAGACCTTCGATGCTGTCCACATCGGGCTTTTCCATCTGTCCGAGGAACATACGGGCATAGGATGAAAGGCTCTCCACATAGCGGCGCTGACCGTCGGCATAGATGGTATCGAAAGCCAGCGATGACTTGCCCGAACCCGAAAGACCTGTCATAACGATGAGCTGGTCCCTCGGCAGTTCAAGATCGATATTTTTGAGATTATTGGCTCTTGCGCCCTTTATAACAATTTTATTTTTCATTTTTTTCCTTTCTTTTTTAATCAGGAATTTTTGAAATTCGGAATTCGGAATTCGTAATTCGGAATTAATGTGTCAGCTTTCGCTGACGGATTTAAATAATTAATAATTATACTTTTTTGATTTGTCCACGAAGTGGACACCGCAATTCCGAATTCCTCATTCCGCATTCCGAATTACTGTGACAGTTCACGTATTTTGTCACGCAGATATGCGGCGTGTTCAAATTCAAGCATCTTTGCGGCATTCTTCATTTCTGCCGTAAGCTTTTCGATAAGTGCCTGCTTGTCGGCAGCGGACATCTTCTTCTTCGCTGTGGACTTCTCCACCTTTGCCTTTGAGGTTATCTCCAGTACGTCACGGACATCCTTGATGATGGTTTTCGGTACGATTCCGTGTTCCTCGTTGTATGCCATCTGCAAGCCTCTGCGTCGCTCGGTCTCGGTGATGGCTCTTTCCATTGAGCCTGTAACGCTGTCGGCATACATTATTACCTGACCTTTCGCATTACGTGCGGCACGGCCGATGGTCTGTATCAGGGAGGTCTCACTTCTCAGGAAGCCTTCCTTGTCAGCGTCGAGAATGGCGATGAGGCTGACTTCCGGGATGTCCAGACCTTCACGGAGGAGGTTTATTCCCACAAGAACGTCGAATACGCCGTTTCGCAGGTCCTTGATTATCTCCATACGCTCGATGGTGTCGATGTCGTGGTGCAGGTAGCGGACTTTTACTCCCAGATTCTCATAGTAGGAGGTAAGGTCCTCCGCCATTTTCTTTGTAAGAGTTGTTACCAGTACACGCTCATTTCTTGCGGTTCTCTCGTTTATCTCGGAGAGGAGGTCGTCCACCTGTCCTGTTGTGGGCTTGACGATTATCTCAGGGTCAACAAGTCCCGTAGGACGTATAACCTGTTCAACTATAGTATCGGTCTTTTCACGCTCGATCTGTCCCGGAGTAGCGCTGACGTAGATAGCCTGATGGATGTGGTCATTGAATTCATCGAAATTCAGCGGACGGTTGTCCATAGCGCTGGGCAGACGGAAACCGTAGTCCACAAGAGTAGTCTTTCTCGCACGGTCGCCTGCATACATTGCACGTACCTGCGGCAGAGTTACATGGCTCTCGTCAACGATGAGGAGAAAGTCCTCGGGGAAATGGTCCATAAGGGTCTGGGGAGTGCTTCCCGCAGGTCTGCCTGCAAGGACACGGGAGTAATTCTCAACGCCCGAACAATAGCCCACTTCACGGAGCATTTCCATGTCGTAGTGGGTGCGCTGTTCGATACGCTGAGCCTCGATGAGTTTGTTGTTCTGCTGGAAATAGTCGATTCTTTCCGCAAGTTCACGGTCTATCTCGGTGAGGGCGGCTTCAAGCTTATCGTCGCCGACAACATAATGTGAAGCAGGGAATATAGCCGCATGGGACACAACGGCCTTGACTTCGCCTGTTACAACGTTTATCTCGGAGATACGGTCTATCTCGTCACCGAAATATTCCACACGGACAGCCGTATCGCTTGACATGGCAGGGAATATCTCCACCACATCTCCGTGAACACGGAAACGGTTTCTCTCAAATGCTATATCGTTTCTCTCGTAGCGTATCTTCACAAGTTCATCGATAAGCTGATCACGGGGTTTTTCTGCGCCCTGACGGATGGAAACGCACATTGAGCGGTATTCCTCGGGGCTTCCGAGGGAGTAGATGCATGATACCGACGCAACTATTATAACGTCCCTGCGCTCGGCAAGGGCAGTAGTAGCCGAATGTCGGAGTTTATCT
Source organism: Ruminococcus flavefaciens FD-1 (assembly GCA_000174895.1). Classification (GTDB taxonomy): domain Bacteria; phylum Bacillota; class Clostridia; order Oscillospirales; family Ruminococcaceae; genus Ruminococcus; species Ruminococcus flavefaciens_A. The sequence goes on from ACOK01000101.1 coordinate 14,008, forward strand.
ATCTCGTCGTTGATGGACGAGTCCTTCTCGATGTAGCTGTCAGTGCTTGGGACATACGCCTCAGGCTGATAGTAGTCGTAATATGAAACGAAATACTCAACAGCATTGTCGGGGAAAAACTCGCGGAATTCCGAGCAGAGCTGTGCGGCGAGTATCTTATTATGAGCGAGGACGAGGGTAGGCTTGTTGACTCTTGCTATGACATTAGCCATAGTGAAGGTCTTTCCCGAACCTGTAACGCCGAGGAGAATCTGCTCCTTCTTGCCTGATTCAAGTCCTTGTACAAGTTTATCTATAGCCTGCGGCTGGTCGCCGGCAGGAGCGTAGTCTGAGTGTAAAACGAATCTATCCATAAAAACTCCTATCAGTTTTCCGTGGTTTGTTTGTGCTTAGCGGAAGCGGCTGTTTCAATAACAGACCACTCATAGCTAACAACTATTATAACACATATATTTAATAAAATAAACCCCTTTTGCAGAAAATCGAACATATTTTCTTCTTTTAACTGATAGACTGTGTATCACACGAATTTCACCCTCTGAAAATGACTTTATTTATGGGATATCACAAAAAAGCCCTCCATCTACTTTACAAGCCGTGCGTTTTGTGATATCATTGTCATTGTCGGTGCAGAGCCGATAAAACGTAATTATATGACGACAGGAAAGGAAATGGGATATTATGAGATCTACAGCATTAAGAAAGTTTCTGGCAGGCCTTATAAGGTGCATCAATGATGACAGTATCATGCGCTTGCTCAAACAACAACACTGAAAGCTCAACAGACAGCACATCATCTTCAGCTGCTGAGGAAACAACAGCCGCAGCAGAAGAAGAGGAGACTACAGCTGCCGAGGAGTCATCATCAGAGGAGAGCGAAACTCCTGCTGCTGAGGGCGATCAGTCACTTCAGAATATACTCGACAAGGGCGAGCTGGTACTCGGTCTTGACGCAAGCTTCCCTCCTATGGGATTCACTGACGAGAACAACGAGATCATCGGTTTCGATATCGACGTGGCTCAGGAAGTATGCAACAGAATGGGCGTTGAACTGGTAAAGCAGCCTATCAACTGGGATACAAAGGAAGAGGACCTCAAGGTGGGCAAGATCGACTGTATATGGAACGGTATGTCTATCAATCCTGCAAGAGCAGAGGCTATGAACCTCTCCGACCCATACATGAAGAACGAGATGATCTTCGTTGTTCCTGCTGACAGCGAAGTAAAGTCAATGGACGATCTTGAGGGCAAGACTGTAGGTGTACAGACAGGCTCAACAGCTCAGGAAATTCTTGAGGCATGGGACAAGTTCGACACTATCACAGAGTCACCTCTTGAGGAAAACGTTACAGCACTCAGCCAGATGGAACTTGGCTTCTCTGACGCTGTATTCCTTGATTCTGTAGTTGCAAACTACTTTATCACATCCAACAACAAGGACTACGTAGTTCTTGACGGCAACCTTGAAGCAGAGGAGTATGCAATAGGATTCCGCAAGGAAGATCAGGCGCTCCGTGACGAGGTTCAGAAGACACTCAGCGAAATGAAGGCTGACGGCGCACTTGGCGAGATATCAACAAAGTGGTTCGGCAGCGATGTAACTACAGTTCAGTAAGTTCAGAGCTAAGGGACGTCCTTCGGGGCGTCCTTTTTTGTTGAAAATATCCGCCCCTACATTTGGCCTTACCATTTGTAGGGAACGCCGCCCTCGGCGTTCCACAAGCGACAATTCCGGCTGCGGTGAAATGGAACGGCGAGGGCGCCGTTCCCTACACATTGGGACATCATATATCATCGTTATCCACGGACGCACAATGTGCGCCCCTACATTTTGCCTTGACATTTGTAGGGGAGGGCGCCCTCGCCCTCCCGAAAGTTTTGTACGAACCGACGGGAGCCCGAGGGCGGGCTCCCCTACATACACGACCGCACATATCATCATTTATCCACGGGCGCACGGAATGCGCCCCTACAATTTTGATCCGTCCACGCAGTGGACACCACAATTACGCATTACGCATTACGAATTACGCATTGAACAAAAGCCCTTGATTAAAGCAGAAAAGTGTGGTATAATCAACAATGACTATTATGATAAAGGAAGATAAAAATGCTTGCAAGCCTTATAAATATAAATAAGTATTACAACGGCAATCAGGTTCTGAACAATGTTTCGCTGACCATCGACGAGAACGACAAGATAGGTCTGGTGGGCAACAACGGCTGCGGAAAGTCCACACTGCTGAAGATACTCACAGGTTCTGTTGATCCCGACCGCACCACCGAAAAGGACGGCATAGTCTCACTTGCGTCCAAGACGACTATCGGCTACCTCGAACAGATGGGCGGTCTTAACTCCGAAAACACTGTCATCGAGGAGATGAGAAGCGTTTTTGCGCCTATCCACCGTGCTATCGACCGTCTCCGTGAGATCGAGATAGAAATAGAAATGGGCGATAACTCTGCCGCTGACGAGTATCAGCAGCTTTCTTCATGGGTGGAGGCAAACGACGGCTACAACACCGATGTGAAGATACGCACCATCCTCAACGGCATGGGCTTCACAGGCGATGAGCTGAACCGCACAGTTTCGGGATTCAGCGGCGGCGAAAAGACAAGACTCTGCATTTCCCGTCTGCTCCTTGAAGAGCCCAATCTCCTAATCCTCGACGAGCCTACCAACCACCTTGACTTCAAGACTATCATGTGGCTGGAGGACTACCTCCGCAGCTACAAGGGGGCAGTGCTGATAGTATCACATGACCGTTACTTCCTCGACCGCCTTTGTACGTCCATCTGCGAGATAGAGCGTGGAACTCTTACACGCTACAAGGGCAATTACACCGCTTTTGTGCGTCAGCGTGAGGAGAACGATGCCCGCCGTGAAAAGGAATACGAGATGCAGCAGAAGCAGATAGCCCAGATGGAGGACTATGTTGCAAGGAATCTTGTACGTGCGTCCACTACGAAAATGGCGCAGAGCCGCAGAAAACAGCTTGAAAAGATGGAGCGTATCGAGAAGCCGTTCCATGATACAAAGTCTGCGAAGATACGCTTTACATACGGAGTTGAACCTCCGCTGGATGTGCTGAAAGTCAAGGGAGTGGATATCTCCGTTGGTGACGGCGCAGCGAGAAAAACTCTCGTTGACAACATAGATTTTGAAGTCCGCAGAGGAGAAAAAGTCGGTATCATCGGCGATAACGGCATAGGAAAGTCAACTCTGCTGCGAATCATACAGGAGCAGCTTCCTCATAAGGGACTGGTGCGCTGGAACAGCAATATCAAGATAAGCTATTTTGAGCAGGAAAGCACTAACCTCAACAAGGAACTTACCGTTATGGAGGAACTCCACAGCCGCTATCCGTCAATGTCGGAACTGGAGGTAAGAAGTCTCCTTGCACAGGTAAGACTTATCGGCGAAAACGTTTTCAAGGAAACGGGAGTCATCAGCGGCGGCGAGAGGGCAAAGCTTTGTTTTGCTATCATGATGCAGGAGCACGGCAATGTCCTTATTCTCGATGAGCCGACAAACCATCTTGACCTCAGCTCAAAGGAAGCCATTGAAGAAGCGCTTCAGGAGTACACGGGAACTATCATATTCGTATCCCATGACCGCTATCTGCTGAGCAAGATAGCTGACAGACTCATTGAACTCACTGACGGCGGATACCGTGAGCATAACTACGGTTTCGAGAAATATCTGGATGTTCTCCGTGATGAGCAGGCAGAGCAGAAGCGTATCGCTGATGCCGAGAAATTTGCAAAGGCTGCCGAAGCTGCAAAGGATAAGCAGGTCAAGACCTACCGCAGCAAGCAGCAGAGAAGTGCCGATGCTGCACGTAAGAACGAAATGCGACGCCTTGAAAAGGAGATCGACGAATTACAGGCAAAGATAGACGCTCTTTCCGAGGAGATAACCAAGGAAGAAGTCTACAGCGACTATGAACTGATGAACAGCAAATGCGCCGAGATAGACGCTCTGAAGCAGAAAATGGACGAAAACTTCGAGCTTCTTATCGAAATGGAAGGATGATCTCAGAAAGCAGAGAGTAGGGAACGCCGCCCTCGGCGTTCCACAATGTAGGGACGGATATCATCTGCCTGAACACACATGAAAAACAAATCGTGTGTGTTTGTTGTATTCGGATCCGTGAGCGTCAGCGAACACATTAATTACGCATTACGCATTATGTAAAAAAATTCCATAGGATTTTTTTCATAAAGGTCTTGCATTGTATCGGGAAATGTGGTATAATGTATTCAATGACTATGCGGAGACGTTCCGCAAATACCTACGGAGGATAATAAAATGAAACATATCAAGACTATCAATAAGGCTAATCTCAAGGAATCTGCTAAGAAGGGCGGCTGCGGCAAGTGCCAGGCTTCATGTCAGTCAGCTTGCAAGACTTCATGCACAGTTGCTAACCAGAAGTGCGAGAGATAAGTCCATATTATGGTAAGACACTGAGGCAGTATGAAAATGCTGCCTCTATTTTTTACGAAAGGTTGTTTTGAATGATACATAAGTACAAGCTCAACGGCTTCAATATAGTTCTGGATGTCAACAGCGGCGGTGTTCATCTGGTGGACGATATGACATATGATCTGCTCGATCTTATACAGCCGCCATTCGAGGATGAATGTCCTCAGCAGGTGCTGGATAAGCTCACTGACAAATATCCCGCTGACGAAATTAGCACTTGCTATGACGAAATCGTGGAGCTTTACAACGACAAGATCCTCTTTTCCGAGGATGATTACGAGAAGTACGCAAAGTATTCCGTTGCTTCTCCTGTAAAGGCTATGTGCCTGAATATCGCCCATGACTGTCAGCTCAGATGTAAGTACTGCTTCGCTTCCACAGGCGATTTCGGCAAGGGACGCAAGCTCATGTCACTGGAAACAGGCAAACACGCTATCGACTTCCTGCTGGAGAATTCAGGTGACAGACCTAACCTGGAACTGGACTTCTTCGGCGGCGAACCGCTTATGAATTTCAACGTGGTAAAGCAGATAGTCGAGTACGCAAGAAGCCGTGAAAAGGAATACAACAAGAAGTTCCGCTTCACTATCACTACCAACGGACTCCTTCTTGACGATGACAAGATCGACTTTATCAATAAGGAAATGTCAAACGTTGTTCTCTCCATCGACGGCAGAAAGGAAGTCAATGACTATTTCCGTGTACTCCCTAACGGTCAGGGATGCTATGATATGATAATGCCCAAGTACAAGAAGCTTGTTGAGGGCAGAGGTGACAAGGAGTACTACGTAAGAGGTACTTTCACCAACCGCAACAAGGACTTCAGCAACGACGTTTTTGCTCTGTACGAAGCAGGATTTGACCAGATATCAGTTGAGCCGGTTGTAGGCGATTCCGATGAGTACGCACTTGTCATGGACGATCTCCCTGAGATCTTCAAGGAGTACGAGAGACTTGCCGACCGTATCATCGAAAACGAGAAAAACGGCAGGAAGTTCAATTTCTTCCACTTCATGATAGATCTGGATCAGGGTCCCTGCGCTATCAAGCGTCTGAGAGGCTGCGGCTGCGGCAACGACTATGTGGCTGTAACTCCCGACGGCGATATCTTCCCATGCCATCAGTTTGTAGGTATCGACGAGTACAAGATGGGCAACATTGACGAGGGCACATTCGATCAGGAAATGAAAAAGGACTTCGCAGCTGCTCATGTATACTCAAAGCCAGACTGCCGTGAGTGCTGGGCTAAGTTCTATTGCAGCGGCGGATGTAATGCCAACAATTACCAGTACGAAGGCGATATCCGCAAGGCTCACAAGATCTCATGCGAGCTCGAAAAGAAGCGCCTTGAGTGTGCTATCATGCTGAAAGCTATGCGTATGTACGGAGATGCTGAGTAAAGGCAACACCGCACAAAGCCCGCCTGACGGCTTTGCACTGAATCTGCGGACATATTTTCCGTCATCTTGCATAGAAATCCCTTGACATACGATAGTATGCCTGCGGAATTTCTATACAATCTGACGAAAAAATCTGTCGGCGCATCTTCAGCACAAGCTTTGTGCGGTGTTGCCTAAACAGAAAGTAGGGACGGCCAATGGCCGTCCTTTTTAATGCGGTAAAAGAATGGAGAATTGAGAATTGAAAATGGAGAATGTAGGGGCCGCCTATGGCGGTCCTCGATCCATAAATGTGATGAATCAACTGTAGGGGCGCTTTCCGAGCGCCCTCGCCCTTCGTTGGTTACAATGATAACGCCGTCGGGAGCCCGAGGGCGGGCTCCCCTACACATTGTTTTTAATATTATGCACTAATTACTGATGGTAGGCAATACGTTAATTGTGTAATCATACAAAAGAAGAAAAATAATGCAGCACTTTCGCAGCTTCATACGACTATGGTTTATGTAAAGCGAAAAACGATCAACATTACTGAGTGCGCATAAGTATTTGTGGGATCAGACTTCGGGAGGTAAAATAATGACCGCAATGGAATTGAATGATCTTATGCGAAGATCCCCTGATGAGATGTATCGGGCTCTTCTGAAAGAACTGGGACGATATGTCTATGTCATAGTGTTCAACAAGCTGAGAAGCTGCGGAACTAATGAAGATATTGAAGAATGTGTCAGCGACGTATTCGCTGAACTGTTTATAGCTGTCGAGGACGGCAAAGTCAATGATGTGAGGAGGATGGCAGCAGCTATCGCTCAGCGCAGAGCTGTCGATCACTTCCGCAGACTTTCTGCAAAAGGCAGAGACACCGTATCCGTCGATGATGAGGAATTTCCGGAAATGGCAGATGCCTTTGACGTGGAGGGAATATCTGACAGTAACGAGGTAAGGCGCATACTGCTGAGAGAGATCAATTCTCTCGGTGAGCCTGATTCAACGATACTGATACAGAAATTCTACTACAACAAAACGTCAGCCGAAATAGCCAAAACCGTAAGAATGACCGCTTCGTCGGTGCGTTCACGCTGTACAAGAGCGATGGAACGCCTGAAAGTATCACTTACAGCAGTGGGTATCACACGATAGGAGGCAGCTATGGAAAAGAGAAATATGTTTGATCTTCTTGAAGATTCGGATGAGGGGGAGCTTGCTATGATAGACCGCCTTACTCCCGAGCTCAGTGAAGAGCAGTTTGAAAGAATACTCGAAATGAGTAAAAGAAAGAGAAATATAATCAGAGCATCAAAAGAAAGAAATAATATAAATATGACCACAGCAGGATTTGCAGAGGACGAAGTGACAGGTGTTGAGGAATACAAACGTCCCACAATTTTAAAGATAGCAGCTACAGCGGCTTCACTTATTCTTCTCGGCGGCGGACTTGCACTCGGACACAACCTGCTGAAGCGTTCAAATACTGTTGAGCCGGATATCGTGCCCAATGTTGCCGCAGTAACGGTTACTACCACAAATGCAGCTACCGACGACAAAAATGCCGCAGTTACAACAGTTACGGCTGATGTTACAGCTGAGGTCAGCGGTACAGCCGTGGATACTACCGCAGTTTCCTCCGCACAGGCAGGCACAACTGCTCCCGTATCTTCTCAGGTACAGGCACAGACTCAGGCAGCTGCGACAAATGCCGGAAATACAGCCGAAGAACCTGCTGTTACCGAAAATCCTGCTTACAGGGCAGAGGCTGAGGAATGGTCACGAAACTACTTTGATGCAAAGGATATTCTTCTTCTGAACTATGACTATCTGGATATGAGTGATACATTTGAAGCACAGCGACTTGTTATTTACTTGGATTATGGGGCAACCGAGGAAGATCAACCTCGTGAAAACCATACTATGACATTTGTTCATTATGTAAATCCGAAGTTCAGCAGTGTTGAAGATATCAAAGCAGACCAGGTGAAATATGTTTTCAATGATTATGATGAAAATGGTCAGAACATGAATTCATGGATGCTTGACAGATATTATAGCATGAAAGTAGAACCCGGACAGGTCATTGAAGATAACTGGTACAATAAATATGACTACTACCCAATATTTACTGAATATAACGGAAAAATATACAGATGCGTATATGATGACGGTCGCACGCAGTTCGGAGCGGATGATCAGGAGATGCTGAATCAGGCTTTAAATCGCAAATGGTATGTACAGAACTGCAACAGTGATTCCTTTGAATTGATTGAGTTGAGGGGAAGTTATGAAAGTTCGGGACGTTGGTATAGTGTACAGAAATTTGACGGTGAATGGAGAGTAACAGAAATCAGAGGGCTGAATGAAGTTTATTCGGAAGATGAAATTATGAGAAAGTATGCTGAATATAAGGTGAATTGACAGTCTTGAAATTATCTCCAAAAATATGATGCAAACCAACCCAAAAACGTTCAAAACGATGAAAAAAGCGGAGAAGCCTTGACTTCTCCGCTTTTATATATTATAATAATATAATGTATCAATATGGAATAATGTCCCTATTATCATGTAATTATATCATACAAAATCGCACTTGTCAATAGTTTTCTGAAAAAACTTTTGCGGCGCTTTTATGATATGTCCGCCAAAACACCGAATCAGTAAGGAGGATCCGCCTATGGTGAATGTTACACCTAAGCAGCTTGGAAAAAATGTCAGAATGAGTTTCGGCAAGATCACCGAGCCCCTTGAAATGCCGAACCTTATCGAGGTACAGAAGAACTCGTATCAGTGGTTCAGAGAAGAAGGACTCCGTGAAGTCTTCCGTGATATGACCGCTATCACCGATTATAACGGCAACCTCGTTCTCAACTTCAAGGACTATCGCTTCGACGATACACCTAAGTATACTCTCGCAGAATGTAAGTCGAGAGGCGCTACGTATCAGGTAGCTATGCGTGCTACTGCTACACTCGCAAACAAGGAAACGGGCGCTGTCAGCGAAAGCGAGATCTATATGGGCGACTTTCCGCTCATGACAGACAGCGGTACCTTCGTTATCAACGGCGCAGAGCGTGTTATCGTTTCACAGCTGGTTCGTTCACCGGGCGTTTACTACGCTTTCGAGAAGGACAAGACAGGTAAGGACCTTTTCAATACCACAGTCATCCCTAACCGTGGTGCATGGCTGGAATACGAAATGGATTCCAACGACGTTGTCTATGTCCGTATAGATAAAAACCGTAAGATCCCGATCACTACCTTCATCAGAGCCCTCGGCGAAGAAGGTACGGATGAGGAGATCTACGCTACTTTCGGCGAGGATGACCGCCTTAAGCAGACTATCCTCCAGAAGGATCAGACAAAGAACAAGTCTGACGCTCTCATCGACGTTTACAAGAAGCTCCGTCCGGGCGAGCCTCCAACGGTCGAGAGCTCACTGACTCACCTCAATAACCTCTTCTTCGACGCAAAGAGATATGATCTCTGCCGCTTCGGACGCTACAAGTACAACAAGAAGCTGGGTATCGCTTCACGTCTTTCAGGCCATGTTCTCGCTCAGCCCGTTATCAATGAGATGACAGGCGAGATCCTTGCTGATGCAGGCGAGACCATCACCTACGACAAGGCCTGCGAGATCGAGCAGGCAGGTGTATACGAGGCTTTCGTAACAGTTGAGGCTAAGGAGTACTACACTGACGACCGTGGCGAGACATCTATCCGCATGGTCGAGAAGACAGTAAAGATCATCGGTAACGGCATGGTCGATATCAAGGGCTATGTTGATTTCGATGCAGAAAAGTACGGCATCAACGAGAAGGTTTCCTTCAAGGTTCTCAAGAACATCCTTGAGACAGCAGCAGATGCTGACGAACTTGAGGAAATGGTAAAGAAGATGGCTGACGACCTGGTTCCGAAGCACATCATCCTCGACGATATCATCGCTACCATCAGCTACTTCATCAACCTCTGCGAGGGCGTAGGTACTGTTGACGATATCGACCACCTCGGAAACAGACGTATCCGCAGCGTCGGCGAGCTCCTCCAGAACCAGTTCCGCATCGGTTATGCTCGTATGGAAAGAAGCATCCGTGAGAGAATGAACATCCAGACTCAGGATGTCAACACACTCACACCTCAGATGCTCATCAACATCAGACCAATATCCTCAGCAATGAAGGAATTCTTCTGCTCCTCACCGCTTTCACAGTTCATGGATCAGAACACCCCTCTTGCAGAGCTTACTCATAAGAGACGTCTTTCAGCCCTCGGCCCAGGTGGTCTTTCAAGAGACCGTGCCGGATTCGAGGTACGTGACGTTCACTACAGCCACTACGGAAGAATGTGTCCTATCGAGACTCCTGAAGGTCCTAACATCGGACTTATCTCCTATCTGGCTACTTTCGCAAGGATCAACGAATACGGCTTCATCGAAGCTCCTTACCGTAAGGTGGACAAGGCAACAGGCGTTGTTACCAACGAGGTAGTTTACATGACTGCCGACGTTGAGGATAACTTCATCGTTGCTCAGGCTAACGAACCTCTTACCGAAGACAGCAAGTTTGCACGTCCGAGAGTTAACGCACGTTACCGTGACCAGATCCTCGAGTGTGAGCGTGAAAAGGTAGACTACATGGATGTATCTCCTAAGATGGTCGTATCTGTAGCTACAGCAATGATCCCGTTCCTCGAAAACGATGACGCTAACCGTGCCCTCATGGGTGCCAATATGCAGCGTCAGGCAGTTCCGCTCCTCAAGACAGAGCGTCCTTTCGTTGGTACAGGTATGGAATACAAGGCAGCTGTTGACTCAGGTGTATGCGTTGTTGCTGACTGCGACGGAAAGGTAACTTACGTTGATGCTGACAAGATCCATGTTGTTGATACTACAGGTATCGAGCACAAGTATGAGCTTATCAAGTTCAAGCGCTCCAACCAGGGTACCTGCGTAAACCAGAGACCTATCGTTGCTGTAGGCGAAGAGATCAAGAAGGGTCAGGTGCTCGCTGACGGTCCTGCTACCGCTGACGGCGAGATCTCACTCGGTAAGAATGCTCTCATCGGCTTCATGACATGGGAAGGTTACAACTACGAGGACGCTGTTCTCCTTAACGAGAGACTTGTCCGTGAAGATGTATTTACATCAGTTCATATAGAAGAATACGAGATCGAGTGCCGTGATACTAAGCTCGGACCTGAAGAGATCACAAGAGATATCCCTAACGTTGGTGATGACGCTCTTGCAAATCTGGACGAGAACGGTATCATCCGCATCGGTTCCGAAGTAAACTCAGGCGATATCCTCGTTGGTAAGGTTACACCTAAGGGTGAAACAGAACTTACCGCCGAGGAAAGACTCCTCCGTGCTATTTTCGGTGAAAAGGCAAGAGAAGTCCGTGATAACTCACTGAAGGTGCCTCACGGTGAATCAGGTGTTATCGTTGATGTCAAGGTATTTACCCGTGAGAACTGCGATGAGCTGTCAGCAGGCGTAAATATGCGTGTAATCTGCTACATCGCTCAGAAGCGTAAGATCACTGTCGGCGATAAGATGGCCGGCCGTCACGGTAACAAGGGTGTCGTTTCACGTATCCTTCCTGAGGAAGATATGCCATTCCTCCCCGATGGTACACCTCTCGACATCGTTCTTAATCCTCTCGGCGTTCCTTCACGAATGAACATCGGTCAGGTACTTGAAGTCCACCTCGGTATGGCTTGTAAGGCACTTGGCTGGCACATCATGACCCCTGTATTCGACGGCGCTCACGAAGATGATATCCGTGAATGCTTCAAGCAGGCTAATGAACACGCTCAGGAACACAAGGACGATATGTTCGAGCTGAAGGCTATGGATAAGGTAATCAATCCTAATGCTCTGGAATTCACAGAAGATTGTAAGTTCACACTCTACGACGGACGTACAGGTGAAAAGTTCGACAACCGTGTAACTGTGGGCTATATGTACTACCTCAAGCTCCACCACCTAGTTGACGATAAGATCCACGCTCGTTCAGTCGGTCCTTACGCTCTCGTTACTCAGCAGCCTCTGGGCGGTAAGGCTCAGTTCGGCGGACAGCGTTTCGGTGAGATGGAAGTTTGGGCCCTCGAGGCTTACGGTGCTGCTTACACCCTCCAGGAGATCCTTACAGTCAAGTCAGACGATACTATCGGACGTGTCAATACTTACGAAGCTATCGTCAAGGGACAGAACGTTCCTACTCCGGGTATCCCTGAATCATTCAAGGTACTTATCAAGGAAATGCAGTCACTCTGTCTGGATGTCAAGGTACTTGATATCAATCAGGAAGAGATCGACCTCAAGCAGAACTTCGATGACGAAGATCCTATGCCTTCACATGATTCCTTTGCAGATGAGGATACCGCAGATACAACAAGCTACTCCGACGGTGAGATCGGCGACGCCGGATTCAGCATGGACGGCGATGAGGACGGCGAAAGCGACCTCGGCCTCGATGACGGCGACGATGTTTTCAGCTTCGATGATGATGAGGATGAAGACGATCTTGCTCTCGGCGATGACGATGAAGGCGATTTCTACGACAGCCTCGACATCGACGACTCCTCCGACGAGGACTAATAAACGATCCGAAATTAACCGTGCATATTAAATAATTGTGGATGTACCGCCTTCTGCGGCATCCGCAGTTATATGCATCATGAATTAAATTCAGGAGGTAGCAGTTTGGAATTTACAACTTTTGAATCAATAAAGATCGGTCTTGCTTCACCCGAACAGATCAGAAGCTGGTCATACGGCGTTGTTGAAAGACCTGAAACCATAAACTACAGAACACAGAAGCCCGAAAGAGACGGCCTCTTCTGTGAAAGGATATTCGGACCTACCAAGGACTGGGAGTGCCACTGCGGTAAGTTCAAGAAGATACGCTTCAAGGGCAAGGTCTGCGACCGCTGCGGCGTTGAAGTTACAAGAGCAAGAGTAAGACGTGAGAGAATGGGCCACATCGAGCTGGCTGCTCCTGTTTCTCATATCTGGTACTTCAAGGGTACACCTTCCCGTATCGGACAGGTGCTGGAAGTATCTCAAAAGAGACTGGAGGAAGTTCTCTACTTCACTAAATATATCGTAACAGACCCGGGTAATACCGAGCTTCTCAAGAAGCAGCTCCTCTCCGAAAAGGAGTACCTCTCATACCTCGAAAAGTACGGCGACGACTTCAAGGCTGAGATGGGCGCTGAGGCTATCAGAAAGCTTCTCAACGAGTATGACCCTGCAAGATACGACACACACAAGCAGAGACTTATCGAAATGGGCAAGGTTTCTCTTGGCGGCAAGAAGATCACCTGCTTCAACAAGCCTACAGAATGCGATTGTGAAGAGTGCCGGAAGTTCGCTGAACTGGAAGGCATCGACTGGAGAAATAACCTCGAGATCGTTGCCGACGACCTGAAGGCTGAACTGGAGGGACTCCCTGCCGGCCAGAAGAAGGTAAAGCTCCTCAAGAGACTCCAGATCATCGAGGCATTCCGCCTTTCAGGCAACAAGCCTGAGTGGATGATACTCAGTGTTGTACCTGTTATCCCGCCTGATATCCGTCCTATGATCATGCTGGACGGCGGCCGTTACGCTACATCAGACCTTAACGACCTGTACAGACGTGTTATCAACAGAAACAACCGTCTCAAGAGAATGCTGGAACTCGATGCTCCTGATATCATCGTAAGAAACGAAAAGCGTATGCTCCAGGAAGCAGTTGACGCTCTCATAGACAACGGCAGACCTGTTACAGGCCCAAGCAACCGTGCTCTCAAGTCACTTTCCGATATGCTTAAAGGTAAGCAGGGACGTTTCCGTCAGAACCTTCTCGGTAAGCGTGTTGACTACTCAGGACGTTCAGTTATCGTCGTTGGACCTGAACTGAAAATGTACCAGTGCGGTCTTCCTAAGGAAATGGCTCTCGAACTGTTCAAGCCTTTCGTACTGAAGAGACTTGTTGACAAGAAGGCTATCGCAAATATCAAGTCCGCAAGAAAGCTTATCGACCGTGCCGACAATAAGGTATGGGATGCTCTTGAGGACGTTATCAAGGATCACCCTGTTATGCTGAACCGTGCCCCCACGCTTCACAGACTCGGTATCCAGGCATTCGAGCCTATCCTCGTAGAAGGCCGTGCTATCAAGCTCCACCCACTGGTTTGCTCTGCGTTCAACGCTGACTTCGACGGCGACCAGATGGCTGTACATCTTCCTCTTTCAGCAGAAGCACAGGCTGAGGCACGTTTCCTCATGCTGGCTGCAAACAACCTGCTGAAGCCTTCAGACGGTAAGCCTGTTGCTGTTCCTTCACAGGATATGGTACTCGGTTCCTACTATCTGACAATGGCTAAGCCCGGCGAGCCCGGCGAAGGAAAGGTATTCCGTGACGTTAACGAAGTCCTCATGGCTTACAACGAGCACGACGTATCTCTCCACGCTAATATCAAGGTGAAGATCACCAAGGATATCGGCGACAAGAAGGTATCAAAGATCATCGACGCTACAGTCGGCCGTCTTATCTTCAACGAGAATATCCCACAGAATCTGGGCTACGTTGACAGAACAAATTCCGACAAGCAGTTTGACCTGGAGGTTGCATTCCTCGTAGGCAAGAAGCAGCTTTCCGACATCATCGAGCGCTGCATCAAGATCCACGGTACAACAACAACTTCCGAAGTTCTTGACCGTATCAAGGCTCTCGGTTACAAGTACTCAACAAGAGCAGCTCTTACAGTTGCTGTCTGCGATGCTACAATTCCTCCTCAGAAGAAGGCTATCCTCGCTGAGGCCGATGCTGAGGTTGAGCAGATCACAAACGAGTACGAGTACGGATATATCTCCGCTCAGGAGAAGACAAAGAAGATCATCGCTCTGTGGACAAATACTACAGACGAGGTTACAAAGAAACTGAAGGAAAACTTCGACAGATACAATCCTATCTGGATGATGGCTGACTCCGGTGCCCGTGGTTCTATCTCACAGATCCGTCAGCTTGCAGGTATGCGTGGACTTATCGCTAATACCTCAGGTACCGTTATCGAGATCCCGATCAGAGCTAACTACCGAGAAGGTCTTAACATCCTCGAGTACTTCATCGCTTCACGAGGCGCCCGTAAGGGTCTGGCCGATACGGCTCTCCGTACCGCTGACTCAGGTTACCTTACACGTCGACTTGTTGATGTATCTCAGGACGTTATCATCCGTGAGGAAGACTGCGGTACTACAGACGGTATCGAAGTATTCGAGATCAGAAACGGCAACGAAGTCGTTGAGCCGTTCGATGAGCGTCTCGTTGGCAGATTCCTTGCTGAGGACCTCCGTGACGAGGCAACAGGCGAGCTTATCATGTCAAGAAACAAGCTCATTACCGATGCAGACGCCAAGAAGATCCTTGATGCAGGCGTTGAGGAGATCAAGATCCGCTCCGTTCTTACCTGCCGTGCAAAGACCGGTGTATGCGCTAAGTGCTACGGTGCAAACCTTGCATTCAATAATATCGTGTCAGTCGGCGAAGCTGTCGGCGTAATCGCTGCTCAGTCCATCGGTGAGCCTGGTACACAGCTTACCATGAGAACCTTCCATACCGGCGGTGTTGCTTCTGCCGATGCTGAAGATATCACACAGGGTCTTCCCCGAGTTGAAGAACTCTTCGAGAGCAGACGTCCTAAGGGTGCTGCAATTCTCTCAAGAATCTCAGGTAAGATTCACATTGAAGAGATCAAGACTACAACTAATATCATCGTAACAAACGATGAGACAGGCGAGTCTGAGAACTACATGATACCATACAACCTGAAGATCCGTGTTCAGGAAGGCGAAGAGATCGAAAAGGGTACAAGACTTACCGAAGGTAACATCTATCCTGCCGATATCCTCAATATTCTGGGTACAAAGGCCGTTCAGAACTATATCATCAACGAAGTTCAGAAGGTTTACCGCTTACAGGGTGTTGATATCAACGATAAGCACATCGAAGTTATCGTTCGTCAGATGCTCCGCAAGGTCAAGGTTGAGGAGTCAGGCAGCAGCTATCTCCTCCCCGGTACACTTGTTGACAGCAAGAAGATCGACGAGATCAATGAAGAGCTTCAGGCTCGTATCGATGCAGGCGAGTACGATGTACAGCTTGTACAGATCAGTCCTGTTCTTCAGGGTATCACAAAGGCTTCATCAAATTCAGACAGCTTTATGTCAGCTGCTTCATTCCAGGAAACAACTAAGGCTCTCACAGACGCTGCTATCAGCGGTAAGAGCGACAGACTCCTCGGACTTAAAGAAAACGTTATCATCGGTAAGCTCATCCCAGCCGGTACAGGTATGGAGTGCTACAGAAACGTTGAAGTCGTTAAGAATGAAGGCTACACCGAGCATCAGGCTGCTCCTATCAACTCACAGATATAAAAAGAAACTGCCCTCCGGGGCAGTTTTTTTACATAAAAGAGCAGCGTTAACTGTGATGCTTATATGGCAACTTTATGCGTGTCTATTGAGGAAAACCCTTTTGAAAAAGGGTTCTTCCTCAAACTCCTTTCCTAAAACTTTCAGTATTAATTTTTGCCCATTATATGGCGCACACAAGTAAAGTAAGAATTTTTCGTTTCTTTCAAGTGCGCAATATAATGGGCAAAAATTCTATTAAAAGTCTTTGGAAGGGGGTACGGGGGAGAACCTTTCCTCAGAAAGGTTTCCCCCGATAAATACATATAAAGCTGCTATACGAGTACCACAGTTAAAGTCGCTCTTTTATGCTCATTTTTCGGTTGACATTTTTATTTCGCTGCCGTCGCTGACAGCGGTTATCCTGCCGTTGAAGCAGGTGGAATATGTAGGGATCTTTCTGTCAAGGAGGAGATTCTGCACCTGAGATGAGAACTCTGCCTGGGAGGTGCATACCACCGCACACTTTGGTTTGACAGCGCTTATGAAGTCCTCGATATTAGTCAGCTTTCGGCCGTGGTAAGGCACTTTCAGAAGTGTACACTCACCGATATCCATAATCTCGTCAAGGCGCTGTTCCATAGCGTCGCCTGTGAAAAGGAGGATGTTATTACCGTGCTTTACTTTAGTGACAAGGGAGAAGTCGTTGTCGTTGTCTTCACCGTAGAAAGTCTGCTTCGGCGCATAGACTTCATAGGAGATATCGCCGAGGGTGAAGCTGAGGTCGGAGGTAAGGAGCTGAGGCGTGATATTCTTTGCAGCAAGAGCCTTATTGTATTTGTCCATTTCCTCGCTTTTCTCCTCATAATCGGGAGCGAGAACGTTTTTTACATCAAGCTTGTTTATGACCTTAGCCGCACCGCCGACGTGGTCCTTGTCGTAGTGAGTGATGATGAGATAGTCAACGGTATCAACGTCGTTTTCTTCCAGAAAGCTGACCATTTCCTTGCCGTCGCCTTTTTCACCGCAGTCGATGATGACGGTAGAATCATCGGCACGTAGGATGATACTGTCGGCCTTTCCCACGTCGAAGAAAGTGACTTCCAGTTCACCCACATCGAGGGGGACGCTTTTATCAGCGCATGATGAAGCCGAGAACATAGTAAGAGCCGCAGCCAGTAAAGCGGCTGCTTTTTTTGATCCGAACATAAATATCACCTGCCAATCTATAATTCTTCATTATAATAATACTCCATCTACCTTAAAATAACCTTTAGCCGTTGAGCGAACGGCAGCGGCCGCTGAGCGAGCGGCGGCGACCGCTGAGCGAACGGCGGCGCATTCCACGAGTCGCTCGTAAACTCGCTTACCCTGTACGTTTAGCATAATCTGCTTTCGCTCGCTGGCACTTTTGTAGGGAACGCCACCCCCGGCGTTCCACAAAAACATTTCCGCTGTAGGGGCGGATATCGTCCGCCCACTCATTTCTCTCCTGATTATTGATGTATAATCATTTTACCATATTCATAAACAAAAGTCAATTGCAATTGCCTATCAGATTTTACGTCTGTTTTATGATTTTTCTCTTGCAATTACAGTGAAATTGTTATATAATAGTTATTGATGTATAACAGCAGGAGGGTGTTTTATGAATAATGAAATGAAGATCGGTTTCGATAACGAAAAATATCTGAAAATGCAGTCAGAGCATATCAGACAGCGTATCGCTCAGTTCGGCGACAAGCTTTACCTTGAATTCGGCGGAAAGCTCTATGACGATTTCCACGCTTCCCGTGTACTTCCCGGATTCAAGCCTGACAGCAAGCTCCAGATGCTTCTCCAGCTCAAGGACGAGGCTGAGATCGTTATCGTTATCAATTCCGGCGATATCGAAAAGAACAAGGTAAGAGGCGACTTAGGTATCACTTATGATATCGACGTTATCCGCCTTGTCAACGTATTTACAAAGATAGGACTCTACGTAAGCAGCGTAGTCCTCACTCGTTATGACAACCAGCCAAGTGCTGACGCTTTCCAGAGCCGCCTTGAAGCACTGGGCATCAAGGTCTACCACCACTACAGCATCAAGGGCTATCCGTCAGACCTGAAATACATAATCAGCGATGAAGGCTACGGAAAGAACGACTACATCGAGACTTCACGCAAGCTGGTAGTAGTTACTGCACCCGGTCCCGGAAGCGGAAAAATGGCTACCTGCCTCTCTCAGCTCTACCATGAGCATAAGCGTGGTATTAACGCATGTCTATGCTAAATTTGAGACATTCCCGATCTGGAACCTGCCGCTGAGACACCCTGTTAATATTGCATATGAGGCAGCGACTTCCGACCTTAATGACGTAAACATGATCGATCCTTTCCACCTTGAAGCTTACGGAGAGACCACTGTAAACTACAACCGTGACGTTGAGATATTCCCTGTACTCAACACTATGTTTGAGAAGATACTGGGCGAATCTCCTTACAAGTCGCCCACTGATATGGGCGTAAATATGGCAGGAAACTGCATCATCGACGACGAAGTTACCTGCAAGGCTGCAAGAGACGAGATAATCCGCCGCTACTATGTTGCAATGTGCGATAACAAGAAAGGCCTTATCTCCGAGGATGAGGTATTGAAACTGGAGATCCTCATGAAGCAGGCAAATGTTACAACTGAGGACAGAAAGGTTGTAGCTGCTGCACTGAAAAAGGAAGAGGAAACAGGCGGCCCTGCTGCTGCTATGGAGCTTCCTGACGGCACTATCCTCACAGGAAAGACTTCGGACCTCCTCGGCGCTGTATCAGCACTTCTGCTCAATGCGCTGAAGTATTTCGCAGGTATTGATGATGATATACTGCTTATGTCGCCTCATGTTATCGAGCCTATCATGGACCTGAAGGTAAATCATCTCGGCAACAACAATCCGCACATTCATACAGACGAAACTCTCCTTGCTCTTTCTATATGTGCAAATACCGACGAGAATGCAAAGAAGGCCATGGCTCAGATATCCAAACTCTGGGGCTGTGAGGTGCATTCAACAGTTATACTCTCACAGGTAGACGAGCGCATCTTCAAGCGCCTTGGCATAAATCTCACCTGTGAGCCTAAGTACAGCAACTAAAAGTCATTCTTTAACGGCGGTGCTGTCTTATATGAATTTATCGGGGACAAATCTTTCTGAGGAAAGGTTTGTCCCTCTCTGTCTTGCTTTTATTTTTTGAAAAAGTTGATAATTATTTTATAATCCCGTATTATACTAACTATTGATAAAACTAATCATTATAACATAAATTCCAAAAGGATGTGACCCTATGTATAAAATACTTGTGGCTGACGACGAAAAGGACGTTGTGAGCCTGCTGAAAGATTATCTCGAACTCAAAGGCTACTGCGTTTTTACGGCGAATAACGGCGCTGAAGCCATCGAACAGGCTTCAAAATCACCCGACCTCATGCTTCTCGATGTGAATATGCCCGAAGCCGACGGCTTTGAGGTCTGTCGGAAAGTCAGGGACCATGTAAGCTGCCCCATACTTTTCCTCACTGCAAGGATAGAGGACGAGGACAAGATACAGGGATTCGCTTCAGGAGGCGATGACTACATTCTCAAGCCTTTCTCCCTCGATGAACTTGGAGCAAGAATTGCCGCTCATATCCGCCGTGATCATCGCTCAACCGCAGCATCAAATGTCAGATTCTTCGGTGATACCGTGGTGAACTACACCGAAAAGACTGTTTCCTGCAAGGATGAACAGCTTGACCTTACCAAAAAGGAATACGGCATTATCGAGCTGCTGTCTCTTAACGCAGGTCAGGTTTTCGACAAGGAAAGGATATACGAGAAGATATGGGGCTACGACGCCGAGGGCGACAGTTCCGTAATAGCCGAGCATATCCGCAGGATACGTGCTAAACTTGGCAAATACAGTGAAGACAGCCATCTGGGAACTGTCTGGGGAATGGGGTACAAATGGATAAAATAAAAAGCCTCCGCTCATCATTTATAAGATATCTTCTGCCCTGCCTTGCTTTATGTATCATCGGCGGAATGCTGATAGAAGGCCTGTCGATTTATCTTCAGGACTGGTACAAGGCGAAATATGAGAACATCTATTCATACAGCGATATGGCAGCGCTCATATCCGAATCAGGGAATGACCCGGATAATATCTGGATCTATTACATTTTCTGCTACGCAAGGATAATCCTCATACCTCTGTGGGCTGCGGCCTGTCTGTGGTTTGCCGCTTCGGGATTCTACCGCAGAGAAATAAAAAAGCCTGTTGACACGCTGACAAGGGCATCGGAGAAGATACTCGGCGACGACCTCGACTTCAAAGTAGAGAGCGATTCAGAAAACGAACTCGGCAAGCTTTGCGTCTCCTTTGAGGAAATGCGAAAGAATCTCTACTCAAGCAACTACAAGCTCTGGAAGTCACTTGAGGAGCGCAAACGCCTTAACTCAGCCTTTTCTCACGACCTGCGAACTCCTATAACCGTGCTGAAGGGATACATGGAGCTGATAGAACAGTTCAATGGCAAACTCAGCCCCGAAAAGCAGGCGGACATCCTTTCAAAGATGTCGGGGCAGATCGAACGTCTGGGAAATTATACCGACAAGATGAGCAGTCTTCATAAGCTGGAGGATATAATACCCGATGTAAACGATATTACATTTGGTAAAATCTGCACTCAGCTGGAGGAAAACGGAAGGCTTCTCTGCGGTGAGGATAAATTCTCCTTTGCTTCCTATGGAGAAAATGGAACAGTAGTCTACACTGATATGGAGCTTGTAATGCAGGTCTTCCTCAATCTGGTGTCAAACGCTCTCAGGTATGCCGGAAGCCGTGTGGAATGTACTGCAACGGTCAGCGAGGAGGAGATGGAAATAATCATTTCCGACGACGGAAAGGGCTTCTCCGATGAAGCGATACGCAAAGCGTGGCAGCCTTTCTACCGTGCAGGCAATGACAACGACAAGGAGCATTTCGGTCTGGGTCTGTACATATGCAAACTTCTCTGCCGCAAGAACGGGGGAGATATCGTCATCGAAAACAACGAAAACGGCGGCGGAAAAGTAACCGCAAAATTTTCTGTAAAAAAATCTGAAAATCAGATAAATAATTGATAATTGAACTTTATAATAATGACATGATAAGAAAAGCTATCATGTCATTATTTTTTAGGAGGAGACAATATGGATAACAAAATAGTAATCACAAAAATGAACAAGTACTACGGACGCAAGCAGGCGCTGTTCGATATCGACCTTACAATTGAAAAAGGTATGTTCGGACTTCTCGGACGAAACGGCGCAGGAAAAACAACTCTCATGAAGACTCTTGCTGCTATACACAAAAAGAAAAACGGCAGGATCACAGTCTGTGGAGTCCCTATTGAAAAGGAGAGCGAGATAAGAGCAATGACAGGCTATCTGCCGCAGGATTTCTCCATGTACCCGAATATGAGGACTGACGAGGCTCTTGATTATCTCGGTGCTCTCTCGGGCATTCCGAAAGATGAAAGAAAAAAGCGTGTGGACAGTCTGCTCAGGAAAGTCAATCTCAATGAGCACCGCCGCAAAAAAGTCAAGGAGCTGTCAGGCGGTATGAAGCGCCGTCTCGGTATTGCTCAGGCTCTCATTCATGACCCGAAGGTACTGATCGTCGATGAGCCTACAGCAGGCCTTGACCCCGAGGAGAGAATACGTTTCCGCAATCTTCTCTGCGAAGTTGCAGAAAACAGGATCGTTATTCTTTCCACTCACATAGTTGCCGATATAGAAGCTTCATGCGAACAGGTAGCTATAATGGATTCAGGTAAAATTCTCTGGAACGGCACTGTTCAGCAGCTCCTCGATAATGCAAGAGGTCATATATATACCGCAAACGTTGAAAAGCAGTTCCTTCCTCAGATAAAAAAAGAGTACATCGTTACAGGCATTCTTCAGCAGAATGAGTATACCACTGTCAGACTGGTCTCGGATGCTGAACCCGATCTGCCTAACGCTGTACTTACCGAGCCTGACCTTGAGGGCGCTTATATGTACTGTCTCCACAGCTGCGGCTGTGAAGTGAAAGGCGGTGAGGAATAATGTTATTTTTCAAGGAATGCAAAAAAGTCGCACGTTCGCTGTCTTTCTGGATATACTGTATTATTCTGGCGCTGATGTTCTTCACGAATTACTACTCAGATTCAAAGTATTATGAAGGTCCTCCTTCCGCATACGAACAGGACTACGGCACAAAGGCAGTGGAAGACCCCGAACTCATCATGGACGGCGCTATAAACGCACTGATGGGAGAATTCGCTTCAAACCGATACATATGCTATCCTGTCGGATTTTACAAAGCAGTCAGCCTTGACGAAAGTGACAGAGAGATGGTCGAGAAATACATTCAGGAACTTACAGGCACCAACCATGAGGGAATTGCAGAGTTCATGGACGAAGCACAGATAAACTATGTAGAACACGGTCTGAGTACCTATCCTGAGTATGTTTTTAATACAATGATAGTTGATAAGAACGTGTCTTACGACAGATTCGTTGAGATAATGGGGGCAATAGACGATATACTGGGAGGCGGTTCATTCTATGCTGTTGATTCCCTTGCAAACAATTTCGCCCTTGTTCCTATGACCTATGAGGAGGCTGTAAAGGAGTACGAAGATTCCATCGCAGAAGACACTATGGCCGGTGCGCTCTCACGCCTTTTCTGCGACTACACAGGCATCGATCTTGCACTTATCCCCGTATTTGTTGCTGCTGCATTTACCGCAGCTGACAGAAGACGAAGAATGACCGAACTTGTGTATTCAAGAAAAATCTCATCACTCAGACTTACATTCACAAGATACGCCGCTCTCGTTACAACAATGTTCATACCCGTACTTATAACAATGATAATTGCCGCTGTTCAGGCATCTGTAGTATACAGCGGAGAGGAACTGAAAATGCACTTCATGTTCACTACTCCTGTATTCTGGCTGCTGCCCGAAATAATGATAGTTACTGCTGTTGGTATGCTGCTCACGGAAATATTCTCAGCAGGAATAGCAATAGCTGTACAGGGAGTATGGGCTTTCCTCAGCCTTATGTCGGGAAGTAATAACCTTTACGGTGATATCACCAAATTCGGACTTATGTGCCGTCACAATACTCTCTATCACCGCAGCGCATTCATGGAAACTTACAATGATTTCGTGTTCAACCGTATATTCTATATGCTTCTGGCGCTGGTACTGGTCTGCGCTGCTGCATATGTTTACAATCTGAAGAGAGGAGGAAGATTCAATGGTATCAGGCTGTTTGGCGAAGGTGGTATTCTCAGACGCAAAGCATAATTTCCTTATCCACTATCTGGCGGCGGTCGTACTGCTTCTTGCTGCACCTGCTGTATTCGGATTTTCGGGACTTGACGAGAGGATGGCCGCAATTCCGCTGGAGATAATTTCTCCTGTCATAGGAATGATCCTTATGACTCCCGTATTCATGCCCGAGCAGAATGAAAGCATCTATGATGTGGTGAAGTCAAAGAAGATAAGCCATACTTTGGTGTGCCTGCTGAGGATCATCCTCTCAGCCGCTCTTACAGCTGCACTTGTGGGAGCACTTGCACTTTGTATGCGCTGCAATGACTCGCAGGTCACTGCAAGACTTTTCGTAAGCACCATCGGAAGTGCCCTTGCTCTGGGAGCTCTCGGAACATTCTGCGCCGCTGTAGGTGATAATGCAGTCATCGGATACATGGTTTCAATATCTTATCTGGTAATGGATCTGTTCATGCGTACAAAGCTGAAGAAATTCGACCTTTTCACATTTACTGACGGCGGCACGAAAGTGAATCCGTGGCTCTTCGCCGCCGCAGTGATCCTTGTTCTCGCCGCTCTGATATGGCGGAAATACAGGAAGTAAGAGCCGGAAAGACGTACAGATAAAAACAAAAGAAAGATAATTATATAAAAGCAAATGATATAAAAAGCTTGTCTTCATAGGCTGAATTAATAAGAAAACACCGCACAAAGAAAAACTGATCTTTGTGCGGTGTCGCTTTTATAATTACGAACTCTTGCGGAAGTTATTATCAGTGAGGATACGGGCGGCAATAAGTCCCAGGGGAAGTGCCAGGACGATGAGAAAAGCCTTTGTAAGCCACAGCCCTCCCGTTGCGATATCGTTGAGAACTATGTAGTAGATGCCCTTATACATGAACATTCCGGGCACCATAATAACAATGGAAGGAACGGTAAGAGTTATTCTCGGCCAGCCTATCCACTTTTTCAGAGCTGATGCCATAAGTCCTGCGGAAAGAGCGCCGATGAAAGCCGCAGCACCTACGGGCATTTCGGCAAAGTCGATAAGTTCAAGCCTGAGAGTATTTGCTATCATTCCGATGCAGCCTGCTGTTGCGGCAATACGTCTCGGGCTGTTGAACATCAGCGAGAAGCCGTATACACCGAGGAAGCTTGTGATAAGGCGGAAGACCAGCATCATCAGCGGCTCTATCTGCTGTTCTTCAAAGTTTGCGGGGGCGAAACGGAATACCGTAGCCGCAGCCCAGCCTGTCATAGTTGCCGTTACTATTATAATAAGTGCGTAGGTGATACGTTCAAGTCCCGACCGCAGATCAAGCTTTGCAAGGTCGATGCCGCCTGTGATAAGGGGGAATCCGGGGATAATGAAAAGCATTGAGCAGATGTAGCCGGCCTGATGTATATCGGAAATACCGAAGATAAGCTCTGCCAGCTTGATGAAAAGCACATATGCAGTACAGGCAGCCGCTACGCTGACAGATACATTTCCGAGGAGGGTGATATGACGTTCAAGAAGCTTGCGGCGGACGAAGTTTCCCGTGCCTGCGCCGATGAAAGCGCCTATCATCTCGAAAATTCCGCCTCCGAGGAGAAAAGTGAAAGCACAGCAGGCAAGTCCCGAAGCAAGGCCAAGGTCCCACGACTTGTAGTTGCCTTTCATTTCGGCGAACTTATCGAGTATCATGTGGAATTGTTCCATGGAGTATTTTCCTGCTCTTTCAGCGAAGCCGTCGGTAAAGCTTTCGAGTTCGTTGAGCTTGTCGGTATTGACGCCTGTGGTATTGAGCGAAATAGCATTTGTAAAGGTCTCACCGTTTTCGATGCAGGTGTACTCGATGGAGAGCAGGCCAATATCGGCATTGCAGGTAATACCAAGGGCACGGGAGATCTTGTTCATGGAAGCACGGACTCTCCATGCGCCTGTACCAACGGAAAGCATCATTAGTCCCACACGGCCCACAAGGAGGGATTTCTCCTTTAAAGATGCCTTAGTGGCAGGGATAATGTTTTCGGTGTCGATCATATCGTGCCAGTCGATAGACATATGCTGTTTACGGAATGTACTCATATAGTCCTCCATTGTTATTTTTTTGTCATTAGATATTATACCACTTTTTGGCGAAATGTCAAGGGGAAGCTGTTTGCGCTGCAACTTATGCAAGTAGATCTATTTTTTCCATCAACTTTTATATGTAATTGCAGCTAAAGGTAAGCCAAAGAGGAACACCTCTTGGAGAAGGAGACACCGCCGCATTTCATGCAAAGGGGAAACCAAAAGGAAGGGGGAGAAAGAGAAAACCGCAGTAAAAGTCGGCATTTCTCCCCCTTCCTTTAGTTTTCCCCTCTGCACTCCCCATCCTTAACCTTCCCCCTCTTTGCCGACTTTTGCTTTTTTATGGTAAGGCTTAATGCTTGAGCGTTCGCCCTTACTAAACTACCGTTCCGCATTCAGACAATGTAAGACATATGAAAAAAGTAAAAGTCGGCAAGAGGTGAGGAGGTGGAGGTTGAGGGAAAAGAGAGTCCAGAGAGGAAAACCGACTGGAGGAGGGGGAGAGGGGAATGCCGACTTTTGTTTTGGGTTTTCTTTTCCCCTCTCCCCATCCTCCAAGAGGTGTTCCTCTTTGGCTTACCTTTAGCTGCGATTTCAATTAAATTTGATGCATAATAAGATGTCAATTCCCTATCCGAATCATCCATAGCATTAACCGATTTCCGCTCGATTCTGTGTTCAGCCCTTGACTTTTTTCCCGAAAGTGGTATAATAATAAAGAACCGGAAAAAGGGAGCTTGTGTTGCAGGCTGAGAGGGGGCCGTTAGTCCCGACCTATGACCTGATTTGGGTAATGCCAACGTAGGGAGATATCTGTATATCTGAGCGTACCCAACGGGTGCGCTTTTTTGGTTCAGCGGTATATCGGGGGCACCACTTTATGCCGCTAAATAAAAAGTTTTTGCTGGAGGTATGATTATGAAAAAAACAGCATTAACGATCGCAGGAAGTGATTCCTGCGGAGGCGCTGGAATTCAGGCTGATATCAAGACAATGACCATGAACGGTGTATACGCTATGAGCGCTGTCACCGCCCTTACTGCCCAGAATACCACAGGCGTTACGGGTATCATGGAAGTCACACCTGAATTTCTTTCCATGCAGATAGACGCAGTTTTCACGGACATTCGTCCCGATGCTGTAAAGATAGGCATGGTCGCTTCCGCAGAACTTATCTCTGTGATCGCTGATCGGCTCCGCTTCTACAAGGCGGAAAACATTGTCGTTGACCCAGTAATGGTGGCTACCAGCGGCTCAAAGCTTATCGCAGACGATGCAGTGGATACACTGAAAAGGGAACTTCTCCCCATCGCCACGGTGATCACTCCCAATATCCCCGAAGCCGAAGTGCTGACAGGTGAGAGGATAACCAGTGAGGATGACATGATAGCTGCTGCTGAAAAGATAAGCAAAGAACTCGGCTGTGCTGTGCTTTGCAAAGGCGGCCACAGTCTCAGCGACGCAAACGACCTTCTTTTCTCGGGAACTTCCTACAAATGGTTCAGAGGAAAGCGCATCGACAATCCCAACACCCACGGTACGGGCTGTACGCTTTCAAGCGCTATCGCCGCAAATCTTGCAAAGGGTCAGACTCTTGAAGAAGCGGTTGAAAATGCCAAGGACTACATCTCAGGCGCACTTGCTGCTATGCTTGACCTCGGAAAGGGAAGCGGACCTATGGACCACGCTTTCGCTCTCAACGCAAAGGAGAGCAAGTGATGGAGAAGAAGCGCACCTCGATCTACGAAAACGGACTGATATGGTTCGGCGCAGGAGTTTCCATTGCTGAGATAATAACGGGAACGTATTTCGCTCCCCTGGGATTCGGAAAAGGCCTTCTCGCAGTTATAATCGGCCATATTATCGGCTGCACCATGCTTTTCCTTGCAGGACTTATCGGCGGCAGGACACGCAAAAGTGCTATGGAAACAGTAAAGATGAGTTTCGGAAGCAAGGGCGGTATATTCTTCTCAGCCCTTAATGTGCTTCAGCTTGTGGGCTGGACTGCTATAATGATATACGACGGCGCACTTGCTGCAGACGGTATCTTCAGTGCGGGACGATGGCTGTGGTGTCTGGTCATAGGAGGACTTATCATCCTGTGGATACTCATAGGAATCAACAATCTGGGCAAGGTGAATACAGTTGCAATGGCGGCACTGTTCATACTGACCCTGATACTCTGCAAGATAATCTTCTTCGACGGCAGTGAACTCCCTGTCTCTGATGAGAGCATGAGCTTCGGAGCTGCTGTTGAGCTTTCAGTGGCAATGCCGCTTTCATGGCTGCCCCTTATCAGCGACTACACAAGAGAGGCTGAAAAGCCTGTTGCAGCTACAGCTGTAAGTGCCGTTGTGTACGGAGTTATAAGCTGCTGGATGTACGCTATCGGAATGGGCGCCGCTATATTTACCGCTGAATCCGACATCGCACAGATAATGGTGAAGGCAGGCTTTGGCATAGCAGGACTTCTTATAGTGGTATTCTCCACAGTTACCACAACATTCCTTGACGCATATTCCGCAGGTATTTCGGGCGAATCCATTTTCTCAAAGCTGAAAGGCAAGTGGATAGCCATTGCAGCTGCTGTTATAGGAACTCTCGGAGCAGTCATCTTCCCTATGGATGATATAACCGATTTCCTCTATCTCATCGGCTCGGTGTTCGCACCTATGATAGCTGTGCAGATAGCTGACTATTTCATACTGAAAAAAGACAGCTCAGACAAGAGCTTCGACATAATAAGCTGTATCGTGTGGGTGCTGGGATTTGCACTCTACAGGGTACTTATGAGGGTGGATATCCCTGTGGGAAATACTCTGCCCGACATGGCGGCAACTGTTCTGATGTGCGCTGCCGCAAAGAAAATATTTGTTAAGAAATAATAACGGGATGTCGGGAGTGATCATCTTCCCCTGACACTCCCGACTCCATTATGGAGGAAATAATAATGAGAAACTACAGTACACAGATGGAAGCCGCTAAGAAGGGCATTATCACTCCCGAAATGGAAGTAGTGGCAAAGAAGGAATATATCGAGCCGGAGGAGCTTCGTGCACTCGTTGCAAAGGGTGAGGTCTGTATCCCGTGTAATATAAACCACAAGGCAATTTCTCCCGAGGGTATCGGTACTAAAATGCGTACCAAGATAAACGTGAACCTCGGTATCTCAGGCGATGCAAAGAACTACGATGTGGAAATGCAGAAGGTAGACCTTGCTCATAAGTTCGGTGCAGAGGCTATCATGGACCTCTCAAACTACGGCAAGACCAATACATTCAGACAGGAACTCATCGCTAAATCGCCTGCTATGATAGGTACAGTTCCTATGTACGACGCTATCGGCTACCTTGAGAAAGACCTGCTTGAGATAACAGCCGAGGACTTCCTGAGAGTTGTACGTGCTCACGCTGAAGAAGGCGTTGACTTCATGACTATCCATGCAGGTATCAACCGCCGTGCTGTTGAAGCTTTCATGCGTGACAAGAGAAAGATGAACATTGTTTCCCGTGGCGGTTCACTGCTGTTTGCGTGGATGATGATGACAGGCAACGAGAATCCGTTCTACGAGCATTATGATGAAGTTCTTGACATACTCCGTGAGTTCGACTGCACTATCAGTCTCGGCGACGCACTCCGTCCCGGATGTATCGACGACGCTACAGACGCAGGTCAGATATCCGAGCTTATCGAGCTTGGCGCACTGACAGAACGTGCATGGGCTAAGGATGTACAGGTAATGGTAGAGGGACCCGGACATATGGCAATGAATGAGATAGAGGCTAACATGAAGCTTCAGAAGCGTATCTGCCACAACGCTCCTTTCTATGTTCTCGGACCTCTTGTTACCGATATTTTCCCGGGCTACGACCATATCACTTCAGCTATCGGCGGAGCTATCGCTGCTGCAAGCGGTGCGGACTTCCTCTGCTACGTAACACCTGCCGAGCATCTGAGACTTCCTGATGTAAACGATGTAAAGGAAGGCATCATCGCAAGCCGTATCGCTGCACACGCTGCTGATATCGCAAAGGGCGTGCCTCATTCAAGAGACCGTGACAACGCTATGGCTGAGGCTCGTCATGAGGTTGACTGGGACAAGATGTTCGAGATAGCAGTTGACGGCGAAAAGGCGAAGGAGTACTTCGAGAGCACACCTCCTGCTGACCGTCATACTTGCTCAATGTGCGGAAAGATGTGCGCTGTCCGTACCACAAACATGATACTCAACGGCGAAAAAGTTGAATTCTGCTCAGAAAAGTAAATATATAAGAAAAGCACCTGCAACTGCTGTTTTTTCAGCGGTTACAGGTGCTTTTTAGTTTTGGAAAAATTCTGTTAACATAACGTTCGTGACGTCACGAACAACGTTATGGATCATTTTTCAATAATGCTCGGTTCTGACAAATACTGTATGCCCTTTACTTCAATTAAAGTTCAGGGAGCTTGTCGATAAGCTGGAGCATAAACTTCTGTATAGCCAGAGCATCGGTATTTGTAACGCCGTCGCCGCTGCCTGCACAGTCAGCATTTGCCTTGCCTTCTTCGGTCAGCTTGTACTTGGATGGATTTGAAAGTGACTGCATGATAAGTACAGCGTCTGAAAGGTCTACTGTCTTGTCGCAGTTTGCGTCGCCGTAAAGCACGTTCTCACTGCTCTTCGGAGCAGAAGTTGTAGTTGTCTGAACTGTTGTTGCAGAAGAAGTGGTTGTGGTTGCTGCTGTGGTGACAGGTGCTGGTGTGCTCCCTTTGGATGAGTATAGGTCTTCGGGAAGTTCGTCAAGAGTGATGCAGTATTCGCTCTGATACATCTTCGTCAGTTCAGCGTGATCCTGGTAATTCTCACCGAGGAAAGCAGTACCGCCGTCCTCACCGCCGTCATACCACGGGCAGAAGTAGAGCCAGCCTGCATCTTCCACGAGGATATTGTCCAGAGCGGGAACAGTGTCGTTTTCAGCCATAGCGACCATTTTCTTGCCGTTTGTCAGCTGATAGAGTGAGTGGAACTTTCCTGCGATAGCAAGAAGGTTAGGACCGCCGCTCTTGCCGTCGCCACGGTTATACTCTACGTTGTACTTATCGTAAGCCACGATGTCAACGTACTCGTCGCCGGGATACCACTTAGGAGAGCTTTCGTAATCGTAGCTGTTGAACTCCCAGATGATGTTGTGGAGATCGTACTTCTCGGTCAGTGTGGTATAGAGAAGCTTCCAGAGTTCCTTGTATACCTCTGGACCTCTGTCGCCCCACCAGAACCATGCAGTGCCGTCGCCGTAGAGACCGTCATTGCCCTGTGCTTCGTGGAGAGGACGGAAAATGATCGGGACATTCTCGTCCTGGAGTTTCTTGAGCTGTTCAGCCAGCATCTTCATAGCTTCCTCGAAATATTCACGTTCCTTTGAGCCTTCCTTGAGGACGTTAGCTGTGTTGAAAGTGCTGTTTGAAGCCTGATAGTTCTTGTATGTACACTCTTTCCAGTCAACCTCATCGCCAAGAGTGTAGTTCTCGAAATCGATAGGGACATTGATGTGCCATGAAGCAGTAAGTATGCCGTTGCGCTCCTTGACCCACTTGATAGCACGTTCGGTAGTACCGTCCTCCCAGCCGTAGAGAGGATTGTAGTTCATGAAGTCAAGACCACGGATAGCAGGAACTTTACCTGTGAGGTCTTCGAGGAACTCGTTCTCCCACTCATAGTTGCCGCTGTGTCCGCCGCCGTATATTTCCTGCTGACCTGAGATTATGTGCTTGCCGTAAACGCTCTTGAGGTAAGACATGAGAGCCTGTGTCTCAGCGGTTGCTTTAGCGTCAACGCAAGTGCCGTCAGCCTTGGAGTAATCGTGCTTTTCTGCCTTTGTGACAGTAACAGTATCAATAGCCATATATCCATATTTACTTGGGAATTCGATGGTGTTCTCGCCCTTGTTCATGCGGAAGGTACCGAAATCGAAATCTACCCAGTCTGCACTATAGGGCATATTTGTCATCTTTTCGCTGCCGTTAACGGAACAAGTCTGCATTCTGCCCTCCTCGTTGAGTACCTGGATAGCCTTGATGGAAACATCATACATACCGTCCTCGGGAGCGTTTACAGTGAATGAGAAAGTGCCGTTTGTAAGGTAAGCGAATCCCTTGCCTGACCATTCCTTAGGTGCGGGACCGTAGTTCTGAGTCCAGAGTTCAGCGCCTTCCATATCCTCGCCTTCGATGGTGTAAGGGAACACTGTAGCCTCGGCTGCAAAGACGTTCTGAACGCCTGCGGAAGCAAACTGAACAGCTGTCATAGCTGCTGCGGCGGCAATAGCCACAGCCTTCTTGAATTTTTTCATGTTTATCGACCTCCTGTAAAATAGGGCATATTTATTTACGTCTGCCCATGTCCAGCTTAATTCATTGCCTAAATTGAACAAGCTGCCTCTCATCCTTATTATAAGCCATTCACAGTGCTGTGTCAATAGCTTTTAAGCTAAGAGAATGTAAAATTTTTGTGATGATTTAAGTTTACGGCTTAAATTATGACTCCTTATCGGGAAGCTCACTGATAAGGCCTAATTTGTACTTCTGAATGGAAAGCGCATCCCCGACAGTGATACCGTCTTCACCGCCCTGAACATCACCGTTTTTGCGTCCCTGTTCTGTGAGCTTGTACTTTGAGGGATTAGCCAGCGACTGCATGATGAGAACTGCATCTGATACGTCCACATTTCCGTCAAGATTTGCGTCGCCGTAGAGAATATTGCTTTCGGCTGTTGTAGTGGTAGTCTCAGCGGCAGTTGTGGTGGTTTCGGTCGCAGTTGTGGTTTCGGATGTAGTGGTAACAGGCTCGGGAGTATCAGCCTTGTAAACGTTTTCGTACATGGTCTCAGCCCAGTATTTCCTCATAGCCTCATAGCCCTCAGAGTTGGGATGAACTCCGTCAGGGCCCAGATAATCGGGATTTTCCTTCAGGTAAGTTTCAAGGTCAGCGCCGTGGATAAGCTTATCGCCGTACTCATCCCACAGCTTGTCCACCATTGCGTTGTACTGCGGCAGATAATCAGCCACGCCCTTTTCGGTGGAGAAAGGTATCTTCGGAAGCACAGGAACTTTTCCTGCCTTGATAACGGCATCTATCATGTACTTGGTGTTCTCATAGTATTTCTCAGCGCCTGTCTGGTTGCCCCATGCGTCATTGGTGCCATAGGCGATGCTGACGAATCTGCTGTTGCATGACGAGAGCCAGCGGTCGATGTTGTTTTTGCCGTCAGTTGAAGTAATACCGCCGATTCCGCCGTTTTCCTGTACGGGGAAGTAGCGCTCATCGATATTGTGCAGATGTGTGGCAAAGCCCGTTCCGTAGCAGTTGTTCATACCGCCTGCTGTGATGGAGTCTCCGAGGAAAAGCCAGCTGTCGGAAACGCCGTCCGTAACGTTGTGAATGTCCATATTCAGCTGTATCTGGCCGTTATCCTTGCCGTCGGACTTGCTGATGTTCATGCGTATCCAGTTGAAGCCCTTCATATCCACAACGTGCTGACGGGAGCAGAGAGTGTTGTCTTTCACAGTCTCCACTACCTTCCAGCCGCTTTCGGGGTAAGTGCCGCCCTCAGCGGAGTTTACCTCGATGGTGTAGTCTGAAGGCTCCATATTACGGCTTTTGTAATTTCCGATCTGATCGTATGAGCTGACGTTGTACCACACAGCGAGGACAGTCTCTCTTTCTTCTTCAGGTACCTTTGAGAGGTCATAAGCGAGGTAATCGGGGGATGTGCCTGTCCAGAAAGAGAAATAATGCTCATCATTTCCTGCAACTGCCGTATAGGGATTTGCGCCCGAATAAGCGGGAACTCCACGGCTTATGACGGGATTTGGCTCTACAGAAGCCACAGCGTTCAGAGCGGCTGAACAGGTGAGTGCAACAGAACAGCCGAGGATAGCCGAAATTTTCCTGAGGTATTTTTTCATAGTTTTCTCTCCTTTATTATGTAACTGCTTCCTGTTTTAAACGTTTCACAGGGAAGCCCTATAATTATATTATAGCATATATTTAAGCGATGTTCAATAGCTTCACCATAATTTAGGCAGTAATTGAATTAAAAGTGTATTAAATGATGAAAAATATACTATCCGGAAAATAAATTGATACAAAAAAGCCACAGTGTAATAATCCTGATACTCATTTA
>ACOK01000100.1 GCA_000174895.1 Ruminococcus flavefaciens FD-1
AATAAAGTCCGTGAGCGTATCACGGACTTTTTCTCATATCAACTCTCTTGCTCGATTACCTTATTCCAGTATTCATCAATGATACTGTCGGCTTTCCTGCGCTCGCTGTCAAAAGTCTCCTGATATACGTTCTTATAAACATCGGGAGTACTCCAGCCGCCCATTTCCATAGCATACTTCTCAGGCACATTGAGCATGGCAGCAGTACTTGCAAAAATGTGACGGCAATCATGAAAGTGTATATCTTCAATGCCGTTGGCCCTGAGCAGTTTCTTGAATCTCTTTCTTATGGTATTTGGCGTAACATTAAGTATGCGATCAGTTTCTTTTCTGTGAGGGATAGCTTCGATAAGCTGATAGATATGTATGGGGAGGTTTACGCTGCGGACACTCTTCTCAGTTTTACAGTGGTCAACCTCTGCCCAGCCATTGTCAACCTTAACTATTTCACGTCTGATATACAAACACTGACGTTCGGCATCTACATCATTGAACTGTAAACCTGCAACTTCTCCGATACGCAGTGACAGCCACATTGCAAGAAGTACTGGAAGTTCACTGTCAGTACCTTTAATGATTCGATAGACCTCGTTTGCCGTAGGCAGCTTTCGTTCTCTTATTTCTTTCTTTGGAAGTCGGATACTTGACAGATTCAGGTCTATGTCATTAGCGTTCAGCACCGCCCTGAGGAATCCATAGGCATTCTTGATAGACTTATAGCGCAGTCTCTGCGCATCCATATTGATGGCCATCAATGTTATCTTGAAAAGGGGATGACATTTATGTTAATCAAAGTTATTTTTGGCATCCTTATCATACCAATTACAATTAAAGTATTCAAGGTTATATTGCAATTTATCTTTGGGACTATAAAACGCATAATATGGTTACTAGTATATCTTATCGTTTTTGGACTTTATTTTGTTTACGGCAAAATAATAATTCTTATTCTTATAGCAATTATTATTTTGCAAATATATCATCTAATCAAAACTATAAAAAAGCATAAGGAAGAACGCTTATCTGATTATGATTATTCTACCAGTTATGTATTAAATAAAAAAACTGGAGTTATTCATGAACAGGGAAGCTATTCGGCAAGTACTATTAAAGATAATCATAAAAAGAATATATCAAGTTCTAAAGCTGACGAACTAGTCGGACGTGGAACAAGATATCGTTATAAGAAATGATAATCATTAATTTATTGGTAAAAAATATAATCATTGGTTGAGAGGTGGTTTATATGAAATTCAAAAGAATAATAGCAACTGTATTAAGCGCATCGATAATGATGTATGCAGATTCATTAAACCGTTTTTATCAAATCAATATTAATGAATTATTTACTCTTGCAGCATCATATGATAACAGCCAAAAATGTGGCGATAATTTAACATGGAGTTTGGATGAGGCAACTGGTACACTGACAATAAACGGTAAAGGCGATATGTATAATTACAATTCTTATTTCAATGATGCGCCGTGGTTTACACAAAACTCAAATATCAAAACTATAAAACTATCAGATGGAATAAAAAATATAGGTTCTTTTGCTTTTTATGGTTGCAATGGTGCTTTTACAGGGTGCCAAGGAATTAAAAAAATAGAAATCCCAGATAGTGTTACTAGCATTGGTGGTAGTGCATTTTCTGGATGTACAAGTCTTTATGACATAAAAATCCCCGATAGCGTTATACGTATAAATGATTATACCTTTTCTATGTGTTATTGTAGCCGCTTAACCGAAATCTTAATACCTAAAAACGTTAAAAGTATCGGTAGATATGCATTTTCGGGCTGCTATGGACTTACTAAAATTACTATCCCTGATAGCGTTACAAGTATTGAAGAGAAAGCATTTAATTATTGTAACCAACTTAACGAAGTTATAATACCTGCAAGTGTAACAAATATTGGAGCAGATGCATTTACGCATTGTGATAAAGTAACTTTAAAAGGATATAGTGGCTCTTATGCTGAGACATACGCTAAATCTAACTATATTCCTTTCGTCGCAATAGGAGAAGTATCTTCCACTACCACAACTTCTCCTGAATTGACAACAGGCAGACCTTCAACTTCTGTCACAACATCAGCAAGACTGACAACAGGCAGACCTTCAACTTCTGTCACAACGTCAGCAAGGCTGACAACAGGCAGAGCTTCAACTTCTGTCACAACGTCAGCGAGGCTGACAACAGGCGGACCTTCAACTTCTGTTACAACATCAGCAAGGCTAACCACATCAAAAACTGTTACTATGATGTATTCGTTAGGCGATGTCAATGGTGATAATATAATTGACGGTCGAGATGCAACAGATATTCTAACGGAATATGCCAAAACATCCACTGGACAAAAATCAAAATATTGTGAAGAACAGAGGAACGCAGCCGATGTAAATAAAGACAGTATCATTGACGGACGAGATGCCACAACAGTCATGACATATTACGCTAAAACTTCTACAGACTATACAGGTACTCTTGAAGAATATTTAAAAATCACAAAAGATTAGTACATAGCGCAAAGCCTATGAGAATTAAACTAGCTCTCATAGGCTTTTTCGCCTCAGAATTGCAGATATCTTCTTTCAATACTACATTATTAGAAGGCCGTTACTGATTCAACTTTGAAAAGTTTCATAATGTGCGCAGACTTTTTTATATGATTAATGGAAAATAGTATGCTATAATATAATCAACAAAGGGAAACGTGGTAAATGATATAAGGGATAAAGGGGATTCTATGCTAAAAATGCTTATTGCATTCTTGGAAATAAATCTCAGAATAGTTGTAATAATACCGCCTGCTTAAACGTTTTCGTATAATCATAAGAGGTATGTAAACATGAAGACCGTACCTTTACTAGGTACATGAATGGAGGGTATTTGTATGGAGAACAACAACACCAACAGCACACTGAGGTTTCTTATCGTATTGATCGTTCTGCTCTATGTGCTTTCACCTGACCCTGTTCCTGGTCCAGTTGATGATGCTTTGGTTGCTGTAGTAGGACACGCTCTGACTCATCGCAGCAACTAAGCCGTGAAACACTGTTTTTATGGGGGTGACTGGCATTAGTTGATCATACTCACAATTGGCAAGGCGTACTTCGCCTTGCTGATTGTCGATTTCAACTACATAGTGTTGACATAAGTGCTGAAATATGATAAAATATTATTAAATCAGAGTTTGCTTGAAACATAATATGGTCAGAGTGCATAAAATGTGCTGTTGTGTTTTGGCTACTTTGAGAACTATAGTAGTGTGAATTTACACTACTCTAAAACTCCAAATATAGCTAATACATTTGTTACAGGAACTATAGTAGTGTAAATTTGCACTACTATAAAACTGCTGGTTGAAGTCGATGTCGAAGTCTTCGGAACTATAGTAGTGTGGATTTACACTACTCTAAAACAGCTTCAGGCTGGTTCTGCATGAAAACTCAAAACCATTTCCATACACCAAAACAAAAGTCCTTTATGTCAGCAATGACTAAAGGACTTCGCAATTGTAAAGGATGTGTAAATATGAAAAAGAAAATGTCTCTCCGTGAAAAGCGTGAAGCCGAGAAACAGGCTAAAAAAGCTGCATATTCAGCAGCTTCAAAAAATACAGATTCTAAGCCTGCGGAAAAGAAAGCAGAAACTCCAAAGCCTGCGGAGATTATTTCCGATAATTCCAGAAATAAGACCGCTGTAAAGGCGGCTGGTCTGAAATCAACAATTATCAGCGGCGATAAGCTGTATATGACATCTTTCGGCAAGGGTAACGCTGCTGTTATTGAGCAGAAAATAGATATCAATGATTATTCTTTTTCAGCTATGAAAGATACTCCGTCGCTTGAAGTTGATAAAGCAGAATCAAAAGAGATCTCTTTTTCAAGTCACCATCCTTTTGTAAAGAATGATAAGCTGACAACATATAACCCTTTATACGGCGGCAAGGATAACCCCGAAAAGCCTGTCGGCAGGGATATGCTCGGCTTAAAAGATAAGCTTGAAGAACGCTATTTCGGATGTACATTCAATGATAATCTTCACATCCAGATTATCTATAACATACTTGACATCGAGAAGATTTTAGCTGTTCATTCTGCAAATATCACAACTGCGCTTGACCACATGGT
This sequence comes from Ruminococcus flavefaciens FD-1, assembly GCA_000174895.1. GTDB lineage: Bacteria > Bacillota > Clostridia > Oscillospirales > Ruminococcaceae > Ruminococcus > Ruminococcus flavefaciens_A. The sequence continues at coordinate 4,139 of ACOK01000100.1, forward strand.
TGATGAAGACGATGAAAAATATCTTAACAGCGATTATATCGGCTACATGAATACCATAAATACATATGACGTGTTTATGGATCCTTCAAAGAATTCTTCATTAAGCCCTAAAGATAGAAAGAATATTGACAACAGCCGTGCAAAATTTGAGAAACTGCTTTCAACTAAGCGCCTTGGCTATTTTGGATTTGACTATGATGCAAACGGTAAGGACAAGAAAAAGAACGAGGAAATAAAAAAGCGTTTATATCATCTCACAGCTTTTGCAGGTCAGCTCCGTCAGTGGAGTTTTCATAGTGCTGGCAATTATCCGAGAACATGGCTTTACAAGCTCGATTCACTGGATAAGGAATATCTTGATACTCTTGACCATTACTTCGATAAACGTTTTAACGATATAAACGATGATTTCGTAACTAAGAATGCTACCAATCTCTATATTCTGAAAGAAGTATTTCCCGAAGCAAACTTCAAGGATATTGCCGATCTTTATTACGATTTCATAGTTATAAAGTCGCACAAAAATATGGGATTCTCCATAAAAAAGCTGAGGGAGAAGATGCTTGAATGTGATGGTGCAGACAGGATAAAAGAACAGGATATGGACTCTGTTCGCTCAAAGCTGTATAAGCTCATAGACTTTTGCATTTTCAAGTATTATCACGAATTTCCTGAACTTAGTGAAAAGAATGTGGATATACTCAGAGCGGCTGTATCCGATACAAAAAAAGATAACCTTTATTCTGATGAGGCTGCACGTTTATGGAGCATATTTAAAGAAAAATTCCTCGGCTTCTGTGATAAGATAGTTGTATGGGTAACAGGAGAGCATGAGAAAGATATCACATCCGTTATTGATAAGGATGCTTACAGGAACAGGAGCAATGTTTCATATTTCTCAAAGCTGATGTATGCAATGTGCTTTTTCCTTGACGGAAAAGAGATAAATGACCTTCTCACTACTCTTATCAACAAATTCGATAATATCGCTAACCAGATAAAAACAGCCAAAGAACTTGGCATTAATACTGCTTTTGTAAAGAATTACGATTTCTTCAATCACAGCGAGAAATATGTCGATGAACTGAACATCGTCAAGAATATTGCAAGAATGAAGAAGCCTTCAAGTAATGCCAAAAAAGCTATGTATCATGATGCGCTTACTATTCTCGGAATACCTGAGGATATGGATGAAAAAGCTCTTGATGAGGAACTGGATTTAATTCTTGAAAAAAAGACAGACCCAGTAACTGGCAAGCCACTGAAAGGTAAGAATCCTTTACGTAATTTTATCGCAAACAATGTGATAGAGAATTCAAGATTCATATATCTTATCAAGTTCTGCAATCCTGAGAATGTACGTAAAATCGTGAATAATACAAAGGTCACTGAGTTTGTGTTAAAGCGTATTCCCGATGCTCAGATCGAACGCTATTATAAGTCGTGTACAGATTCTGAAATGAATCCGCCTACTGAAAAGAAGATCACCGAACTTGCTGGTAAGTTAAAGGATATGAACTTTGGCAACTTCCGAAATGTGAGACAGTCTGCTAAAGAGAATATGGAGAAGGAGCGCTTCAAAGCTGTTATAGGGCTTTATCTCACGGTAGTATATCGTGTTGTCAAGAATCTTGTTGATGTAAACTCACGATATATCATGGCTTTTCATTCGCTTGAACGTGATTCACAACTGTATAACGTATCTGTTGATAATGATTATCTTGCACTTACCGATACTCTTGTTAAGGAGGGAGATAATTCCAGAAGCAGATATCTTGCAGGCAACAAGCGTCTGAGAGATTGTGTGAAGCAGGATATCGATAATGCAAAAAAGTGGTTTGTTAGTGATAAGTACAATAGCATAACCAAGTACAGGAATAACGTTGCCCATCTTACCGCTGTACGTAACTGCGCTGAATTCATCGGAGATATAACGAAGATAGACTCCTATTTTGCATTGTATCATTATCTCATTCAGAGACAGCTTGCGAAAGGTCTTGACCATGAGCGAAGTGGCTTTGACAGAAACTATCCACAGTATGCACCGCTGTTTAAGTGGCATACGTATGTAAAGGATGTTGTCAAGGCTCTGAATGCTCCATTTGGCTACAATATCCCTCGTTTCAAGAATCTCAGCATAGATGCACTTTTTGACCGCAACGAAATAAAGAAGAATGACGGCGAGAAAAAATCCGATGATTGACAAACAGCCGAAACTATGATATAATGCAATTAAATCAAAGTGATGTGCAAGGCATTTTACTTCGTCTTGTGCAGGATCACCAAATAAATATTTGCTGATTTGTATACTTTGAGGAACTATAGTAGTGTGAATTTACACTACTCTAAAACGTTTTTGTTTCTTTGTAAATGCTCAAGCAGAACTATAGTAGTGTAAATTTACACTACTCTAAAACATAAAGGCTTCCGTTACCGCCCAGCCGTAGAACTATAGTAGTGTGAATTTACACTACTCTAAAACTAAGAACGTTGCGATTGCGTTTTTCCTTTTGAACTATAGTAGTGTGAATCTACACTGTACAAAAAATCCCACCTACAAAACGTAGGTGGGATTAATGTTAATATCAGAGAATAACAATAAAAAAATGCTTGACAAATGATAATCTTTATGGTATAATTTTAAAGGTCGATAGATTAGAGTTGCATATTCAGAAGTTGAAGTGCCAACTCAAAATGCCAACTAAGTAAATTACGAGGCGATAATTCGGGGATTGCGGGCTATATCCCACATCTTCAAATCCTGTCACCTCGACCATAATGCCGCTGTGGTGGAATTGGCAGACACAAGGGACTTTGATGTTTGTACTCATAGAAATATGAGTCTGCGAGTTATCCGCAGAGAGTGCCTATGGAGAAACCCATAGAGTAGAAGTCGGCTAAAACGGCGAAGGCACAAACAGAACGCCGTGCTAACCCTTTCGGGTGAGTGTAGAGACTTTACACCGACTACCTAAGTCCGTTAGGATATGGTAAAGACCAAGTCCAGACTACAACATACTTTTGTGTGGCTATGGTAACATAGAGTAGTACGAAAATCCCTCGGAGTAAAATCCGTACCGGTTCAAGTCCGGTCAGCGGCACCATTAAAGCAAGTTCTCATGTGAGAACTTGCTTTTTTCATACCCTCTCATCCATTCCTGATTAGCCTTCATCGAAACACCTTAGCTGTACACCTGCACACGGTTCTCTTCGCACAGAGCCTTTAATATCACGGTGATCTGCTTGTTTGTCAGTTTCGGCTGTAACTCTTATATGGATATTGACATATTTTATCAGGAATGGTATAATAATATAGCTCTTATAAAGCTATATTTGCTAAAACATGATCATCGCCATAAACCAGTGGAAGCGCCGCTTCTCACTTGTAATCTATGGTAAATCGGAAGGTGAAACTATTGTGAAAATCAAATTATTGCTGATCAGCCTTGCTTATCTGATATCGATATATTTGCTGTGCTCACCGGGGTGCATCGGAATATTCACTCATGGTATGCTCACTACGGTCATAGGCGTTGTTACTATGCTTGCAGCAACGGGTACTTACGGAATGTACCTTTATTCGTCTGCCATAGGAGAGAGATCACTCCCTGAGATACCTATGAACAAGGAAACAGAATACTCCAGATACAAAGAGCTTGAAAACTGGTTCCGTGCTTTTCGTTACCTTGACAGAAACAATAATTTCGCAATGCTTAGCAGCGATCTTGCAACATCTTACCATGACGGTCTGATAAGGGATAATCCGTTCAGAAACACCGAATTGGGAGATCGCTTGCAGACCACTTCATCAGACATTTCCATAAAGTACGATCAGACTCTGAAGATCCTATCCGAGTCGTTTGAGAAAAATGATATCACTTACCAGAATTATCTGTCGGTGCTTGACAATGTACTGAAGCTCAGTTCCTCGCATCTCAAAGCCATAAAAAAGCGAGTATGCGTTTTCGACTATCGTACCTGGGCGGATAATAAAAATGATGAGATGTGCAGGAAATACATCGAAGAAGTCAAATCAAGCGTAATAAGGCTTGAGGAGATCGAAGGCAAATTCGACAATCTTCTTCATGAACTTATTTGTCTCAGCGAAATATCAGAAGATCCTCTGCTCGAAATGCAGGACCTTATTGAAACAACATCAGATTATAAAAGTATCGAAGATCAATAATAAAATGAAAAGGTGGTAAACATTATGAAAACCAAGAAGAAACCCATAATATTCGGCGTTCTTGTCGTAATAATCGGTATGATCATCGCTCTTATCGCTGCCATGACTTCAGGCGGCGGCAAAGATCCTTCCGGCAAGCCCAAACAAGTCAAAGATGTTGACAAGGTGCTCAGAAAAAGCGTAGGCGATGTCAAGCTGACAAAGAATTACGCTGAAAAAGGAACGATAACTTACGACGACAGTTTTGAAGCTGTTGAACTTCCTGACATCAATAAGACATACCCTCTGGTCGAGAATCCTATTGGCTGTGATGTGGTAGTTGAGATCTTCTCATCTCCCGAAAAAGCAGGTACAGGCACTGACGGCTGGATGCTGGAAATGGCCAAGGAATTCAATAACCAGAACAATAAAATTGATGGTAAGAACGTAGGTGTAAAGCTTCGTTCAATTTCATCAGGTACACAGATAGACTACATCCTTTCAAATACAAGTATCCCTTCCGCTATCTCTCCATCAGCTTTTATGTGGTGCGATATGCTCGAAAGCCAGGGAATAGAGGTTCACACTATCACTGACAGAACAGTCGGCAACGTTGCAGGCGTTCTTGTCGATTCTGCTACGTATTCCGATATCGAGCAGAAATACGGCACTGTTGATATCAATGCAGTCGTATCTGCAACTCTTGACGGCACACTTACCACAGGCTACACAAATCCGCTTGTATCTACCACAGGACTTAACTTCCTTGCTTCAGTGCTTTATAATTTTGACAGCTCAGATCCTCTTGGCAATAAAGCTGTTGACGGATTCAAGTCTTTCCAGGATAATATCCCATTCGTTGCATACAACACTCTTCAGATGAGAACAGCCGCTGAAAACGGTACATTCGGCTGTATGATGATGGAGTATCAGTCCTACATACAGGATGTTACTCTTTCAAGGAATTACAAATTCATCCCATTCGGCATAAGACACGACAACCCTCTCGTAGCCATCGGTAAGCTCAGCGATACAGAAATGAAAACTCTTGAAATGTTCGCAGATTTCTGTAAGTCTGACAAGGCTAAGAAACTTGCTGACAGTTACGGATTCAACCAGATGAACGATTACAAGGGTGACAATATCAAGGTCAACGGCAACTCATGGACTCAGATGCAGAAGCTCTGGAAGACCAACAAGAACAGCGGCAAGCCTATCGCAGCTGTATTCGTACTTGACACATCAGGTTCAATGTCAGGCGCACCGCTCAACTCACTGAAAGCATCACTGAGAAACAGTATCAAGTACATCAATTCTTCAAACTATATAGGCGTTGTTTCATACTCATCAAATGTGAACGTTGACCTGGAGCTGGCTAAGTTCGACCTCAATCAGCAGGCTTACTTCATGGGAGCTGTTGATTCTCTGACAGCATCCGGAAATACTGCAACTTTCTCCGCACTTTCACAGGCAATGATCATGCTCAGGGATTTCACTAAGGATAACCCTAATGTATCTCCTATGGTATTCCTTTTAAGTGACGGTCAGTCAAACTCAGGTTCCGAATTCAGTGATATCGACGGCGCTATCGCTACAGCTCAGATCCCTATCTACACAATAGGCTACAATGCAAACTTAAATGAGCTGAAGGCCATTTCCGAGATCAACGAAGCAGCAACGATCAACGCTGATACAGATGATGTTATCTATCAGCTGAAGAATCTGTTCAACGCAAATCTGTAATTCCGGATCAGGAGATATATAAATGTTTGATAAAGCAATGGCAGCTGCTCTGGATACAGCTCAGAGACGTCTTATGAATACTTCCGGCAATAAATCAGTGCTCATGTCTACTGCCTGTGATCTGAAGGAGCTATGCGAACTGACAGATAAGCTGGACCCTTCAGGTATCGATTTCGATAAGGGCGGACTGGAAAAGCTGAAGATAAACAGCTACTGGAACAGATTTGAAAAGAATTATCCCGCTCTGAAGGAACTGTTTGAAAGACTTGTAAGATCCAAAAAAATACTGTTCAACAGCAGAACAACGATAAATAAATTCTATAAAGAATACAGCGAGGTATACGAGCAGTTCCGCTCTGTACCGAAAGAGGAGCAGGATTCAGATTATTTGCAGCAGGCGGTTATTTCCGAGAATATGTATCAGCTCATGAAGAATTCGGTAACCGAGCATGAACTTTCATACAGCCACCTTGACAAGGTAATAAATATCCTCGGATCTTCGCTCGACATGGCAATTTACCTTGCCCGCAAAAGTACAGGCAGCAATATCGGCGATTATGTAAGAGTAATGCCTGTCGCTGTCTCAAATCTTGATTACCAGCATCAGTTCAGAGATCTGAATGAGATACTGAGAAATAACGAATGATCATCAAAGGCACTTTCCGAATAAACGGAAGTGCCTTTTGTGCAATCTATCAAAAAAACTGATAGCTTTTTTGTTAATAATAAAGTTGGAAAACTGTTTACTTTTTCGCTTTTTTGTGTTAAAATAAAAGATAGTTTAGTGCTTTGCGGCTTTTATTCATAAAAGCGGAAGCAGAAAGGAAACAGAATCATGCCAATTACAGAATTGCTTGAAAGAAATGCAGAGCTTTACGGGGATGACGTTGCTCTGGTTGAAGTAAATCCCGAAATAACCGAAGTCAGACGTGTCACATGGAAGGAATACGAGCTTATCGAACCTAATCCAGAGTGCCATTACAGACGTGAGATCACATGGAAAGTCTTCGACGAAAAGGCTAACCGTTTTGCAAATATGCTTATCGAAAGAGGCATAAAGAAGGGCGACAAGGTAGGCATACTCCTGATGAACTGCCTCGAATGGCTCCCGATATATTTTGGCATCCTCAAAACAGGCGCACTGGCTGTACCGCTCAACTTCAGATATACTGCTGACGAGATCAAGTATTGTCTCGATCTGGCTGATGTGGATATTCTTATGTTCGGTCCCGAATTCATCGGACGCATTGAAGAAATCGCCGAAGATATCAGCAAGAACCGTCTTCTCTTCTACGTAGGCGAGGGATGTCCTTCTTTTGCAGAGCATTATGACAGCCTCGTTGCTAACTGCGGAAGCACCGCTCCCGGAATAAAGCTTACTGATTCCGACGACGCAGCTATCTACTTCTCATCTGGTACTACCGGCTTCCCGAAGGCTATTCTTCATAATCACGAAAGCCTTATGCATTCAGCTAAGGTCGAGCAGAAACATCACGGTCAGACAAGAGACGATATATTCCTCTGTATTCCTCCGCTTTACCATACAGGAGCCAAAATGCACTGGTTCGGCAGTCTCTACTCAGGCAGCAAGGCTGTTCTCCTCAAGGGTGTAAAGCCACGTTCTATCATTGAGACCGTTTCGGAAGAAGGATGTACTATCGTCTGGCTCCTCGTTCCGTGGGCTCAGGATATCCTTGATGCAATCGACAGGGGAGACATTGATCTGAAGGACTACGATCTGGATCAGTGGAGACTTATGCATATCGGTGCTCAGCCTGTACCTCCTTCACTTATCGCAAGATGGAAGAAGGTATTCCCTAAGCATCAGTACGACACAAACTATGGCCTCAGCGAATCAATAGGCCCCGGCTGCGTTCATCTCGGTGTGGAGAATATCCACAAGGTAGGCGCTATCGGAAAGGCTGGCTACGGCTGGGAAGTTAAGATCGCTGACGAAAACGGCAATACTGTAAACAGAGGCGAAGTAGGCGAACTCTACGTTAAGGGCCCCGGCGTGATGACTTGCTATTACCATGACGAAAAGGCTACCTCTGAAACTCTCAAGGACGGCTGGCTGCTGACAGGAGATATGGCTCAGGAAGATGAGGACGGCTTCATCTATCTGGTTGACCGTAAGAAAGATGTTATCATCAGCGGCGGTGAGAACCTCTATCCCGTACAGATCGAGGACTTCCTCAGAAGTCACCCTGCAATCAAGGACGTTGCTGTTATCGGACTTCCTGACAAGCGTCTGGGCGAGATCGCAGCTGCTATCATCTCCATCAAGGAAGAATGCTCATGCACGGAAGAGGAGATAACTTCATTCTGTCAGAAGCTTCCAAGATACAAGAGACCTCATAAGATAATATTCGCAGATGTTCCAAGAAACCCCACAGGCAAGATCGAAAAGCCGAAGCTCAGGGCTAAATACTGCGGTGAAAGCCTCGTCGCATCACAGATAAAGAACTGATCACTATGTATAGAAATGACCTCCCTTAGAAGGGAGGTCATTATTATTGTTTTATTCTGGTACCTTTTAATGTAAGGCCTTCATTAAAGGATTCAAGGAAGCTATGGTATTCGTCACCCTTATGGTAGGAAATGAGTGTCTGAAGATTGACATTCTCAACGCTTCTGAAAATATTCATATCTACCGCAGGATTATTCTTCCTCATCTCCGCAAGCAAACGTTTTACCTCACCACGTTTTGAAGTGCCCTCGCCCTTTTTCTCGGTAACACGGCAGGCACAGCGAATGAACTCAAGTCCATTTTCGGAAGCCCAGTTTATAATGTCGCTTTCACGCACAAGATAGAGCGGACGTATCAGATGCACACCCTCATAATTCTCGCTGTGGAGCTTTGGCATCATGGTCTGCACCTGCGAGCCGTAGAGCATTCCCATGAGTATCGTCTCAATAACATCATCAAAATGATGTCCAAGCGCTATCTTATTGCATCCCAGCTCCTGAGCTTTCTTGTAAAGCCAGCCACGTCTCAGCCTTGCGCAGAGAAAGCATGGATTCTTTTCGGCTTTTTCAGTGGATTCAAATATCCTTGTGCTGTACACTTCCATCGGTATACCCAGCTTTTCGGCATTCTGTTTTATCTTTATGAGATTCTCCTCACTGTAGCCGGGGTCCATTACTATAAATTTACAAGTAAAGCTGTAAGTACCGTGTTTTTCCAGCATTTGCAGACACTTTGCCATAAGCATGGAATCCTTGCCGCCTGAGATGCAGACACAAATTTTATCGCCATTCTGTATCAGTTCATATTCTTTTATTGCTTCATGCAGCTTCGACCATATGGTTTTGCTGTACTGCTTAATGATATTAATTTCGATATCCATTTTTTAAGTTACCGTCCGATTAATAATTCAAGAAAAATCCTCCGCACAGGGAAGCGGAGGAAGGAGATTGGTGAAAACAAGAAAGGTATTAATATTTTTTATTTAAGCGGCAGGTCTGCGGAAAATTCAAAATTCAGACCTTACCGATGTAGTATCCCTTTCTTTAATATTATAATACAATATAAAATTGATAAAGTCAATTAGTAAGGTAATTTGTTTACGATTAAGTTACAATTAATTAGCAATTTATCCATCATGCATGAACAATTAATGTACAAATGGCTATTTTACGCAAAATCTTCCTGTGACTTGCATTTTTTCGCAGAGTGTGGTAAAATAAATAAGTATGCATAAAAATATTGCTCCACCAATTAACTCATGAATAATTATTGCGAAGGACCAACAGTGAAAGACAAGGAAGAAAGACGCAGGAATACTTACGTATTTCAAGTTTTTCTGACGCAGTATTTTACTGTCAGGACAAGCAAGAAAAATTCAGGAGTTAGTTTATGGAGCAATAAGAAGAAAGGCAGTGAATAAATGGCTAAGAAAAATGATTACGGCAATGACAGTATATCAATGCTGAAAGGTGCGGACAGAGTCCGTAAGCGACCTGCCGTTATATTTGGCTCAGACGGACTTGACGGCTGTGAACATTCAGTATTTGAAGTCATATCCAACTCCATCGATGAAGCCCGTGCAGGATATGGCAATAAAATAGTCATTACTCATTTCAGAAATAACGAAATAGAAGTCGAAGATTTCGGACGTGGCTGTCCTGTGGACTACAATAATAATGAAAAGCGTTACAACTGGGAACTTGTTTACTGCGAGCTTTACGCAGGCGGTAAGTATGATGCCGCAGATGACGCTTATGAATACTCACTCGGACTTAACGGTCTCGGACTTTGCTCAACGCAGTATTCATCCGAATTCATGGATGTACAGGTAATCCGTGACGGATTCAAGTATGACCTCCATTTTGAAAAAGGCGAAAACGTCGGCGGACTGAAAAAGGAGCCCTGCAAGAAAAAACAGACAGGTACAAAGACAAGATGGCGTCCCGACCTTGAAGTATTTACTGATATAAATATCTCCGATGAATTCTTCTGCGACATTCTCAAAAGACAGGCTATAGTAAACCCGAATATCCTTTTCGTTTTCCGTTCCGAGAACGAAGCCGGAGGATTCAACGAGCAGGAATTCTTCTATGAATCGGGTATCACCGAATACGTCCAGGAAATAGCAGGAGACAGTGCTCTCACCACCATCCAGCACTGGACTGCTGAAAAAAAGGGCCGTGACCGTGAGGACAAACCTGAATACAAGGTAAAACTTGACGTGGCACTGACATTTTCAAACAAAGCCAAGCTGACTGAGTATTACCACAACTCCAGCTTCCTTGAGCATGGCGGTTCGCCTGCTGAGGCTGTAAAACGTGCTTTTCAGGCTCAGATAGATGCCTACATCAAGTCTATAAACGGCTATCAGAAAAACGAGAGCAAGGTAACATATGCAGACGTTGAAGAATGCCTGATACTTGTATCATCATCATTCTCAACCCAGACTTCCTATGCTAACCAGACCAAAAAGGCAATAACCAACAAATTTATCCGTGAGGCTATGACAGAATTTCTCCGCCATCAGCTGGAAGTTTACTTCATAGAAAATCCCGACGAAGCAAAGCGCATCTCCGAACAGGTACTCCTCAACAAGAGAAGCCGTGAAAGTGCAGAGCGTACACGTCAGAATATGAAGAAGAAGCTGACAGGTACAATCGATCTTGCAAATATGGTCGAGAAATTCGTAGACTGCCGTACCAAAGATGTTACCCGCAGAGAAATATACATCGTGGAGGGCGACTCGGCTCTCGGTTCCGTTAAGCTGGCAAGAGATGCTGAATTCCAGGCAGTTATCCCTGTTCGTGGCAAGATACTGAACTGCCTTAAAGCTGACTACGGCAAGATATTCAAGAGCGAGATAATCACCGACCTGCTCAAAGTCCTCGGCTGCGGAGTTGAAGTAACTGCCAAAGCCAACAAGGAACTGTCCACTTTCGATATCAACAACTTCCGCTGGAGCAAGATAGTTATATGTACCGATGCGGATGTTGACGGATTCCAGATAAGAACACTTATCCTGACCATGCTCTATAGGCTCACACCTACGCTTATCAGTGAAGGCTATGTCTATATCGCAGAATCGCCTCTCTTTGAGATAAACACCAAGGAGAAGACCTACTTTGCCTATACCGAACAGGAAAAGCAGCGCATCCTTGACCAGATAGGTGACAAGAAGCACACCATCCAGCGCTCGAAAGGTCTCGGTGAAAACGAACCTGACATGATGAGCCTTACCACAATGAACCCGGACACACGCCGTCTTATCAAGGTGACTGCTGAGGACATTCAGGAGTCTGCTGAGATATTCGAGATGCTTCTGGGTGATGATCTTCAGGGACGTAAGGACTACATCTCTCAGTACGGCGCCGACTACCTCGACCTTGCTGATATAAGCTGATGGATATAGTAAAAGCTGAGCTCTGTGATGCCGAGCTTGTGAAACAGCTGTCACATGATACGATCGAAGCAGTCTACCCTCATTACTACCCACGAGGAGCGGTGGATTTCTTTCTTGCTCATCACAGCATGGATCACATCATTAAGGATATAGAAGAAGGCAATGTGTGGCTTATATATTCCGACGGAAAAGCTGTAGGCACTGTCACATTGAACGGCAATGAGATAAACCGCCTGTTCGTACTTCCCGAATGTCAGGGAAAAGGCTTCGGGCGTGAACTTATGCTGTTCGCAGAGAAGACTATTTTCAGCCGTTATGATACAGCAAAGCTCAGTGCTTCACTGCCTGCAAAAGCCATGTACCTGAAAAACGGCTACGAGTTTTCGGAGTATCACATCATCGACTGTAACAATGGCGACAAGCTGTGTTATGATTACCTGATAAAACGCAAATCTTGAAAATCAAAAAAATAATATTGAAAAACAATAATTTTCTATTGACATTTGATATTTCTTGTGTTATACTATAGCCATAACCAAATTACAGGAGGTATGGCTATGGAAACTTTTTCAGCTATATTCAGATCAATTTTCTCATCTGCTTTTCTTTTATTTTTTTTCTTCTGTACAGTGATCATGCCTTTAATGTTGGGCATCCGAAACTGGTACTTCACTTTCAGATACCCGAAAATGACTGAGGAAGAACGTAATTCACACAAATACCACAAGGTATCCGTCAGGAAAAATGATCTTGCGATCGTTATTTTAGGCACAGTATGTTCGTTGATATGGATAGCCATGTGCCCTGTATCATTGGAATTTTCGCCTGATCATGATTATTACGAACCCTGCTACGTAGGACAGTATCATTTGTATTTACACAGCGAGTATGATGTCACTGTATGGATAACACTTCTTCTCGGATTCATCGGACTTATCATCATAGCGGCTTCAAATGCAGAAAAAGTACCGCCGATTCCTCAGGCTCTGAGTTTTGCTTTTGCTCTCTTAGGCGAAACCGTGTTCCTGTTTCTGCTGATACAGCTTGCCAAAAATTGCAGCATCTTTATTATTCCGCCTATGTATTATCTTATAAATGTAGTATTCGTTACTGCAAGAAATACAAAGCGCTATATCACCGAGCATCTCCGCTATAAACAGGAACATGATACTCAGTACATCCACGACAGCGCACAGCACGTAGAAAAGGCTCTCAGCTCTGTTGCATCGCTGACAGAACTGCATTTTCTCATGCTTCTGCCTGCCGCAGTTATCCTTATTGCACTATACATTCTTCTCGGACAAGGCCCCGATGGTATCATCAAGGCATTCACTATGACTGCTGACTGGACATTCTCCACACAGATACCACCTCCGCCAATCGATTATGAGGGACATTACCTCTGTACAGTTGCAGCAGGCGGCCATAAGAAAGTCGTAAAGCCTGTCCGATATGGAAAGCGCAGGGGAGATACCATTGTCGTAAATCGTCAGCTTCTCGCTTCAAATGCCTTTGAGGATATTATAATGGAGCGCACTCCGAAATTCCATAAGGCTATACGTGGATTCTACGACAAGCACGGATATCCTATTTCAAGACACATAACCACTCAGACACGTGCTGATATCGTTTATATAATAATGAAGCCTCTCGAAAGGCTATTCATCCTTTTCCTTTATACATTTGATTCTCATCCCGAAAACCGCATAGCTGTGCAGTATTCGGATTATCCAAAGAAATAACGGGGAGCCGCTTATGTGCTCCCATTAAAAGATAAATGCAGACAACTGCAAACAATACAGGAGGACATAATGCCAAGAAAAAAAGAAACTCCAAAGAAAAAGCCTGCCTTTAAGCATGAGGCATACATCGAAGGCTCAGGCAGTGTTGTCAGCGAAAAGATCGCTGATACCCTTAAAAAAAATTATATGCCCTACGCCATGAGCGTTATCATATCAAGAGCTCTCCCGGAAATAGACGGATTCAAGCCTTCTCACAGAAAACTGCTCTACATGATGTACAAGAGGGGATTGCTTTCTCCAGATAAGGAGCGTTCAAAGTCTGCAAATGTTGTGGGCGAGACCATGAAACTCAACCCTCACGGCGATCAGGCTATCTATGAGACCCTCGTCCGTATGACACGAGGAAATGAGGCTCTGCTTCACCCTTATATCGACTCAAAAGGAAACTTCGGCAAGCAGTATTCCAGCAAGATGCATTTTGCTGCTCCACGATACACTGAGGTAAAGCTTGAAAAGATATGCAATGAGCTATTCCGTGATATCGATAAGGAGACAGTTGATTTCGTCCCAAACTACGATAACACCATGCAGGAACCAACTCTGCTCCCTGCAAGTTTCCCCACAGTGCTTGTAAATTCAAACACCGGTATCGCTGTATCAATGGCCAGCAACGTCTGCCCTTTCAACCTTGAAGAAGTGTGCGAGACTACTATCGCCCTTATGAAGGACCCTAACCACGACATTCTCAGTACGCTCAAAGGTCCAGATTTCCCGGGCGGCGGATTCATGCTCTACGATGAGGCCGAGCTGAACAAGGTATACGAAACAGGAAGGGGAAGTATCAAAGTACGCTCCAAGTACAGCTACGACAAGGCCGCAAACTGCCTTGAGATAACAGAGATCCCATATACTACCACAGTTGAAGCCATTATCGACAAGATAATCGAACTTGTCAAGGCAGGTAAAATACGTGAAGTCTCATACATCCGTGATGAGACCGATATCGACGGACTGAAGATCGCTATAGACCTAAAAAGAAATACTGATCCTGATAAGCTTATGCAGAAGCTTTACAGGCTTACTCCGCTTCAGGACAGCTATCCATGTAACTTCAATATCCTTATCGCAGGTACACCTAAGGTAATGGGAGTACGTGAGATACTGACAGAATGGACAGCGTTCCGTGAAGAATGCATCCAGCGCAGGACATACCATGACCTGACAAAGAAAAAAGAAAAGCTCCATCTCCTTGAGGCGCTTTCAAAAATACTCCTTGACATCGACAAGGCCATACGTATAATCCGTGAGACCGAAAACGAAGCTGATGTTGTGCCTAACCTGATGATAGGATTCGGTATCGACGAGATACAGGCTGAATTCGTTGCCGAAATAAAGCTGAGAAATATCAATAAGCAGTACATTCTCCGCAGAGTTGAGGAAGTCGATCAGCTGAAAAAGGATATCGAAGAAATGGAAGATATCCTCAGAGACAAGAAGAAAATTCGCAAGATAATAATAAATGAGCTTCGTGACGTTATCAAGAACTACGCAAAGCCAAGAAAGACTATGTTCTACTATCAGTCCGACATAGAGGAAGAAGAAGAGATCGACGATACACCTGATTATCCCGTTAACCTCTTCGTATCAAAGAGCGGTTACTTCAAGAAGATAACTCCACAGTCGCTGAGAATGAGCAGTGAGCATAAGCTCAAGGAAGGCGACTACATCAGCCAGAGCTTTGAAGCTACAAACAAGACTGACCTCATATTCTTCTCGGACAAGGCTCAGGCATACAAATCCAAGGCCAGCGCATTTGACGATACAAAGGCAAGTGTTATGGGCGATTATGTTCCTGCTAAACTCAGCTTTGACGAGAACGAGAACCTTGTCACAATGCTCCCGACCACAGATTACAGCGGATATATCGTGTTCTTCTTTGAAAACGGAAAGGCTGCAAAGGTGCCTGTAAAGTCCTATGAGACCAAGACCAACCGCAAGAAGCTTGCAAAGGCTTACTCGGAAAAATCGCCGCTTATAGCTGCATTATTCGTAGGCGAGGACTGCGATATCCTCCTCAGAAGTTCCAGCGGCCATGCTCTCGTATTCAATACAGGAATGATACTTCCTAAGTCCACAAGAGATTCTCAGGGCGTTCAGGTCATGACATTACGCAAAAAAGCGCTCCTCGCTTCAGCAGTTATTATCACCGATGAAGAACGTGAAGCACTTGAAAAATACCGCTCAAAGGCTGTTCCTGCCGCAGGTAAACCTGCCAAGGAACTTGGCGATACCAACCAACTGACTTTTGAATAATAAAAAGTGACGGTTATCCGTGGTACTCTTACAGCAACTTTATGCGTGTCTATTGAGGGAAACCCTTTTGAAAAAGGGTTCTCCCTCAAACTCCCTTCCTAAAACTTTCAGTATTAATTTTGCCCCATAATAGGGCGCACTTGAAAGAATTGAAAAATTCTTGTTTTATTAGTGTGCGCCCTATTATGGGGCAAAATTCTATTAAAAGTCTTTGGAAAGGGGTTCGGGGGAGAACCTTTCCTCAGAAAGGTTTCCCCCGATAAATGCGTATAAAGCTGCTATACGAGTATCACAGCTATGTGCGTCCTTTTCTGTTCCTCCTTGACATATCCACGGTTATGGGGTATAATTAGTTAGTTACAGGAGGAGATACAATGTGTAAATATATTAAATCAATTGCTGCTTTTCTCCTTGCGGGAGCTCTTATCGCTTCGGCAGGATGCAGCGATAAAGATAAGAACAAGAAAGCTTCATCTTCCTCAAAGGAGAGCAGTTCTTCTTCCTCTGTAAAGGAAAAGGATGAAAAAACTACTGCTTCTGCATCCTCTGGGGAGTCTACAGAATCGACTATCCCTACGGAACCGGTTACTGTGGTACAGGCTGAAAACGGCTATGATTCTGCGGTCACAGCTGTCAGGAACTACTACAACGCTTATCTGACCAATGACTACGAGGCTGTGTACAATATGTTCAGCGAGGACGAGATCAAGGCTTATCAGAAATACGTTAAGGACGGCGGAATGATCGGCGAGGAGGATCCCGAGAAGACTTTCGGCAAGGGAAACATCATCAAAGCGATCAAGGCGTCCATGGCTAATATCCGAAGCTTTATGGCAGAAAACGGGGGAAAGCCTGCGGAACAGTGGGGGGTATCCCTCAAGGATGAGGACCTTTCAGCACTTTCAGCTGAGGAAGTGAACATATTCAACAACAAGCTGGGGACAGATTTTACAAGCGGTTTCGACTGCAATTTCGTTTACTATGTTGACGGCGACGAGAACCACAGCTTCCTCGGTAATGACTGTGCAGTGCTGGAAAAAAACGGCAGATGGTATGTTTCATTTTCTACAGTGCTCAGCTCGGAGCTTATAACTTTTCTTGATATTTATTGATGGAAAGGAAGCTTATGATGGAAAAAAGAGAAATACCGAAGATCCTTAATAATAAATGGTACCTGTATATGACGCGAGTTCTTCGCAGGTATGTCCGTAATGGCCGTGGAACTGGGAGCAAGCCGTCTTCTTGCGCCTTATTTCAGCTCATCTCAGATCGTATGGACCATAATCATCGGCACTATCATGATCAAAATGGCTCTGGGAAATATCTACGGCGGCAAAAGCGCTGACAAGGATCCCGATCCTGACAGGCTGTACAAGCGTATGCTTGTGGCAGCGGTGTGGATAGCGGCGATCCCATTTGCAGGAAAGTTTGTTATCGCCGGCATCGCAGGACTTCTCGTCCTCACGGTCAGCACGAATTTCCTTGTGTGGGCGGCATTCCTTACCTGCATGATAGTGTTCGTTTTTCCGCTTTTTCTTCTTGGAACTGTCACTCCGTCGCTGGTGAAGTACACGGTAGACAGCCTTGACGACAGCGGCAAAACTGTGGGAACTCTCGGAGCATTCAACACTATAGGAAGCATAATCGGCACATTCATTCCCACATTTGTCTCGATACCTGCCGTAGGAACAGCAGTTACTTTCCTGATTTTTGCGGCTATACTTTTAATTATAGCGGTTATCTACTTCCTTTACAGCAAGCGTGGAAAGTCAAAGGTCATCACAGCCGCATCGTTGTTTCTGGTGTGTTGTTTTGTGTCGCCGTCCATAGGCTTTGCGTTCTGGGATAAGGAACTGACATACGAAGGCGAATCCGTTTACAACTACCTTCAGGTCAAGGACAACGACGCCATGACAGCTCTTTCAACAAACGTGCTTTTCGGCATACAGTCGGTGTATATGAAGTCAGGAAAGCTGACAGGGCTCTATTATGACTACGCCATGGCGGCCCCCCTCATGTCCGACTGCGGAGATGAAACAAAGGATGTGCTGATTCTGGGTATGGGCACAGGTACTTACGCCAAGCAGTGCATGACTTATTTTGACGATATTACCGCTGAGGGCGTGGAGATAGACGAGAGTATCACCGATCTTGCTCACGAATATTTCGAGCTCCCCGATGATGTAAAGGTCACTACCTATGACGGCAGAGCTTTTCTTAACGTATGCGAAAAGAAGTACGATGTTATCATGGTGGACGCTTATCAGGATATAACCATTCCTTTCCAGATGTCCTCTCAGGAGTTCTTCACTCTCGTCCGTGGACAGCTGAAAGAGGGGGGAGTGATGGTAGTGAACATGAACATGAAGTCCGACAGTCCCGACGGAATTAACAGCTGGCTGGCAGATACTATCTCATCTGTGTTCAGCAATGTTTACACCATTGATGTGGCAGGCTCCACAAACCGTGAGCTTTTTGCATCCGATTCCGATAAAATGACGGAACGTCTCAGGGAGAATCTCGCTGCCATAGCAAATCCCGAGCTTCATTCGCTTATGGAGAAGACAGCCGACGGACTTGCGCCATATGTCAGTGGGGGAAGAGTGCTGACAGACGATAAAGCGCCTGTTGAGCTTCTCGGAATGAAAGTCATTGACGGCCTGATACAGGAAGAGCTTGAATACTACAGGAAGGAATTCAAAGAGAACGGCATACAGGCACTTATAGGTAACACCGCATAAAACTTGTGCTGAATATGTCCGCAGATTCATTGCAAAGCCGTCAGGCGGGCTTTGTGCGGTGTTGCCTATAGGATAAAAAAGCCCGGAAGCTGCAATTCAGCTGCTTTCGGGCTTTTTGTCATATGTGGTATATACGGTCTTTTTTCTCTATGGGTTTATATCTGTATTCAAAGGTCTCATGAGGCTTCAGAGTGAAAAAAAGAAGAACTACACCTGCCATCGTTGTTATAGATTCGGCAGTCGGTATCGTCAGCCATATTCCGTTGATAAGCCTCAGCGAGTAGAAGATAAACGCAAATGGTATCACAAGGAGAGTTCCTCTCAGAAGGGAAATCAGCTGCGACGGGAACGGCTTTTCTATGGATGTGAAGTATACCGAGAGTATTGCGTTCACGCCCATGAAAGGCATATACAGGAAGTAGAGCCTGAGACCGTGTTCGGCTATATTACGCAGTTCATTGTTGCTTTCGCTGTTGAAGATGCCTACCAGTTCTGTAGTCCTGAAGAATACCAGAGCATAGAAAACAACTGCGAAGATCAGAGCAGTACTTATGGAAAGCCTCAGCAGATATTTCATGCCGTCTTCGTTCTGTTTGCCGTGAGCACGGCATAAAAGCGGCTGAACTCCCGAAGCGAGACCCGTGAAGATGGCGGTTGAAACGATGGCCAGATTTGCGATAACTCCGTAGGCGGCGATTCCGGTATTGCCAAGCAGCCTGTGGACCACGAAGTTGAAGACCATTATAACGATACCGCCCGAGACTTCCGTGAGAAGCGAATGAAGCCCAAGAGAGGCGATATTACGGATAATTTTCAGCGACGGAGGTACAGCTCTCAGTCCGAAAGCATTCCAGCCCGTGATGAAGTGCAAGCTCATGATAGCCATACTGATAAGCGGAGCCAGACAGGTAGCCAGAGCGGCGCCCTTCATGCCCATATCCAATCTGAAAATGAACACATAGTCAAGTATGACATTTGCCAGACTTCCGCCAAGTACGCCTGCCATGGCAAGTCTCGGAGCGAAATCATTGCGCATGAAGCATACCAGCAGATTGTTGAAGATGAAAGCAGGCGAGAAGATCAGTATCGTTTTCAGATAACTGTGAGCGATCTCGTAAACGTGGCTGTCAGCGCCGAGAAAGAGGGTGAACTGCCTTGAGAAGAACAGCCCTATGATCTCGAAAACTGCGGAAACGAGCAGTGCGGCGAAGGCGGAATTGGTGAAGATCTTATCCGTTTCGCAGCGTTCTATCCTGCAATACATCATTGAGAAGCGGCTTCCTCCGCCCATACCGAGCATAAGTCCGAAGCCGTTGATGAAGTTGAAGACGGGCAGACACAGGTTGAGTGCAGCAAGTCCGTCAGCTCCCATACCCTTGGATATGAAATATGTGTCTATGAGGATATAGACAGACACTCCGAGGGTGCTGAGTATGTTAAGGGAAACATACTTCAGAAACAGATCTTTTATTTTTTTATTATTCATTCTCTTACCCCTCAAAAATAAACCCTATACAATATAGAACTTAAATGATGATTAAATTATACCACATATTAGAGAAAAAATATACCCGTATATAAAAAATCTGCTAAATGCACAGATTTTAGCAGACTAAAATGTTTTGTTATTGTGAGTTTTTTGAAAAAGAGGAAAGAAGACAACAAAAAAGAGCGCCCTTTCGGAACGCTCAATTTTCAGATCGTGCATGGATCAAGCTCTTTCAACCTTGCCTGAACGAAGGCATCTTGAGCAAGCATAGATATGACAAGGAGTACCCTTGACGATAGCCTTAACACGCTTTACGTTAGGCTTCCATGTTCTGTTTGTACGTCTGTGTGAGTGAGAAACCTTGATACCAAAGGTTACGCCCTTTCCGCAGATATCACATTTTGCCATTAGGTTGCACCTCCTTAATTTACTGATCAATGTACTTGTCTAAAAATACAACATGATTATTTTATCACATCTTTCAGAAAAAATCAAGTCTTTTTTGAAAAAAACTCAAAAAAATTTTTTGATTATGGGATTTTTCTATATTTTACTTGAAATGCAGGCTGAAATGTTGTATAATATATAGTGCGTAATTATTTACAGACGAAAGAAAGGAATAGATATGGATTATAAAACAGTATTGATGTATGCTGCGAGGATCGCCACTTTTCTGCTGGTCATCCCTCTTCATGAATCCGCTCATGCATGGGTGGCGAAAAAACTGGGAGACGATACAGCCGACAGACAGGGGCGTATATCGCTGAATCCTTTTGTTCATTTTGAGCTTTTCGGTACTGTTCTCATGCTGCTCACAGGTTTCGGCTGGGCTAAGCCTGTTCCCGTAAATCCTGCAAGATTCAGCAAGACACGCAAGAACGGCAAGAAGATCTCCATGCGTGGCGGAATGGCGCTTACGGCACTGGCAGGTCCTGTTTCAAATCTGATCGCCGCATTTGTGGCTGCACTTATTTTAGGCCTTATGCTTTCTACTGATACGGGCTGGCTTGCCTACTTGCAGATGCATGAGACGGATGTTGTACTCAGTGATAAGAACCTGACTTTCCTGTCGAGCATAGAGGTGCTGCTGTCTTATCTTTTCAGCGTAAATGTGGGACTGGCGGTGTTCAATCTGCTTCCTGTGCCTCCTCTGGACGGCTTCAATATAGTCCGCTACTTTACCAGTGAAAAGGTGGACAGATGGTTCTATGAGCATCAGATGATAATAACACGAGTATTTTTCGCTCTTCTTCTGTTGATGTCATATGTGCCTGTACTCAGAGTGCCGCTTGAAGCAGCGAGCAATTTCGTCAGCACTATTGTTTGGAAAGCCGTAACAGGGATAATTCAGTTATTGCGCTGACAGTAATAGGAAAGTTGGATAAATAATATATGGATAATCTTTTCAGATTGTTTCTGACGCTTATCAGCAGAGCGCTTATGCTGACTGTGTTCATGCCTGCTTCATGCTGTGCAAAAGCGCTGGTATCGAAGCTGCTGGGCGACGATACCCCTGAGCGTGACGGCAGACTTTCTATGGATTTCAGAAAGCATACCGACAGAAACGGCATATTCATGATGCTGCTCCTCGGCTTCGGCTGGGGAAAAGAGATGAATTCCGATGTATCGAAGGTAAAGCGGATGAAGCTGGATATCACTCTCATATCCCTTGCTGCACCTGTGGCGTATTTCCTGATGTACATTATACTTTATAATATATCGGGGCTGATTTATTCGCCTGTGCCGCAGTCGTTCATCGCTGCCTGCATATATAAGATACTTCGCAAAGCAGGATATACCTGCCTCTGCTTCGGTGTCATCGACCTTCTGCCGATACCTCCGCTGGGAGGCTTCCAGATATTCTATCAGTTCTCATGGCCGAAATTCAGACGATGGTACTTCACAAATTACCGTAAGATCAACTACTGGTCTGTATATGTGCTTTACGCAATATTCCTCATGCACATCATAACAGACGGCGAATTCTCCATTCTCGGCTTATTTGTGCGGATATGGAGTATGCTGCTGGATCATCTGGTATTTTTCGATGCGGACTGGGCGAATGTTCCTGAAAAGATCTATGGTATCATATTCAAACGTTGGTGAAATATGGAAAGCATATCATTTAAACTTGAGGTTTTTGAAGGACCTCTCGACCTGCTTCTCAGCCTGATTCAGAAGCACAAACTGAATATATGCGATATCGAGATTTCAAAGCTGCTGGAGCAGTATCTTCTCTATATCGAACAAGCTAACGAGCAGAATCTTGAGCTTGCCGGCGAATTCCTTGAAATGGCCGCAAGGCTCATATATATAAAGACTGCATCACTGCTTCCTCAGCCCGAGGAGGCTGAGCAGATGAAAAAAGAACTGGAAGGCGCACTTATCGAGTATTCACTCTGTAAGAAAGCTGCTGCTGAGCTTGCCGGAAGATTTATGGGCGGAGATATATTCGTCCGTCAGCCTATGAAGATAAAGGCGGATATGACATATACCCTTGTCCATGAACCGGAAAGGCTTGCCATCGCCTACAGTTCGCTGAATACCAAAAGCATCAAGGCGGAGTCAAAGAAGCTCCACATTGAAAACAAGATCAATTCTGTGGTGAAGCGAAGGATAGTGCCTGTTCTTACGAAGGTAGTGCATATCCTCCGTGAACTTTACACCACAGGCGAGGTAAGCATGGATAAGCTTTACGAGGGCGTAAGCGACCGCTCATCACGTGTAGCTACATTCCTTGCAGTGCTGGAGCTTACACGTTTCGGCAGAATATCCATAAGCGACGATAATATGATCGTCTACCTCAAATCAAGAAAGAACGGAGGAAGAAAGGTTTGGAGATCAAAGAAAAGCTCGGAGCAATAGAAGCTATACTTTTTGCCAGCGGCGAGCCGATCGAGCTTTACCGCCTTTCCGAGGCGAGCGGAGTGGAGACGGGAAGTATCCCCGATATCATACGCCTCCTCAATGAGCGTTACTCCGACAACGAAAGCGGCATCTGCATAAAAAAGCTGGACAGCAGCTATCAGATGTGCACCAACGAGAAGTATTCCGGGCAGATACGTGCTGCTCTTGAGACAAAGCGTTCAACTCCGCTATCAAATGCGGCTATGGAGGCTCTCACCATTATCGCCTACAATCAGCCTGTATCCAAGGGATTTGTGGAGAATGTGCGTGGTATCGACAGTTCTTCCGTTATCAATAACCTTGTGGAAAAGGGACTTGTGGAAGAGGCCGGACGTCTTGACGTTCCGGGAAAGCCTATAGTATACCGTACAACACCTGTTTTCCTCAGAAGCTTCGGACTCAGCTCAGTTGCCGATCTGCCGCCTATTGCGGGACAGACTGAACGTGTCGGCGAGGACGGACAGCTGGTAATGACTGATATAAAAGAAGACACAGAAAGCGACGAAGAAAACTGATACAGGAAGGATGTGCGCCCTGAATGGCGGTACTGCTTATCATATTGAAAATTCTGCTTATAATAGTTCTGGTCATTCTCGGGATCATTCTGCTTGTTATGGCATTGCCTGTGGGAGCTGATATCAGCTTCATCGACGGCAAATTCACATACAAGGTCAGGGCTTCATTCATCAATGTTATGGATTCGGAGGGCGGCGGAATCGTGGGCTGGCTGAAAAAGCGCAAAAGCAAGCCGAAGAAGCCGAAGAAGCCGAAGCCTGTCAAGGACAAAAAGCCGAAGAAAAAGAAGTCCGTGGTCAATGACGATGACTATCTGGAGGATTTCGACTTCGACAGCGGCGACGACATTATCGTCCCCGAAACAGTCAGCGAGGACGATACTCAGCCTGATGAGGTAACTGAGACAGCGGTGGCTGAGGTCTCTGAGAAAAAGGAGAAAAAACACCGCAAAAAGAAGAAAGATGATGAACTTCCTGCTGATCCTTTCGAGGACGAGGAAGACGAAACCGAAGAAAAGGAAAAGCGCTCTCTGGGTGACTGGGTGGAACTCGGAATGGGAGTATGGGAAAGCGCTCAGCGCCCTTTGCTGAAGATATTCAAGGCTTTCCACTTCCAGGATCTGTATATAGATTTCGTGATCTCTGATGAGGACGCTTACGATTGTGCGCTGAAGTACGGCAAGTACAGTGGAATGGTCTACAACATCATCGGTTTCCTCAGCACAGTCTTCACAGTAAGGCTTAAAACTGTGGATATCGGATGCGGCTTCGGTCTCAGCAAGAGCAAATGGGACGCATCATGCAGGATATTCTTCCGTGCAGGCTCAATGGTTATTGCAGGATTCTGGTTCCTGATAACATATTTAACACGCATATTCATTCCTGGCAAGCTCAGGAAACTGAAAAGAAAAAAATCCGCCGCAAGGCAGAAGTGAGGTAATATTATGAGTACAAACAACACACCTGTTTCAGATCTTTTAGGCATTTCCATTGAAAAGATCAAGGAGATGGCTGACGTTAACGCTATTATCGGAGAACCTATCAAGCTTGCGGACGGTACAACTATCATCCCTGTGTCAAAGGTTTCCTACGGCTTTGCTTCGGGCGGTTCAGACCTACCATCAAAGTACGATAAGGACCTCTTCGGAGGCGGTGCAGGCGCAGGCGTTTCCATCAAGCCTGAGGGATTCCTCGTTATTTCGCCCGATGGTGCAGCAAAGATGGTAACTATGGAAGGAAAGACCGATCCTATCAGCAGCGCTATCGAGAATATGCCGGGTATCATCGACAAGGTGACAGGCTTCATCAATGACCGCAAAAAGGGCGGCGAGAAGGACATCCTCGACGATGACGGATCGGTATCCCTCAACTAAGTGACATAAATCCCTTTGCCTCCGCATATCCTTTAGCAAAAAGGACAAACGGAGGTATACCCATGAAAAGGATCATAATTACTGCACTTGCACCGTTCATTCTTCTCGGCGTTTCGTCAGAGAGAAAAGTCTCTGCGGCTGAGCGCCCCGAAGTTTCGGCAAGAGGAGCAGTTCTGATATCAGCGGATACGGGAGAGATCGTTTTCTCAGAGAACTTCTCGGAGAAGCTTCCCATGGCAAGCACTACCAAAATAATGACAACGCTGCTATGCCTTGAAAGCGGTGATCTGTACGATGAGTTTGTCGTTGACAGCGATGCTATCCACGTTGAAGGCTCATCTATGGGACTTGTGGAAGGCGACACAGTTACGAAATATGCGCTCTGCGTGGGAATGCTGTTGCCATCCGGAAATGATGCGGCGAATGCCTGTGCAGTAAAGCTGGCAGGCTCGCTTGAAAACTTTGCGGTCATGATGAACGACAAGGCGAAGGAACTGGGACTTTCCCACACTTACTTCGTCACACCGTCAGGACTGGAAGGCGATGGGCACGGAAGTTCCGCATACGATATGGCCATGCTTGCCCGTGAAGCGCTAAGGAATGAGATTTTCCGTGAGATATGCTCCTCGGAGAATATGGAGATAGAATTCGGAGCTCCGCCATACAAGCGCTGGCTGAAGAATACTAACAAGCTGCTGTCCATGTATGACGGAGTTTACGGCGTAAAAACGGGATTTACCGATGAAGCGGGAAGATGCCTTGTCAGCGCCTGTGAGCGTGACGGAAAAGACCTGATCTGCGTAACTCTCAATGACAGGGATGACTGGAACGATCATATGGCCATGTATGACTATGGCTTTGAAACAGCCGCAAATGTGGATATCCCTGTTCCTGACGGGTATTCGGTCAGACTGGCCGGCGGCGAAAGTGACACTCTTTCCGTAAGCCCTGAGTGTGAATATGTCACAGTTACATCCATGTCGGAGGATACGGATGATTTCAGTTTCGGTATAGTTGCTCCGCCCTTTGTGTACGCTCCCGTTAAAAAAGGGAATGCCGTCGCAGAGTTAAGGCTGACTTTCAAGGGCAGAGAGGTGAAGACTATCCCTCTTTATGCTGACGAGGACGCTGAATATGCTTCGGCTGACGAGGTGAAAAGCGGTCCGATAAAAAATATTATCACAAAGCTCAGAGATTTTTTCAACGAGCGGAATGGGAGATAAAGTGGAAAAGATAAGAATTCAGAAAATGATAGCCGACAGCGGCGTCTGCTCAAGACGTAAGGCTGAGGAACTTATATCCAGAGGCAGGGTAAAGCTTAACGGCCACCCTGTGAAGCTGGGAGATAAGTGCGGCTACAAGGATATAATCACTATTGACGGCGAAAGGCTCTATATCCCGAAGAAAAAGAGCTTCCGCTACATTATCATGAACAAGCCGAGAGGCTATGTTACTACAGTTTCGGACGAACTGGACAGACGCTGTGTTATGGACCTTCTTGATGATGTCGAGGACAGAGTTTACCCCGTTGGCCGTCTTGACAGAAACTCCGAGGGACTCCTTCTCTTTACAAATGACGGAGAATTTGCCAACAGCATCATGCATCCCAGTCGCCATATCTCAAAGACTTACCGTGTAACAGTACGTCCCGATATCAGCGATGAGCAGCTTATTCAGCTTTCCGAGGGCGTGGAGATCGACGGCAAGAGAACTCTCCCTGCAACTGTTATCGTCAAGGATAAACAGCCGGGCAGAGTTGTTCTTCTCATGACTATCAAAGAAGGCAGAAACCGTCAGATACGTAAGATGTGCGAGGCTGTGGGACTTGAAGTTGCACGTCTGCGCCGTACAAGTATCGGCCCGATAAAGCTTGGTATGCTCAAGCCGGGAACTTACCGTGACCTGACAGCAGAAGAACTGAGAGCCATCAGAAACGCCATAGGCAAGGAGAAGTAATATGCTGGAGATACAGGAAAGATTCAGCACCGAAGGCTATGAAAAGCTTGTGGAAAAAGCAGGCAGTTCACAGCTCCATATCACCGAAGCCCTTGACGGTGACCGTGTTACAGGCTATATCGCTTATTCCTACGGCAGCGACAAGACTACGGTCTACGGCTTTGACGACGGGGGAGACATACTCCTCTGCGACGGACTTGTCAGATCGGTCATGTTCAAAAGTGTGCTGAAAGGCATCGAGCATATGCTCTTTGAAATTGACGGCGGTTTTGACAATCTGAAAAAACTCCGCTTCCTGAAGGATGACAGCAGAATGTGCTCTGATCTGAGCGGATTCATGGATTCCTGCAAGAGCTGCGGACATAATAAATAAGCAATAATATTAAGAAAGAAAGGGGCGCTTTGAAGTGCCGATCAGAATTTCATCCGAGCTTCCAGCATTCAAAACGCTTGGCGATGAAAATATATTTGTAATGTCTAAGGAAAGGGCGGAGCATCAGGATATCCGTCCCCTTAAAGTTATCATACTCAACATCATGCCGAAAAAGATAGAGACTGAAAGTCAGCTTATGAGACTGCTCAGCAATACTCCGCTTCAGGTGGATATTGATCTGCTTCAGATGGCTTCTCATGTCTCAAAGAACACATCACAGGATCATATGGCGTCATTCTACAAGACCTTCGATGAGGTGAAGAACGACCGCTATGACGGCATGATAATCACAGGAGCTCCTGTTGAGCTGCTTGAATACGAAGAAGTCGATTACTGGAAGGAAATATGCGAGATAATGGAATGGTCCAAAACTCACGTATTTTCCACAATTTATATATGCTGGGCCGCTCAGGCAGGCCTTTACTACCACTATGGCATCCCGAAATATGCCCTCGATCAGAAAATGTTCGGAGTATTTCCGCACCGTGCCGTAGTAAGCAACTGTCAGCTTCTCAGAGGCTTTGACGATGTGTTCTACGTTCCACATTCCAGAAATACAGAGGTACGTGCAGAGGATATCGAGCGTATCCCTCAGCTGGAGATACTGACTGTTTCGGATATATCGGGCGTTCATATCGTTGCCAACAAGAACGGCAGACAGTACTTCATCACAGGACATTCTGAGTACGACAGAGACACTATCGCTAATGAATACAAGCGTGATGTTGCAAAGGGCATCGACATTCAGATACCGTATAACTATTTCCCTGACGACGACCCAAACAATGTACCGCTGTTTTCATGGAGATGTACAGCTAACCTCATGTTTTCCAACTGGCTGAATTACTGCGTTTACCAGAAGACTCCGTATAATCTGGAAGAACTGGAGGTCCGCAACTGGAACTGGGAAACAAGTCTGTAAAGGAGAAGGATATGGACGATCTCGATAATAAGAGCTATAACAGCGAATCAGGAACTCACTATGAACCGCCGCAAGGTCATATGGAGGGTGACGGAAGATATGTTCCCGATTTTGAAGATCAGCAGGGGAATACCATTCCTCAGAATGATGTGAATAACGGACAGGCATCGTCTTATCAGAATAGTTCTGCCATGGATCAGCAGCCGTATAACAGCGGCAATTATGCACAGCAGCAGAATGATCCTTACGGCAAAAGCTATCAGAATCAGAGCGGATACAATCCCTATGGAAACATCCGTCAGTACGACAGTCCGCAGTATAACAACAATCAGAACTACAACGGCGGTTATCAGCAGAATTATTAGTATGATCAGTCTGCCAGCAATAACGGCTATTACGGACAGCAGCCCTACGCTCAGAATGTCAGAAACGATTCCGGACTTGCCATCGCTTCAATGGTCATCGCTCTGGTGAATCTCATTGTATTCCGCACATTATTGAGCATCATCGCAGTTCCGCTTAGTATTATTTTTGCCATTGTTTCTCTGGTTCAGAAAAGAAGCGGCAAGGGATTTGCTGTTACAGGAATCATAGTTTCGGTGATCTCGATGATCCTGATAGGAACGGTGATCGCACTGTTTGTCAAGGTCTATCCCGACTTTGAGTATTTCGCTGAAAATCAGCAGCAGATAATTACCGAATACAAAGAGGACGGAACTATTCCCGAGCAGTATGAGAAGTACAATGACCCGAAGTATGACAAATTCTGGAAATCTATGGGTCTGAAGGATTTCAATGAGTTTTTCGGTATGCTTATCGATAAGTACATCTCGGATTATTCATATGATGACTACGACTATGAATTTGAAGAGGACTATGACCACGGGATCACAGACCTTGCTTTAAGGCAACTCCGCACAAAGCCCGCCTGACGGCTTTGCACTGAATCTGCGGACATATTTTCCGTCATCTTGCACAGAAATTTCTTGACATACGATAGTATGCCTGCGAAATTTCTATACAATCTGACGAAAAAATCTGTCGGCGCATCTTCAGCACAAGCTTTGTGCGGTGTTGCCTTAACGTAAAATACTCCGCTGTAACTGAAAACTGTTACAGCGGAGATTTTTATGCTTCTATCTGCAGCAGCCGAAAAGCTTGCAGAGGAGCGCAAAGATGTTATTGCACATGACTGATACCTCCCTGATTATTTCCCGATGAGGCAGTGAGCATCTCCTTGGGATAATTCTATTATAGCAGGCACACATAATTAAATCAATGCAATAATAATGGAATAAAATATAACATTAATGCTCAGTTAAGGATAAATGTGGCAACAGCCAGATATGCGGCAAATGCCGACCATGCCAGATAGGGAATGTTAAGTTTAGCGGCAAGGGGACTTATCCTGCTGAACGATACAAGCATAGCCGCAACCAGCGCAAAGAGGAGAACTGCCGTAAATGCAGCAAGACCCAGTGCGCCGAATCGGAAGAATATGATGCTCCATGAGAAATTCACGGCAAGCTGTGTGATGTACAGCTTTTTTGCGGTGATGGTATCGCCGTGACTCTGCCATATGATGTAGGCGGATATCCCCATCAGCCCGTAGAGAATGGTCCACACTACAGGAAATACAGCTGACGGCGGAGACAGAGGCGGACGCTGAAGCTGTGCATAGGTATCTGTGAAATTCCCCGAAAGCAAGGCGGAAAGTGCTCCTGTAAGCTCAGCGGCTACCACGGAGATTATAAGTTCCGTCCATTTGATTTTTTTCATAAGAATGCCCCCTTATATAATGATCTTTACCATTATATAAGGGGGCAGGTCGTTTTATTCCTCGTAGCCGCAGAGCGGGTATAATATATCAGCGGTTTCCTCAAGGTGGTCTTCGTCACGGGAGGCGAAGAATACCTGATAGCCTTCCTCGTCGTTATTCATGACAGCTATTACTGTGTCATCGAACGGCTGATAGAACTTAACTCCCGTATAAAGTCCCGAATCCGCATCGACGTGAGGGAATTCCTCAGCTATAGCCTTGGCATGGGATTCATCGGCTTCGATAACATCCTCATCTGAATACTCAAAGGAAAAGACTGCATTCAGGTAAGCGTGAGAGATAAGGTACTGTGAAAGCCTGTCACAGGTCTCAAACCATGTTTTGCCGTTGTCGTAGGTTTCGTAAACAGGAGGATCATCTTTGTCAATGTCGGATTTTTTGAATGCCCAGACCGATACGCACTGATTTTCAACATAGAAAACGCAGTAGTCGCCGCATTCCCATTTTTTCAGATCGTAGTGATAGGTTTTGTCAGCTGTAAGCAGGAAATCCTGTGCGGAGTTCATGCCGCTGCATCCGCCGCAGATCCTGTAGTAGCTTTCGAGTGCTTTCGGAAGTCCTCCGAAGTATTCTCTTATCTCCTCTATCTGTTTGTCGCTGAGAGGGGAAGCTGCGTCAAGTCCGAACAGCTTGCAGAGTTCAAGATATCTTTCTTCCATGGTATGACCTTCTTTCTTTCATCTGATTTTTTCCGCTATTTCAGCGGTGTTACCGTGTTGAAGACCGCATAGAACTTGAGAGGGATGTGCTTGTCTATGTGGCATTTGCCGAAGAACCATTTTTCGTAATTCACAGTCTTTATGACATCCTCGAAGAATGCGTGTACTTCTATCCTTTGCAGTACATCCACACCGAGACAGTCCTTCAGCGAAGCAGGGGGTTCGTGAGTTATAACGTAATCCACTTCAAAGTCGTGTTCCTTCAGATTGCGGATTCCTTCCACGATCTCGCTGTGAGTAGGCTGTTCACGTTCCCACCAGTCGCCGTCGTGACGGAATTCATAGTCCTGACTGTGTCCGCCTCCGAAAGTGAATATCTTCTTGCCTTGTATATTGTATATCTGTCCACGCATGAGGTGGATGATATTATGGGCTATCTTATGCACCTTTCCGCCGTTCCAGTCCATGAGGGGGTAATCTTCGAGAAGGTCGAAATTCTCATGGCAGCCGTCCAGAAAAGCAATAGTATAATCAAGGGACATCAGCTTTTTCAGATTTGCACGTTCCTGCTTTGATCTGTTCCAGATAAATCCGAAATCACCGCATATAATAAGAATGTCGCCCTGTTTCAGCTTTTTGAGTTCCTTGCATTTGAAGCGGTCTATATCACCGTGGGTATCTCCCGTAACGTAAATCAATTATGTAAACCTCCGTTTATCTTATTGCTCCTTCAACTGAAACTTTACGATCTATGCTATATTCTCAGCACAGAAAAATTTTAAATCGGTAAAGTTTGATTGGCAGAGCAATATAAGTGTAACTACAGATTATATTGTATCATATTTTTCATAAAAGGTAAAGAGAAAAGCGAAAATTTCATATTCTTCAAAAAAATCCAAAAAAATTTCAAAAACCCCTTTTAAAATACAAAAAATCTGATATAATAGTAATTGGACTATGTTCTGAACGGTCGTGCCGTTTTCTGACCGATAGTCAGAACTGATATCGCCCCTTTCGGGGAGACATAATAATGATATAATGAGGAGAGCTTATGAAGAAATTATTCGCTGCAATTGCGTCGGTAGTTATGGCAGTGCCTTTTATTTCTGCACCAAAGGCCGAAGCCATCAGCTTCCCGCTTAAAAATCAGATCCAGAGTGAATCTGCTATTGTTATAAATATGGATGTCGATACTGTCATTCATGAGAAAAATGCTGATACCAAACAGATGCCCGGACCACTTGTCAATATCATGGCTGCTGTTGTCTGCCTTGAAAACTGTCCTAACATCAACGCTGAAGTAACAGTTCATTCCTCCGTTTACGAATACCTTAACGAGACTGAGTACAAAGACGACCTGAGATGGGCTGACATCTATGATGAGGATGTGCTCACAGTTACTGACCTTCTCTATGCTATGATGCTCACTTCATCAATGGAGGCTTCGGAAACTCTCGCTTATTATGTTGGCGACGGCAATACCGATAACTTCATCAAGATGATGAATGACAAGGCTGAGGAGATCGGCCTTGAGAATACTCACTTTACAAATGCTACAGGTATGTATGATACTGCTCAGTACACTACCGCAAGAGATATGGCAAAGCTCACACAGTATGCGCTGACTGTTCCGCTCTTTGAAACGATCGCTACAACTTTCCAGTATAACCCCAGCATTCCTAACCCTGACAGGCACAAGAGCCATGAGGAATGGATTTGGACTCATTCCAACGGCATGATGGATCCAAGTAGCGGTGACTATTACAGCGGAATGAAGGGAATCAAAACAGCCAATCTGGAAATGGCAGGCAGAAATATCATCGCTATGGCCAGCAGAGACGGTAATAAATACCTCGCTGTTCTTCTGAAGGCTCCGCTCAACGATGCTGACGGAAATCCAGCATTCTACCATTTCAGCGACTGTATGAACGTATTTGACTGGGCTTTCAAGCATTTCTCATATCAGACAGTTCTGGCAAATACCGCTGAGGTCGGCGAACTTCCTGTAAAGCTTGCTGACGGAAACGACTATGTGCTTGCAAGACCTAAGGACGAGATATCTCTCCTCTGGTACGATGAGGTTGATACTTCAACTATCAGCAAGGACAAGATAGAATGGTACAAGAATTCTCTCCAGGCTCCCGTAACCAAGGATGAACCTCTCGGCAAGGTAACACTTGAATATTCCGGTGAGGAGCTGGGAACAGTTGAACTTGTTGCAGTAAGCAATGTTAACCGTTCAATTTCAAAGTATAATCTTTATGCTGCCAAGATGTTCAGGAAGTCAAGCTGGTTCAACAAGGCTATAATGATATCGTGTATACTCTGCGCACTGTACATCATCCTCTGCATCTATTCCTACAGCGTGTTCAAGAGCAAGGCTAAGCCTATGAAGCCGATATATGGTATGCCGAAGGTGGACAAGAATGCTCCTCAGCAGAGAAAAAAGCCAACATCCAGAAAGTAAAAACAAGCAGCCGATCAATTCGGCTGCTGATTTTATAACTAAGGCAACACCGCCCAAGGAGGTCAACATGGACAAGATAAACCGAATGAAGGAACTGAACGAGCTGCTGGCTAAGGCAGCGGATTCATATTATAATACAGGCGTTGAGATAATGTCTGACCACGAATACGATGAACTCTATGATGAACTGGAAAAGCTTGAAAAGGAGACAGGCGTTATCCTCAACGGAAGCCGTACTCAGCAGGTCGGATTTGAAGTTGCGTCGTCTCTTACAAAGGTGAAGCACACTTCAAGAATGCTCTCCCTTGACAAGACTAAAAGCATCGATGAACTTACCGAATGGCTGGGCGGACATGAAGGCTTCCTCAGCTGGAAACTGGATGGCCTTACACTTGTACTCACTTTCGACAACGGTACTCTCACTCAGGCTGTTACCCGTGGAAACGGTGAGACAGGCGAGGATATCACCATGAATGCAAGGCATATCATCGGCATCCCTGCAAAAATACCGTTCGAGGGACATCTTGTGGTAAGAGGCGAATCCCTTATGAAGTACAAGGATTTCGAGCGGGTAAACTCACTTATCGAGGACGGTTCAAAGTACAAGAATCCACGTAATCTCTGCGTGGGAACAGTTCGCAATCTTGACTCAAAAGTCACTGCCGAGAGAAATATCAACTTCTTCGCATTCAATCTGGTGTCGGCAGACGGCTACGAGAGCAATTCATTTGCCGAGCGTATCCAGTGGCTGAACAGTCTGGGATTTCAGACTGTGTACGGCGTAAAAGTGGATTCATCTGTGCTGGCGGAAAAAGTAGCTGAATTTGAAAAAGATATCGTGAATAACGAATTCCCGTCCGACGGACTTGTGCTTATGCTGGACGATGTGGCGTACGGCAGAAGTCTCGGCGAGACCTCACACGCTCCACGTAACGGCATGGCTTTCAAGTGGCGTGACGAGACAGCGGATACTACTCTCCGTGAGATAGAGTGGTCCGCAAGCAGAACAGGTCTCCTCAATCCTGTTGCCATTTTCGATCCCGTTGAGCTGGAAGGAACTACCGTTTCAAGGGCTTCCGTCCACAACGTCAGCATAGTAAAACAGCTGAAACTGGGCATCGGCGACACTCTTTCCATATACAAAGCCAATATGATAATCCCGCAGGTCCTCGAAAACAAAACAGGTTCGGCATCTGCGGCTATTCCGGAGGTCTGTCCGATATGCGGTGAAAAGACCGAGATAAAGACATCTGACGACGATGTAGAGACTCTATTCTGCACAAATAAGGAATGCCCTGCCAAGCATATAGGCAGATTTGAGCATTTTGTGCAGCGTGACGCTATGAATATCGTGGGACTTTCGACAGCCACAATCGAGACCTTTGTTTCCGAGGGATTTGTCAAGAAGTACAGCGATTTCTACCACCTTGACCGTTTCAGGGAGAAGATCGTCACTATGGAGGGCTTCGGTGAGCGCTCATATCAGAAGATGCAGGAGGCTGTGGAGGCATCCCGTCACACCGAAATGAGCCGTATTCTCTATGCTGTGGGAATCCCGAATATAGGCCGTGCAGCTTCAAGGCTGATATGTGCCGAATATCCCGATGTGAACGCCATTGAAAAGCTGACAGCAGAGGAACTGACAGCTATTGACGGTATCGGTGAGGTTCTTGCAAATGACTATGTGAAGTTCTTTGCAAATGAGGATAATCTGACCGAATACCACGAACTTCTCACTGAACTTGATATCGCCGAACCCGAGGCAGTGAGCGAGGATTCGCCTATCGCAGGCAAGACATTTGTCATAACGGGATCAGTCAATATCTGGAAGAACCGGAACGAACTGAAAGCGTATATCGAGTCCATGGGCGGCAAAGTCTCAGGCTCAGTCTCCTCCAAGACAAGCTATCTTATCAATAACGATTCGCAGTCGAATTCCACCAAGAATAAAACCGCCAAGTCTCTGAATGTTCCAATCATCACCGAAGAAGAATTCCGTGAACTTGCCAAAGGATAAAAAGCACCGCTTAACCGTGATACTCATATAGCAACTTTATATGTATTTATCGG
>ACOK01000099.1 GCA_000174895.1 Ruminococcus flavefaciens FD-1
GCCGCTTCCGTTACTGGTGGTCCTGATACACAAGATACACGATGTACACGAAATAGAATACCCATATTATCCACGTAACAGCCCACAAGCCTGTGAATATGCTTATGAAAAGATATAAAGCCACTGTGGCCAGTGTTACAAAAAGCTTTTTCATACTGCCATTTCTCCTTTGCGAAAGTACATCGTCAATTTTATCTAATTATACCATGCGGCTCCTGCTTAGTCAATATTGACATTATCGTGGCAAAGTGCTATAATGTATGTATCTGTATTTTTTAGAAAAGAGGTCTATATATGGCAAAAGATAAAAAGCTGGTCACTGAGATAACCTCCATGGACGAGGACTTCGCTCAGTGGTATACTGATATCTGCAAAAAAGCAGAGCTTATCGAGTACACAAGCGTCAAGGGATGTATGGTAATCCGTCCTTACGGCTACGCTATCTGGGAGAATATCCAGAGAATACTCGATACTACTTTCAAGGAAACAGGCCACGAAAACGTTTGTATGCCTATGTTCATCCCTGAGAGCCTTCTCCAGAAGGAAAAGGACCACGTTGAAGGCTTTGCTCCCGAGGTTGCATGGGTAACTCACGGCGGAAACGAAAAGCTCGAAGACCGTCTCTGTGTACGTCCTACTTCCGAGACTCTCTTCTGCGAGCATTATTCTAATATCATCCATTCATACCGTGACCTTCCGAAGCTCTACAATCAGTGGGTAAGCGTTGTAAGATGGGAGAAGACTACTCGTCCTTTCCTCCGTTCAAGAGAATTCCTCTGGCAGGAAGGCCACACTATCCACGCTACTGCTGAGGAGGCTATAGAGGAGACAGAGCGTATGCTCAATGTATACGCTGACTTCTGTGAGAAGTCACTTGCTATGCCTGTTGTAAAGGGCAAGAAGACAGAGAGCGATAAGTTCGCAGGCGCTGTATCCACATACGCTATCGAGGCTCTCATGCACGATGGCAAGGCTCTTCAGGCAGGTACTTCACACTACTTCGGCGACGGCTTTGCAAAGGCTTTCGGCATTGAGTACACTGACAAGGAAAACAAGAGAGTTAATCCTCATCAGACAAGCTGGGGCGTTACCACACGTCTTATCGGTGCAGTTATCATGACTCACGGCGACAACAGCGGTCTTGTACTTCCTCCTGCTGTTGCACCTGTACAGGTAGTTATCGTTCCTATCGCTCAGCACAAGGAAGGCGTTCTCGACAAGGCTAACGAGCTCCTCGAGAGACTGAAGAAGGCCGGCGTAAGAGTTAAGCTTGACGATACTGACAACTCACCGGGCTGGAAGTTCGCTGAGTATGAGATGAAGGGCGTTCCGCTGAGAGTGGAGATCGGTCCCCGTGATATCGAAGAGAACAAGTGCATCATCGCATCACGCTGGAACGGCGAAAAGGCTGACTTCTCACTTGACGAGCTTGAGAGCGCAGTTGCTCAGAAGCTTCAGGAAGCTCATGACGGTATGTACAACAAGGCACTTGAAAACCGCAGAAACAGAACCTATGCCTGCACAACTATCGATGAGATCAACAAGGCTCTCGAAGAAAAGGGCGACGGCTTTATAAAGGCAATGTGGTGCGGCGATGAAGCCTGCGAGGACGAGGTAAAGGAGAAGACAGGAGTCGGCTCAAGATGTATCCCGTTTGAACAGGAGCACCTCAGCGACGTTTGCGTGTGCTGCGGCAAGCCTGCAAAGCATATGGTATACTGGGGCAAGGCTTATTGATTCGGTTATTATAAAAACAGTGGGGCGTACAATATGTACGCCCCGGTTTGTCAATAAAGTCAGATTTTATACGGCATTATCGGGCGGACGAGGGCGTCCGCCCCTACAAAATGGCTATTCTTCGTAAATGATTTTGTAGGGGACGCCGCACTTGACACGTGCCCAGCCCCTTTGTCACTGCGTGACATTTCCCCACACTGTGGGGAATCACCCGGCGTCCCAAAACAGGTTTTTTGACAAGCTGAGGGCGTACAATATGTGCGCCCTTTTGTTATATCCGTAATTATTGTATGGGGCGGCATTGTATGAATATACACAAAACGCCGTGGTATTGCCCTTTCGGAAATACCACGGCGGAAATATCATTGCTGATATGTATATTACTTTCTCTCCTTGAGAAGGTCTCTGATCTCTGTAAGAAGAACTTCTTCCTTCGGAGGCTCAGCAGGCTTCTCTTCTTCCTTCTTCTTGCCTACTGCCATAGCCTTGTTTACAGCCTTGATGAGGCAGAAGAGGATGAGTGCGATGATAAGGAAGTTAAGGACTGCGGAAAGGAATGCGCCGTAATTGAAATCAACGCCGTTTACTGTGAACTTACCGCCTACGAGCTGCATAACGCCGTTTTCGTCCTTCTCAGCGCCGCCTGTGATAAGAGCGATAAGTGGGTTGATAAAGTTATCTGTAAGTGCGCTTACGATGCTGCCGAATGCTGCACCGATGATAACACCGATAGCCATATCCATTACGTTGCCCTTGAGTGCAAATTCCTTGAATTCCTGTAAAAACTTCTTCATTTCGATCTTCTCCTTAATTGATAGATTTCGGGTCACAGAGCAGGATATAACTGTTATCCTTCATATGACTCACCCTTGTGAAAACAGATCCTGTAATTCGGGCAGACTGGGTATCTCCACAGCCTCGGTCCTTGCTGTCTTTTTAGCCTTCATATGCTCGGGTAGCTCGATCTCGTCTATCACGTCATTGTAGGTCTTCTTCTTTGAAGGAAGAGCTTCGACAGCATGATCTGCGTGTGCCATAATAGCCTGCTTGTGCTCGGGAACGTAGGTCTGGAGTTTTCCGGCATCTGCTTCGGCTGTTTTACCCATAACATCCCATCTCATAGCTTCGTTGTTTTTTGCAAGAGAATCGGCACTTACTTCTCTTGTAACTCTCATTCTGTCCTGTGTTTTCTTTTCCTCGTTGTATTCAAGTTGATCAGCGTTAACGATATCCGTCTGACGCATATAGAGTCTGTTGAACTTGTGGTCATCATTCTTGACAAGAGCTGAAGCATCGGCGATAGGTGTATCTCCCATATAGTCGTTGCGCTTATGCTCGAACCTTTTAAGGCGGCTGAGGTCTGCGCCTGCGGTGGAGAGATCATCCATTTCTCCGCTGTGCTTGCCGAAGAAATCATCATTGGAAGTATCCTTGTGTTTTGTAGCCTTGCCTCCGTCAAAGAATTCCCAGAAATCGTCGGGAACATCGACTCTCTTATCCTCCTGCGGCTGTTGCTGCTGCGGGGGGGCAGGGGGAGCCGGCTGCTGCATCTGCGGCTGTGGGACGCTCTGCATAGCAGGCATACCGCCCATTACAGGCGCATTCTGATATGGTACAGGCTGGCCGTATACAGGCATACCATTCTGGTCGTAACCCATGAACTGCGGCTGCTGATACATAACAGGCTGGCCGTACACGGGCATACCGTTCTGGTCGTAACCCATAAACTGCGGCTGCTGATACATAACGGGCTGTCCGTAGAGGGGCATACCATTCTGGTCGTAACCGATGATCTGAGGCTGTTGATACATTACAGGCTGACTGTAAACGGGCATACCGTTCTGGTCGTAGCCTATTATCTGAGGCTGTTGGTACATTTGCTGAGGAATTCCTCCTATTTGCTGCGTATTCTGTGGTGGTATCCCTGCCATCTGATAAGGATTATTATTAGGCTGAGGCGGTGCAGCAGGGGTGCTGTACTGATTGGCCTGATAATTATTTGCCTGCATCTGCGGCTGGGGGTGTGGGTGTGATATCTGTTCCGGTAATGAGACTCTGTCAGCATCTAACTTAGGGATAAACGGCTCATCGAAGCCTGAGAAATCAAATTCTTCATCGGTGTCATTGAGCTCATCGGCTGTATAAAGTGCAGATGAAGCTGTCGTTGAAGGGCGGTCGCTGATGGTGAAGGTACCGCTTCCGATGGTATAGACGCTGCTGCTTGAAGCATCGTCCTCGGAATGATAGCCGCCCATATCGACCTGTTCGATATTGACTTCATTAGGGTTTTCGAGGTTGAGACCGCATTTTACGCAAAACTTGAATCCAGACTGATTTTCGGTTCCGCACTGTGGACATTTCATAGAAAATCACTCCTTCGTTCAGGGCGTAAGGGACGCTATTGTGAAAATACAGGCCGCTATACGAGCTTTATCTCATCAAGCAAAAACGGGGCACATTTTCCATGTGCCGGCTGATAGGGCAGGCGGTGACGGAACTTGTGCCATCCGGAAGCGGAAAGGCCGCAGTACATAGTGAGGCTTAGCAAAGAAAGCCACGGTACAGGGCGGTGTTCCCTGATGAAAGACTCTGTATAAACCGCATTTTCATGAGAGAAAAAATACGGACAGGAAGCCGTAAGGCCGCTATTTTTTCACTTATCTTATTATATCATTAAAAATTGAACTTTTCAATAGCTTTAAAAAAAATTGTGCAATACGGTACTTTTTGTCTGATGCGATTTGTTGATATTTAACGTGGGTTACAATATGCATATCATATATATGTATATATTCACAAGTAACGGCGGTCGTCTATCAGTGGCGGATTTCAGATATATCAATGAAAAACACACAAATATTTGCGGCAAACCACACTTTTTTTACTGCACACATACAAAGATGTGTGGAAACTACTGTATTTTTACGAAGTAATGTGGTATAATAGATTTATTAATATTATGTCGCTGTTTGCGGCAGATCGGAGTGTTAATATGGCTAAGGATGTCAGCAAAGCTAAAAGCTACAGAAAAAATAAAATATTGATAGAGCTTGTACTCAGTATCGCTCTCGTTGGCGCCTGCGGATATATCGTAAAGGGCTCCATCGACCGCTCAAAGATCGTTGAACCTTCTACCTTTGTGGATAATACAGAGCTTGAAGAAGCAAAGCTGGAGGCTGATAAGGCAGACCCTACAAAGACTGTTTTTGAGGATGTTCCCGTAAGCAATCAGGAAGTGTTCAAGGGCGACCTTATCCTCGTCAACAATGACCATCAGTATTACAGCGGCGGCGAAGACCTTGTAGGTATCACAGAGATGAATGAACGTGCCGAAAGAGTAAGCTTCACAGCGTTCAGCTACGATTTCACCATTCTCCGCAAAGTGTACGAGCCTATGGCACAGATGCTGGATGATTTCTATAAAAAATACGATAACGACACAGTTCAGATCTACGGTTCATACAGGACCACAGATTTCCAGCAGGAGCTCTACGATCAGGATCTTGCCATGACCGGTGAAGAAGGATCAACAAGAGTTGCGAAGCCGGGCTTCAGTGAGCATGAGTCAGGCTACGCTTTTGACCTTACAGAGACTGCTACAGGCGATTATCAGGGCACAGGCGATTACGCATGGATCAACGAGAACTGCTATAAATACGGCTTTATTGAGCGCTACAAGGAAGAGAAGACTGAGCTCACTCAGATACAGCCTGAGCCGTGGCATTTCCGCTATGTGGGAATCCCTCACGCTTACTATATTACCAAGAATAACCTCTGTTTGGAGGAATACATCAGTATGCTCAGCCAGTACATCTACGGCGAGCATCATCTCGAATTCTCGGATGAGAACGGCAACGACTACGAGGTATATTACGTTCCTGCTGACATGGGCGCAGATAATACAAATATCCCTGTTCCCGCAGGCAAGAAGTACGATATCTCCGGCAATAACATCGACGGATTCATCGTTACACTCTACAAGAAGGGCGAGGAGTACGTCCGTGAAGGCGAAGAGCCTGAAACTCCCACCGCTTCCGTAGGCTACGCTACAGGCGCAGACACTGAGGCAGAAACAGAAGAAGCATCGGATACAGAAGAAACCACAGAGGAAACTTCCGAAGAAACTGCTGAATAACAGAATATCAATGCGAAAGGGTACAGTTAACTGTGCCCTTTTTCTTTTTTGGCTGCGGACTTAACTGCATATAACATGGACGGTGACTATTGCAATAATGCTGGTTTTTCTCCGATCATGAGCGTCAGATTTATGTAAAAGGGACAAAAATACATAAACCCCTTGACAAAAGGCAATAATAGTGATAAATTATAGTTAGCACTCAGAGAGTGAGAGTGCTAAACCAACAAAGGAGTGAGTGATCGTGGACGAAAGAAAGCTGAAAATTCTCGCCGCTGTAGTTGACGAATACGTCCGGACAGGCGAACCTGTCGGCTCGAAAGCGATCTCGAAGCTGGATGATATAAATGTTTCAGCCGCTACTATCAGAAATGATATGGCCGCTCTGGAACAGCTCGGCTATCTCGAACAGCCTCATACCTCAGCAGGCAGAGTTCCTACGTTCAAGGGCTACAGGCTGTATATCGATGAGCTGATGACGGCCCCGACTCTTTCGGATGAGGAAAAGTCAAGGCTCGACAGTATGCTGGGCGATAAGGATACGCCTGAAGAGCTCCTCGTTCAGAATGCCGCCGCCGCTCTTACTGAGCTTACTCAGTGCGCTGCTGTGGTTACAAATTCTGTTCCACGCTTCTCGGTGATATCCAAAGTTGAAGTGATACCTACAGGAAAGCGGCTTTACGTCATTCTCCTCATTACCTCAAACGGCAGCATCAAGAATAAGGCCTGCCGCCTTGAATTTGACCTGAATCACGAACAGCTGGATTTCTTTACACATTATATAGAGGAAAACCTCAACGGTGTATCCGTTGATGAACTTTCCGAGGAAATGTTCGATAAAATGGTGGCCGCAGTCAGCGCCTATATGGTTTCTCTTTCACCGCTGGTAAAGGGACTGTGCGAACTCTCAGAAGACCTCAGACAGCAGGAACTTACAGTAAGCGGAAGCGAAAAGCTCCTCTCCTGTGACGAGCTTGACAAGATGGAGGTCGTGAGATTCATCGAACACAAAAACGAACTTGCCGAATTCCTTGAAGATACTTTCAGCGGCATTCAGGTAAAGTTCGGTTCTGAAAATGATACTTTCGCTATAGGCAACTCAAGCCTGATAGTTTCAAAGTACCGCAAGGGCGGCAAGGAAGCCGGCTCTCTCGGTGTTATCGGCCCTATGAGAGTCGATTATAAAAAGATAATACCTTACGTCGAATACCTGACACAGAAGATATCCTCTCTCATGTCAGACGACGAAGAAGATACTATTACAGATACACCTCCGAATGACGGAATGTAGCTGACGAAAGGAGTAGGAACGGTGGAAGAAAACAAGAATATACCCGAAGAGCTCGAAGAAGCTGAAGAAGCTGAAGAAACCGAAGCTGCCTCTGAAGCGGCTGAGGATACAGCTCCCGAGACCGAAAATGACGACGAGGACGACGCTGCAAGCGAATACAACGATACAGCTGCCCAGTACGCCGACATTGAGGAAAAGCTCGCAGAGGCAAATGATAAATATGTAAGGCTCTTTGCTGAGTATGATAACTACAGAAAGAGAACTGCAAAGGAAAAGACAGAAACATATCAGAATGCTTCCGTACAGTGCATCGAAAAGCTGCTTACAGTTATCGACAGCTTTGAACGTTCACTGGAAGCTGAGTGTTCCGATGAGAACTACAAGAACGGTATGCAGCTGATATGGGGTCAGCTCCAGAACTTCATGACTCAGATGAATGTAACTGAGATAGAAGCCCTCGGCGCTGAATTTGATCCTAATGTACACAACGCCATCCAGCAGCAGGACGGTACTGATTACGCAAGCAATCATGTGTGTGCCGTTTTCCAGAAGGGCTATATGCTTGGCGATAAGCTTATCAGACCCGCTATGGTGGCAGTTGCGGTATAATGCGTAATGCATAATTCGTAATGCGTAATTAAAATGGCATTGCGGATTTCTTCAAAAATATGAAACTTATATCTTTAATTCAATGATGCGTATTTCAATAATTACGAATTACGCATTACGAATTACGAATTAAAATTGGGAGGAATAAATTATGAGCAAAATTATTGGTATCGACCTTGGTACAACTAACTCTTGTGTAGCAGTTATGGAAGGCGGCAACGCTGTCGTTATCCCTAACAGCGAGGGCGCAAGAACAACTCCTTCAGTAGTCGCTTTCACTAACAACGGTGAGCGTCTTGTAGGTCAGGTTGCTAAGAGACAGGCTATCACAAACCATGACAGAACAGTTTCTTCTATCAAGAGACACATGGGCTCAGATTATAAAGTTGCTATTGACGGCAAGAACTACACTCCTCAGGAGATCTCAGCTATGATCCTTCAGAAGCTGAAGGCTGACGCAGAGGCTTACCTCGGTGAGACAGTTACAGAGGCTGTTATCACAGTTCCTGCTTACTTCACAGACTCACAGAGACAGGCTACAAAGGACGCAGGTCAGATCGCAGGTCTTACTGTTAAGCGTATCATCAACGAGCCTACAGCTGCTGCACTTTCCTACGGTATCGACAAGGAAGAAGAGCAGACAGTTATGGTATACGACCTCGGCGGCGGTACATTCGATGTTTCCATCATTGAGATGGGCGAGGATGTTCAGCAGGTTCTTGCTACAGCAGGTAACAACCGTCTCGGCGGTGATGACTTCGACCAGCGTATCATCGACTGGATCGTTGATGAGTTCAAGAAGTCTGAGGGCATCGACCTTTCACAGGATAAGATGGCTGCTCAGAGACTCAAGGACGCTGCTGAAAAGTCAAAGATCGAGCTTTCATCAACAACTACTTCAAATATAAACATCCCATTCATCACTGTTGACGCTACAGGTACTCCTAAGCACCTTGACCTTACTCTTACACAGGCTAAGTTCAATGAGCTTACAGCAGACCTCGTTGAAGCTACAATGGGACCTGTAAGACAGGCTCTCAGCGACAGCGGACTCCAGATCTCAGAGATCAACAAGGTCCTCATGGTCGGCGGTTCTTCAAGAATCCCTGCTGTTCAGGAAGCTGTTAAGAAGCTCATCGGCAAGGATCCATTCAAGGGCATCAACCCTGATGAGTGCGTAGCTCTCGGTGCTGCATACCAGGGCGGTGTTCTCGGCGGCGACGTTAAGAACGGTCTCCTCCTCCTCGATGTAACTCCTCTTTCACTTGGTATCGAGACAGCAGGCGGCGTTTGCACACGTATGATCGAGAGAAACACAACCATCCCTACAAAGAAGTCACAGGTATTCTCAACTTACGCTGACAACCAGCCAGCCGTTGATATCAACGTTCTCCAGGGTGAGCGTGAGTTCGCAAGAGACAACAAGCAGCTCGGTACTTTCCGTCTCGACGGTATCGCTCCTGCACCAAGAGGAATCCCTCAGATCGAAGTTACTTTCGATATCGACCAGAACGGTATCGTTCACGTTTCCGCTAAGGACCTCGGCACAGGCAAGGAGCAGAACATCACTATCACTTCTTCTACAAATATGTCCAAGGAGGACATCGACAAGGCTGTAAAGGAAGCTGAGCAGTACGCTGCTGAGGATAAGAAGCGCCGTGAGGAAGTTGATAACAAGAACGAAGCTGAGAACCTCGTATTCCAGTGCGAGAAGGCTCTTGCTGATTTCGGCGATAAGGTATCAGCTGACGAAAAGGCTAACATCGAAAGCAAGTGTGCTTCACTCAAGTCAGC
Source organism: Ruminococcus flavefaciens FD-1 (assembly GCA_000174895.1). Classification (GTDB taxonomy): domain Bacteria; phylum Bacillota; class Clostridia; order Oscillospirales; family Ruminococcaceae; genus Ruminococcus; species Ruminococcus flavefaciens_A. Next base: position 9,567 of record ACOK01000099.1, read on the forward strand.
TATCGAAGCTAACAACGCTGACGAGATCAAGAAGCTGAAGGAAGACCTCCAGAAGGCATTCTACGATCTCTCTGCTAAGGTTTACCAGCAGGCTAATCCAAACGGCGGCGCTGAGGGTATCGATCCTTCACAGTTCGCTAACATGGGCGGCGCAGGCGCAGCAGACACAGGTTCATCTTCTTCAAACGATGACGGTGTTGTTGACGCTGACTTCACAGAAGTTTGATAAGAACCACCTTAATATAACACTGAAAGGGCGAAATCCGTTTCGCCCTATAGGTGTATTATAATGCGTAATGCTTAATTCGTAATTCGTAATTGAGGTGTTGCTTGCGTGACGGAACACATTCATTACGCATTACGCATTACGAATTACGAATTAACATGAACGGAGAATAGAATATGGCAGAAAAAAGAGATTACTATGAGATCCTCGGTATCCAGAAAGGCGCTACTGAGGATGAGATAAAAAAAGCTTTCCGTAAGAAGGCAAGAGAAAACCATCCTGACCTCCACCCTGATGATCCTTCCTACGTTGAGAAGTTCCAGGAGATAAACGAGGCTAATGAGGTGCTCTCAGACCCCGAAAAGCGTGCAAGATACGATCAGTTCGGCCATGCAGGCGTTGATCCTAACAGCGGTATGGGCGGTATGGACGGCTTCGGCGGTATGGGCGGCTTTGCTGATATGGACGATATCCTCGGAAGCATTTTCGGAGGCTTCGGCTTCGGCGGCGGCTCAAAGCGTGCAAACGTCAACGCTCCAAGACGCGGAAGCGATATCCAGGCAGATGTTACTCTCACATTCATGGAGGCCTGCCGTGGTAAGAAGAACTTTGAGATAAAAGTGAACCGTATGTCTACCTGTGATGCTTGTAACGGCACAGGCGCTGAAAAGGGTTCATCCACCGAGATATGCCCCGACTGTCAGGGAAGAGGTACTGTAAAGACTACCCAGAGAACTCCTTTCGGCGCTATATCTTCATCCAAGACCTGTCCCCACTGTAACGGCAAGGGCAAGATAATTACCAACCCATGTTCAAAATGTCACGGCGCAGGCAGAACAAGAGTGCAGAAGACTGTTTCTGTTGATATCCCGGCAGGTATCGACGACAGACAGACTATCCGTCTCAGCGGTCAGGGCGACAGCGGTGTAAACGGCGGACCAAGCGGTGATCTTCTCCTCGGCGTACACGTAAAGTCTCACCCTATCTTCAGACGTGAAGGCTACGATATCTACTGCGATATCCCTGTTACTTATATGGACGCTGTTCTCGGCGCTGAGATCACAGTTCCTACTATCGACGGCGAGGTCAAGTACAACATAAGCGAAGGCACTGAAACAGGTACTGTATTCCGTCTCAAGGGCAAGGGCGTTCAGCGTCTCCACAGGACCGAGAGAGGCAACCAGTACGTTAAGATATACATCGAAGTTCCGAAGAATCTTACAAAGAAGCAGAAGGATCTGCTGAAGGAGTTCGAGGATTCACTTACCGATAAGAACTACGCAAAGAGACAGAGCTTCTTTGAGAAACTCAAGGCTAAGCTGGATCTTTGATAATAATACTGGTCAGGGCATTCCGCTCTGATCAGTATTTTGTTAATTCATTAAAGGAGGCAGACGATCATTATGTTTGAACAGGATTATATTATGAGGCAGATCAAGGAGATCACCGCTGTTATGGCTAAGGTGCTGTTTAATGCGAAAGTGGAAGATTCCTTTGTTATGCTTCAGGAAGCCGAAAAGCAGCAGGTATTCACCCTTGTGCAAATGACAAAGAACGGTAAACTGAAAGACGCTGTTGAAGAAGTAGACCGGCTTACCGATAACAACACTAAAGAAAACCTGATGATCGGTCTGTCATTCTATAGCTGTCTCAACGACATTCCCGAATATATTTTCACCGAAAACGAATACAACTCCGCAAGACTGAGGAAAGACTTCCGTAAATTCGTCAATAAATTCGGCCTTTCGCAAATGACCGATCTCTATTTCGGCGAAGAAGAATGATATGAAATAAATAAAGCCCCCTGATGTAACCTCGGTACTTATAAAGAAGTTTTGTATGTATTATTGAGGTAGACATTTTGAAGAAGGATTTTCTCAAATCTGTTTCCCAAGACTATTAATTTTGCCCCATAGAGGGCGCTCCTAAACAACTAACGTTTTTCAAGTCTTGAAAGGAGCGCCCTCTATGGGGCAAAATTCTATTAAAAGTCTTTGGAAAGGGGTTCGGGGGAGAACCTTTCCTCAGAAAGGTTTCCCCCGATAAATGCGTATAAAGTTTCTGTAGGGAGTGCTGAGGTTACATCAGGGGGCTTATATTATTCGGTTATTGCCTTATCAGAAGCGGTTGCCTGTATTAGGATCAGCGGCAGGACCGTACTCATTTGCGCCTACGCTTGGCATAGCGTAGAATATGAGCAGAATGATGCTTCCTACGTATGGAACGAACGATATCAGATAGAACATACCGCTCTTGCCTACGTCATGGAGACGTCTTATACAGAGCGCAAGGCTTGGGATGACAAGGCCGAGTGAGCCTACCATGATGATGAGCATAAGGATGCCTAAGAATATATCTCCGCCGCCTGAGGTAGCTTCGGATATGCCGCCTGCAATGCCGATTATCATGAATAAAGCAATGTACAGGCACACAATGAAAAGCTGTGTCCACCAGAATTCGGAACGTGTGGAACGTCCCTTGAAGTGAGCGTAGTTCTTGAAGAACAGCTTAACGGCGTCAATTATTCCGACGTAACGGGGGCTGCCGTCAGTCATGTTGAATGTGGTGCTGTATGGATTGAATCCGTACGGCTGTGAGTTGTAATTCTGAGGACCATAGCCCTGATTATTGCTGTTATAGCCATACTGCTGCTGGCCGTTGTTGTAGTTATTCTGGCCGTACTGCGGCTGAGGGCCTACATTCTGAGGGCCGTAGCCGGGCTGTCCGAACTGACCGTAACCGTTCTGCTGCTGGTTATTGTTGTAGCCTGTCTGACCGTAACCCTGCTGCTGTGCACCGAAAGGCTGAGGGCCGTAGCCGTTCTGCTGCTGGCTGTAGTCTGTACTCTGCTGACCTTAGTTCTGTGTATCTGTGTTGCTGTATCTTGGATCGGGATCGCCTATTCCCAGCATTTCCGTATTGCTGACAGTAGGCTGATCGTCAGAGGGTTTTGTGAGGTCGATTCCGCTTCCTGTCTCTTCTTCAACTGTAGCGCCGCATTCTTCGCAGTAACGGGCACCGAATGGGATATTATATCCGCAGTATTTACATTTCATTATCTTCAACTCCCTTTATCATATTTGTAAATATAAAAGATATGGTTATATTTTATCATAGAGAACGATATTTGTCAAGAAAAACAGAAAGACCGCACGGGAAAGTGCGGTCTTCCAAAGTTTATTTCTGCTGTCATTTAACAACATTGGCCAGTTTATCAACAAGCTCAAGCATATATTTCTGGATCTCCAGTGCGTCCATATTGGTAACACCGTTTCCATTGCCTTCAACATCGGCATTGAGCTTTCCTATAGCTGTGATATGGCTTGAGTCTGTACCTGATTCTCCGAACTTGCTTGGGTTGGAGAGTGCCTGCATAATGAGCACGGCGTCGGAAATATCTACCTTTCCGTCGCAGTTTGTATCGCCTGCAAGAGTAGGTGTGAGTACAGGGATATATGGATCAGGCTCAGTTGTTGCAACTGTTGTTGTGGTCGCAGCTGTGGTTGTGGTGGTTGTAGTAGTTGTTGTGGTGGTGGTAGTAGTAACGATCTCCTTCTCCTTGACAAAGGCAGTGTAGCCCATAACGTTGCCCATCATGCCGTTTGTACCGAGAGTGAGCGACTGTCCTGCTGCAAGGTCGATAGCGTAAACATCGAATGGCTTTTCACCCTCAGCGTCTGTGATACCGAGGATATCGCCTGTCTTTGTGAAGCTTCCCAGCCATGCAGGAAGTGTAACATTTCTCTGGTCCATTGCAACATAGACTGTGATATCCTTTGCAGCTGTGAGAACTGCCAGGTCAGCGTCTGTCTTCTTGGAATCACAGGCTGTGATGATATGCTCAGCACCTGCAAGTCCGCCTGGGAGAGCAGTGATAGTGAAGTCACGGTCGCCGAATGCCTTTGAGCCGTTTGCGGTATTCTTATCAAGTGACCATGCTGAACCGTAGGTTGTATCCTTGACATCAAGGCTTGCGATAAGGTCGCTCTTAATTTCCTGCTTTTCGCCGACAGGGTCCAGTTGGCTTCCACCGTCTGATACAGTACCTGAGTTGTAGCTCTTGTTCTGCATACGTCCTGCGTAAGCCTTTACCTCAGCCTTAGCAGCATCTGCTGACTGGAGGTTGTATGAACCGTACATCTTTGATGAATCGGTATCAAAGTTGTCGTAGCCGTCGCCGCCTGATTTCAGGTTGCCGATGTTGGCCTTGTCAGACTTTGAGCTTACTATCTGGTAAGCAAGTCCGCTGCCCATTGTACAGCCGTCGAACTTGTCGCCGAATGACTTGATAGTGCCTGAGTAAGCATCGCTTCCCATGTTAACGGCATCGAGAGGGAGATTTACCTTCTCGTAGTAGTTGTTCTCAGAGAATATCTTTGAGTTATAGGAAGCGCCGATGCCGTACTGTAAGTTATTGTAGAAGTAGTTGTTGTAGCTGTGGATATGTGCGTTTCTTGCACGTGGGTTACGTGATTCGGTATTGTTGAACCAGTTGTGGTGGTAGGTTATCCAGTCCTGGAACTGTGAAGGACCTCCGCCTACGAGAGAAGTCTTATGTCCGTCCTTGAATTCGTTGTAGGAAATAGTAACGTACTCAGACCACTTGATATCAGCTGAACCGTCGCCGTCAGCCTTGTCAGCGTCAACGGTGCCGTTGCCTGCGTATGCGTTGTAGCCCTTTTCGATGGTGTTGTTATGTACCCACATACGTGTTGACTTGGAATCTGATGAACCTGTCATTGAGATGCCGTCATCGGGGTACTGACCAAGCCAGAGGTTTCTGACTTCACAGCTTGTGCAGCGCTTCATCTCGAAGCCCCACTTGTTAAGGGCAGTATCGTAGCCGATACCCTCGATAGTAACGTTTTCGGCGTTCTGGAGGTAGAGCATACTTGAACCGTCGTTCTGCTTGCCGTCGTTGGCCTTGGCGCCTGACGGTACGTCGATATTGCCGATGAGACGGAATACCACATTCTTTGGTTTAGCGCTGTAGAAGATATTGTACAGGCCTGTCTTGCCGCCGTATTCGATGGAATCCTTGTTGGAATTTGTAACGTATATAACGGTAACGCCGGATTTGAGAGTACCGTCGTTGTTGTAAGCGCCTACGCCTGAATTGTAGTTCCAGTGAGCGTAACCGCTTCTGTCGAATGCCATAGTCTTGACTGTGCACTGTGCAGAGCCTGCTGAGCCTGAGATATTAAGTGTATACTCAGTATTGCCCTTGAGACCGGGGATGTCAACTCTTGAGCCTCTGATGAGGGCAGAGTCAACTTCTGTGAATGTAGATGAGCCTGCGGGAGCATAGCTTACCTTCACATTTGAGCCTATCTTGGAGCTGTCCCACTCTGCAAATGCTTCTTCGTACCAGCCGCCGCAGGTTTTTACAGCACCGCTTACGGATGGATTTGAAGGCTGCTGAGGTTCGCTGCCCTGCTGTGAGGATGTAGCATTCATAAAGGACGGGGTCCAGTTGTTCATGTAGTTCTTCAGATTGATGCCGGCAGCATCGCTGTCAGATACGGTATGTCCCTTTCTCTTTGAAAGATCCACCTTTGAGCCGTTAGCAAGCTTTGTGCCGTTTTCCTTGAAGCCGTCAACTGTTTCGGGCTGAACGCCGCTCATTGAGTACCAGCCCTCAGCAGCGATCATATTGCCGTCCTGGAGAGTAGTATTCACGAAGAGCACCTTGGCTGTCTGAGCCCATGGTCTGCCAAGATAGCCTGTCTTTACGGTAAGCTGAGGATTAGCTGTTACCTTGCAGTTGCTGAAAAGATAGCCTGTGTAGGGATCGCCCTGTGCTCTTGCAGCTGTGATGTAGCCGCCTGTAGAGCCTGAGCTGTAGCCCTTCCAGCGGAGCTCGCACTGATCGAATACAGCGTTGCTTCCGCCGAAGATGTAGTCTGTCTGACCCTCGATGAGACAGTTCTTGTAATACTGAGGAGAACCGCCTGTGTAAAGGGTATCCTGGCTTGAAAGCATCTTGCAGTTGAGGAATTCAGCATAGCCTGTGTCAACAGAGAGAGCAGCTGCACGTTCGGTATAGGCCTTGGACTGAACGTCAACGCCGCTGTTTCGCTGAACTTTGAGAGTTTCATTTGTGCACTCAACACCGTCAGCTACTTCCTCTTTGGTCATGTAGCGGTTGAAAGAATTCTCGAAGACGATGTTCTCAGCCTTGAAGTATGTAGCCTTGGGCCAAAGCTGTACAGTAGCGCCCCAGCGGTAGTTAGCCACGTTCTTGCCGCTCTTTGAGTTTGCAAGTGAAGCGTCGTAATAGCCCTTGGCATTGGCGCTGTAGTACTTATAGCCGATGCCGTAGTACCATGTGAGGACAACGTCGCCCTTTGAGGGTTCGTCGTTTACGAATGAGATGTAGGGAGTCTGCACTACTACCTGCTGGCGGTAAGTGCCGGGAGCGATGTGGATAGTCACACGCTGCGACTCGTTGGATGGATTGATGGAAGCCGCTTTGTTTACGGCATCCTGCACGGTGGAGAAGTTATTGCTCTTGCCTGAGTAGCCTACATACAGGTCTGTGCCTGCCGCATGAGCCTGAAATGTCGGGAAAACCAACAGAACAGTCATGATGACAGCAAGTGCAGCAATAACAGATACCAGCCGCTGAGAGAGATTGCGGGTTCTGCTTAACATAGTTACACTCCTTTATTTTGGCTGTATCCTGCCTATGAATACAGCATCATGAAAAAATTCGGCAGTGATGGCCTAAGTCACCGCCTTTACTACACCTTACATTATAGCACATAATCCACCAAATGTAAAATAAAAATGTTGATATTGGCGGAAATTTGGTAATTTCAACATTATGTGCCTCTTTGTATTGTATATTCTGCCATCTTTTGTACTTGATGTATAATATTCGGATGATATTTTTATCAGGATAAAACGCTGAGTATTCCGTTTACAGCCGTGCAAAGCAGTATTCCCGTCGCTGTCGGCAGGAGGAAACTCAGCGCAGTCCACTTCAGGCTTCCCGTTTCTTTTTTCACGGTCATACAAGTCGTCGCACACGGGAAATGGAAAAGGGTGAATATGACCATGCATACCGCTGTTGAAACAGTCCAGCCATGCCCGGAGAGAAGTGCGTGAAGCTGTGAAATATCGCTGAGCTCGGTCAGGCTGCCCTGCGCCAGGTAGGTCATCATGATTATGGGCATCACTATCTCGTTGGCAGGAAATCCCAGAATAAAGCCTAAAAGTATTACTCCGTCCAGTCCCATCAGCTGTCCGGCAGGGTCGAGGATGTCTGCCGCAGATGAAAGGAGAGTGCCGCCGTTTACGTGGATATTCGCCATCAGCCAAATCAGAAGTCCGCATGGCGCAGCGGCTGTGCAGGCTCTTCCGAGGACGAATATTGTCCTGTCGAGCACCGAGCGGATAAGCACCTTTCCTATTTGTGGACGGCGGTAGGAGGGGAGCTCCAGTGTGAATGAGGAAGCTTCACCTTTCAGCAGCGTCACGGAAAGCAGCTTCGATACAAGCAGAGTCACGGCGACACCGAGAAGTATGGCTGCCAGTAAAAGAAGTGCCGAAATTACCGAATTTGCCGCACCTCTGCCCACAGCGAAAAACATGGTGATAACGGCTATGATAGTGGGGAATCTTCCGTTGCAGGGGACGAAATTATTGGTCAGCACAGCGATCAGCCTTTCACGGGGCGAGTCGATGATACGGCACCCCGTTACTCCGCAGGCGTTGCAGCCCATGCCCATAGCCATGGTTATCGCCTGTTTTCCGCAGGCGTTGGCACAGCGGAAGCAGGGGTCCATGAGAAATGCCATTCTCGGCAGATAGCCCAGGTCTTCCAGAAGCGTGAACATGGGAAAAAATATGGCCATAGGCGGTAGCATTACCGACACCACCCACGCAAGGACTTTGTATATCCCCTGTATCAGCACACCCTCCAGCCACGGCGGAGCGCCGGTTTTCAGCAATCCCTCGGACATAATGCCGCCAAGCCCGAATAAAGCCTTTCCCAGAAGGTCGGAGGGATAATTTGCTCCGATGACAGTTATCCACAGAGTTAGCCCCAACAGCAGTAACATTGCGGGAATGCCTGTTTTTCGGCTCAGGAATATGCGGTCCAGCTTCCTGTCACGGCTGTATGGAGAGCATTTCCCAAAGCTTACGGCTTCGGCTGCTATTTCCGCCGAGCGCCTTATTTCCGCAGCTATGACCTCATCACGTATATGTGAGGTATCCTGTGGAATTGCCGATATAAGGCGGTTTGCGGCGGATGAGGACAGCAGCCCGCCTTCCTCTGCTTTGCGGATATAACTCTCGTCGCCGCACAGCATCCGCAGTATCATTTCACGGGCAGGCAAGTTTTCAACATCTCCGCCCTGTGATGTTGAAAAACCGGCAAGCGCCGACCTTATATCATCGGGAAATACAGTCAGCTTATGTTCGGCGGGAACGTCCGTTACAAGGCTGTATATAGCCTCTTTCAGCTCATCAAGCCCCTGTCCGCTTCGTGCGGATGCGGCTGTAACGGGAACTCCGAGATTATCGCTCAGTTTTGCAATGTCCACCTTTATACCCTTTTTTTCGGCTTCGTCCATGAGATTAACGCAGACCATCACCCTCTCCGCACATTCCATAGTCTGAAGCACAAGAGAAAGATTCCGTTCAAGACAGGTCGCATCACATACCACCACAACAGCGTCGGCGCCGCTGAAGCTTATCATATCAGCCGCTTCCCTTTCCTCGGCGGAATTAGCCCTCAGCGAGTAAATTCCCGGGATATCAGCAAGTGTGAACTCCGCACCGCCATGCTGAAAGGTGCCGTATGCCCCTGATACGGTCTTTCCGGACCAGTTGCCGGTATGCTGTTTCATCCCCGTCAGAGCGTTGAATACCGTGGATTTTCCCACGTTAGGGTTGCCTGCAAGGACGATAGTGTACTTTTCCTCCATAAAATCACTCCTCCGCATATTCTATTCAATGCACGGAGGAGTTATGCGTATCTGCAAAAAAAGGATGCACATAACTGCTGTACTCTTACAGAAGTTTTTACACGAGTCTATTGAGGGAACCCCTTTTGAAAAAGGGTTCTCCCTCAAACTCCCTTCCTAAAACTTTCAGTATTAATTTTTGCCCATTATAGGGCGCACTTGAAAGAAATGAAAAATTCTTACTTTACTTGTGTGCGCCCTATAATGGGCAAAAATTCTATTAAAAGTCTTTGGAAAGGGGTGCAGCATACTCATATCGTAGTAAAGATAAATCAAATCGAATAGGACAAAAGGCGGTACTATTGCTCATGTAGTACCGCCTTTAATTAAAAATATTGCATCAGCTATGAGATAAAGCATAATATCATACTATTAATGCTTGAAAATACTTAATCGTTAAAGCTATCATTTAACATATTGATAAACGCAAGGCATAAACGCTGATTTTCAAGAGATAGCGTCTGAAATTTATCAAGAAGAGCAAATGTCATTTCTGAATAATCTGGGCTTTTTATTGCTCCAACAAGAAGATGGTCAGGCGTAGTATTGAGTGCATTGCAGATACGCAAGAAAACTTCAAGACTAGGAATAGATCGAGCTGTCTCAATGCAGGAAAGATACTTATCATTAAGATCTGCCAACTCGCATACCTCGACTTGCTTCAAATGAAGTTCCTTTCTACGTCTTGCTATGTTTAAGCCAACCTGTTTATAGTCCAGTTCCACACCACTCACCTCTATCATTTAGAATACATATTTCCACAAGCAGAGTAAACAGCGTTAAAGTGTATATTCTACTTGACATAAGAATATAATTGTAGTATAATAAGAATTATAGTAAATATTCACAAAATATTCTTGAAATAATAAGATTATTGTGGCTTGCACTTGTCACTAAAGCACGATTAGAATTTGGTAGGTGATAAAATGAAAATAGCAGATATTATCAAATATGAGGGCGATAATAGTACTTTTGTATGGAAACACCCCTGTGAGGACTTTAATACCTCATCACAGCTTATAGTCCATGAGTCACAAGAAGCTCTGTTCTATATGAACGGTCAGGCACTTGACCTATTTGGTCCAGGAAGGCATACGCTTGAAACAGAGAATATTCCTTTACTTCGGAGGCTTATCAACATTCCGACGGATGGCAAGACACCGTTTCACTGCGAGATCTATTTCATCAACAAGACCGAGCAAATGGCTATCCGCTGGGGAACAGACAGTAAGGTGCAGTATGTTGAGCCTACATACGGTTTTCCGCTTGCAATCGGTGCGAATGGCGAAATGACACTTGCCGTGGAGGATTCACGTAATCTGCTGATAAATCTTGTCGGAACAGAAGCACTGCTTGACCGTCAGCACCTTGTCAATTATTTCAGAGCATTTCTTATGACAAGAGTAAAGACTTATCTTGCACAGGAAATGCGTAATAATGCTATCAGCATTTTTGAGATAGACGAACGGCTTGAAGAATTCTCCAAAGGTATACATGAAAAGCTGAAGCCAGATTTTGCCGAATATGGTGTTGATCTGCGTAAGTTCTTTGTCACGGGTATTGTCAAGCCTGACGACAGTGAGCAGTACGAAAAGTTTAAGGAGCTTCATTTCCGACAGTATGCCGATATTGCCGAAGCAAAGCTGAAACAGCAGGTAGGCATTATCGAACAGCAGACCGCCGCACAACGTATGGTGATACAGTCGCAGGCTATGGCTACCAAACGTCAGCAGGAAGGCTACACCTATCAGCAGGAGCGTGGCTTTGATGTTGCGGAACAGGTCGCTCAGAATGAAGCTGTTGGTCAGTTCACTAATATGGGCATCGGCTTAGGAACAATGGCAGGCGTAGGCGGTGCAGTCGGAGGAGTTGTGGGAACAGCGATAAATGGAGCGGTATCGGGAATTGACAGTCAGCCTTCCACGCCGCCTGTTGTTCCAATCAAATGTTTCTGTGACAACTGCGGAGTTGAATTAGAAGCAGGCACAGTGTTCTGTGACAATTGCGGAACAAAGCAGGAAGCTCCGCCACTGAATAACGTAATCGAACAATTACTATCCGCTGTACCGATGACGAGTATGAGCGGATACACAACAAGGCTGAACGACACAGGTTGTCCCTCAGCGACTTCGTTCTCAGGTCGGCACTCGGCAAAAAGATAGTCGTGGTTGACGGACTTGTCGAAGTGGCTCGACAGCAAAAAGCTATCGGACGCAATCTCAACCAGATAGCAATGCTTGCTCATGAGGGGCGTCTCCACTCAGTCCGACTGGACGAGCTGTTGGAACAGCACAAGACTGTCACCCAAGCCGTCTGCGACATAGCCAAGGAGGTGAGATAGTGCCTATCATTCATTTCATCAACAACAAAACGCAAACCGCTGGCGGCATGAGGAACGTCCTCAACTACGTCAGCAGAAAGGAAAAGACGGTCTCAGAGGACAAGCGTTTCGTGACAGGCGTGAACTGCTCGCCCGAGACTGCACTCGATGAAATTACCGCGACCAAGAATTTGTATCACAAGAACGACGGGCGGCTGTACTATCATCTGGTGCAGAGCTTTCCGAGTGGGTATGAGATAGAGCCAGAGCTCGCTCACAAGATTGCAGTAGAGCTTGCAGAGAAAGCATTCAATAATTATGAAGTCGTAGTCGCAACTCATATCGACCGCGAGCATATCCACAGCCACTTGGTGTTCAACTCGGTCAGCTTCGAGGACGGGAAGAAGTATCATTCAAACAAGGAGAGCGTAGAGCAACTGATGAAACTCAGCGATGAGATTTGTCAGCACTACGGTGTCCATGTACTCGATGCTCCCAAGAAGAAAATGAATAAAGACTACCTCTCCGACAGCGAGTACAGGTCAGCCAAGCGTGGCGAGAGTTTCAAGTGGGAGCTGATGAACGTCATCAATCAGGTGATGAAACAGGCAAAGTCAAAGAAGCAGTTCTGCTATATGATGAAACAGCAGGGCTACAGTGTCAGGTGGGCGGACAACCGAAAGTATATTACCTATACTTGTCCTAATGGAAGGAGATGCCGTGACAATAAACTGCACGGCGAACGTTATCGAAAGGAGAATATGGAGTATGAATTCAAAACAAGAAGAATTGCAGCAGATGTACGACAAGGAATTGTCAGCAGCAGCGGACACTCAGCCGACAGTGGTGGTGCTCGATTCAAATTGGAGAGCGCTGATAGAATTGAACAAGCTGATGTCGCAGGAGCAGCTGGAAATACTCACCAGACTCTCGGTGCTAGCGACGAAAGCCGAAACGGAACAGGTGCTGAAAACAGTACGCTCCGAGCAGAGAGCTACAATAGAAACCTGTCGGGAGCTGTTGAATCAGGCAGCGGAACTGTCGGAAACAGTGGTGGCTCAACTGGAGAAAGCAACAGCAGACCTGTCCTCACAGGCTGGGAAGCTGAACGAGGAATATGGCTCGAAGCTGAAAGAACTCGACGAATACAAGCACAGGCTCAGATTGAAAGTTGCCAAGTGGATAGTGATCTCGCAGTCAGTCTTGATAGCATTGTCGGTGGCGTTACAGCTGTGGCTTCGATAATCGAGGACGAGCCTGCCGACGATACCGAGTACGCTCGGGAGCACGTTGACAGCAAGGCACTCGCAGAGGAACGAGAGCGTAAAGAAGCACTTGGAATACACATGGGTTAACCCAAATCTAAAAAAGGAGTAGATTAAAAATGAACAATGCAAATCACATACGAAACATGAACGAGAGAACGATAAGGAGCGTGGTTGTTGAATGGCTGAAAAAGAGGAAGTCAGATATTATTCAGAAAACAAAATTGAAGTCAATGGGAAGGTGTATAACGTGACATTTACGTTTCCCCTTCTGTATCGTTCTGATCTTTCGACTCGTATCCTGTGCAAAGAAGTCATTGAAATAGTTCTTGATGCCCGACATATCGTTCATCCCGTTTATGCTGTCAACACCGTCGGAGATAGCTATGAACCTAACGTCATACGACGGAAACAGTATCTCCATTAATCTGCCTGTTTCAAGGTGGTCTCTGCCGAGACGGCTCTGGTCTTTGACGATTACTGTGCTAATAAGACCATTTTCAATATCAGATAGCATTTTCACATAAGCTGGTCTGTTCTTATTGACTCCGCTGTAACCGTCGTCAATGTAATACTGGCAGTTCTTGAAACCGTTTTTATCTGCGTATTCTTTCAGCAAGAGCCTTTGGTTCTCTATCGACAGCGACTCTCCTGCGCGCAAGTCCTCCTGACTTAGGCGGCAATAGAGCGCTGTTATCTGATTTGCGTTTGATTCTTTCATTTTTATCCTCCTGTTCCGAAGCTATACTTCTGGAATCAAACCGAATAGGAGCTACCAACAGTATACTCCTATCCGGCTCGAAAGTCCAGAACTTTTTTCAACTTACTTTTTCGCCGTTTATCAGGTGTTTCAGCTTATCGTAAGCTGTTTCCGCTTCGTTTTCGGGAAGAGAAATGTGTCAGGGAGTTCATCAACAACGCTAAGAAATACGTTGATGTGACGGAAGTTACTCCACAGCTTCTTCGAGCTTTCATAAAACGTATTGAAGTCCACGAAAAGGCGGAAAAGCGTTCGAGGAACTGCCCAAATGATATAACGGTACACTTCTCATTCTTGGCTGACAAGGAAATCAAGCTTGACGGTATTATGATCGAGACATTTAAGATATAGCCGTATAAAGCAAATCTCCGAGGGATCACTCCCTCGGAGACAAAACGAATAATATACTTCCCTAAGAATATGCTTCAGGTTCGGGGAAGAACCTTTCCTCAGAAAGGTTTTCCCCGATAAATGCGTATAAAGCTTCTATATGAGTACCGCCGTTATGTCGGGGATCATTTTAGTTTTTTGCGCATTGCGATGATGACGCTTTGCAGTATGAGGAAGATGCACAGCATGACAGCAATGGTTATGCCCGTCCACCACGCCTGATCGAGACCGGCTGAGGATACGATGTTCTGCATAAGCGCAAGTGTGAGCGTTCCGAGGAGAGTTCCGATGATGTTGCCTGCTCCTCCTGCCAGATTCGTGCCGCCGATTATAGCCGATGCTATGGCGTTCATTTCCGCTCCCGAGGCATTAGCCGCCGAGCCGGATCCCACGTGCATGAAGCATACGAATCCGCCTATTCCTGCGAGAAGTCCGCATATAACGTGGGATATGAAAACTGTCCTTTTCACGTTGATACCAAGCATGAGGGCGCTCTGCCGATTGCCGCCCACAGCGTAAAAAGCTCTGCCCGTTCTCGTCCATTTCAGCACGAAAAACAGCACCGCCGCCGTCAGAAGTGCGATTATAACGCCCGTCTCCACATAGGCATTGATGAAAACTCCGTTCTTGTTGTAAGAACCGAGAAACGGCACATTTATCCTCGTTTCACGTATGCGCACGAATTCCTCATTCTGAACGTTGAACGGCGCATCGCAAACTATGGTCGTCATTCCCCTTGCAAAGAACATTCCCGCAAGCGTGATGATGAACGGCTGTATCTCCAGATACGCCACAAGAAAGCCCTGCACCAGTCCGAATGCCAGACCGATGCCCAGCGCTATCAGCACCGCACCTGTGAAGCTTCCGCCGTGATGGTCCAGCCAGACCGCACAGCACATGGTCACCAGCGCAGAAACTCCGCCTACGGAAATATCTATTCCGCCTGCGACCATGACCACTGTCATGCCGCAAGAGAGTATCATCAGCGATGCGTTGGCATTGAGAAGATTGAAGAATGTCTGCGGCTTGAGGAAGCCCTTCTGAAAGACTGCCGCCGCAAAAATATAGAGAAGCACGAATACCGCCGCCGTTATCATGGTCAGCACAGCCGAATCCGACAGATATCCGAAGCGTCCGCTGTGCTTTTCGTGAATACTTTTCATTTTCATATCCGTCCTCCGTCAGCACTGCTTTTCTGCTCCGTTACGCTTCCGAGCAGTTTCATAAGCTTTTCCCTGACTGCGGGAGCGCTCAGCACAACCAGCAGTATGACTGCCGCTGCCTTGTATGCGGAAAGTGCGTCCGACTGCACATCCAGCTTGTATAGCGTCGTCGTGAGGAATTGTATAACATAGGCTCCGAGAATAGACGAGCTCATGCGGAATTTTCCGCCGCTGAGAGGATTTCCGCCCAGTGCCACCGCAAGTATGGCGTCCATTTCGATATCCTTTGCGATGACCGAGTAGTTGATGGTGGAAAGACGGCTTACCTTGATGAGTGCCGCAACTGCACAGCAGAATCCCATTATTACAAATACGCCCACCTTGATAATGCGTGGGTCAAGGCCGTTAAGCCGTGATGTTTTTTCGCTGATGCCCACCGACTGAACGTACAGTCCCAGACTGGTGAAGCGGAGCAGCGCCCACACTGCCGCAAAGCAGATGACAGCGATGAAAACAGGCGTAGGTATGGGAACTCCCTTTATATAGCCGCCGAAACAGGCGAATGTGCTGTCCGTTACTCTGAGGAGCTCGTTGTTGTTTATCCATGCGGCAATAGAGCGTCCTGCCGTAAAAAGTATCAGGGTTGCGATCATGGGCTGTATCCTGAAAAATGCCACCAGTGCGCCGTTGAAGGCTCCGCAGAGTATCCCCGCAAGACAGCACACAAGAAATGCGGCGATTATCGGAGCCTGAAGCTGTCCCGAGGCCACTCCCGTGCCGCAAAGCACCCGAAGAAGTACGCTTCCGCATATAGCCACGACTGCGCCTGCGCTGATGTCCTGACCGCCCGAAGCTGCCGTTACCAGCGTCATTCCTATGGCAAGTATCGCCAGTTCCGAGCCGTCGTCAAGTATTGACACGAGGTTTCCCGACAGCACGGGATAGCCTTCGCTGTTCCTGCCGTAAGTTACTCTGAAAAATTCGGGATCCACTATCAGATTGAAAAGTACCAGCGCCAGCAGTGCCGCCAGAGGTATAAGAAACTGTCTGCCCGAAAAAAAGCTGAGAAGATTCCGTTCACTGCGTTCCTTCGCCATTCCGCTCACCTCCTGCTATAGTTTTCATGATATTATCCTCGCTGAGCTGACTTCCCGAAAGCTCGCCCACCATTTTCCTGTCACGCATTATGAAAAGCCGTGAGCAGATGCTGAGCATCTCCTCAAGTTCCGAGGAAATGAAAGTGACGCTCATCCCGTCGTCGGCAAGCTTCTTCACAAGCCGCTGAATATCGGCTTTTGCGCCTATGTCGATACCTCTTGTGGGTTCATCGAGGATAAGGTATCCGGGATGCGTCAGCAGCCATCTGGCAAGTATGACCTTCTGCTGATTGCCGCCGGAAAGCTCCTTTACGGGAGTGTCGGCGGAGGCCGTCTTTATTCCAAGCGCCTTGATGTATTCAGCCGCAAAGCCCTCGGCTTCTGTTTTTGAAAACGGCCTGAAGAAGCCTTTTTTCACCTGTAACGCCAGTATGATGTTCTCCCTGACGGACAGCTCACCGATTATCCCCTCGGCTTTTCTGTCCTCGGAAAGATAGGCGATCCCCTGTTTGATCGCATCGGAGGGCTTTCTGATGGTGACGGCTTTTCCGCCCATATACACAGTTCCGCCAGTGACCTTGTCCGCACCGAATACCGCACGGACACATTCGCTCCTTCCCGAACCGAGAAGGCCTGCGAATCCGCTTATCTCGCCCTTGTGCACGGTCAGTTCAAAGGGCGCTATGTTCTCGCTGCTGCGGATGTTCACGCCGTGATACAGCACATCGCCCACGGGCTTTTCCTCAGCCGCCGCAGCTGCGGGAGCTTCCGACAATTCACGCCCCAGCATCTCAGCTACCAGCTGTACCTTTGAGATATCGCTGACGCTGTACTCGCCTGTCAGTCTGCCGTCACGGAGTACCGTTACCCTGTCGCAGACCTCGTAGACCTGATCGAGAAAATGTGTGACGAAGATTATGCCTGTACCTTTGGCTTTAAGCTGTCTCATCAGTTCAAACAGCCGCTCGGTCTCCTTTTCGTCAAGGGAGGATGTAGGCTCGTCCGGCACCAGTATGCTGCACTCCATGTCCACGGCCCTTGCAATGGCTATCATCTGCTGTACCGCAACAGAACAGCTTCCCAGCGGCTGAACAGGGCTTGCAGGTATGCCCAGTGATGTGAGAAGCTTTTCGGCTTTTTCATTAAGTTTACGCCAGCTGATAAGTCTTTTTTTATGTCGGCCTGCGTAAATATTTTCGGCTACGGAGAGATTGGAGCAAAGTGGTATTTCCTGATATACCGTGCTTATCCCCAGTTCCTGAGCCATCTGCGGAGAGGATATCTCAACGGGGCCGCTGCGGCCTTCCAGGTATATCTCCCCCGAATCCTTTGTGTAAACGCCTGTAAGTATCTTTATAAGCGTGGATTTTCCGGCGCCGTTCTCTCCCATAAGAGCCATTATCTCGCCCTTACGAAGCGTAAAGTCCACATTCTGCAAAGCCTTCACGCTGAGGAAGGAACGGCTTATCCCCCGCATTTCGAGAATGGTATTCTCTTTCATGTAATTCCCCCTAAAAATAAGTGCGGGGATGTCATGAGACTCACCGCACCGAAACACTATCACTCCTTCAACTAACTATTGAAGCGGACTTCAATAGTTAATTGGCGGAGCAATAAAACAAAATAAGGAATGATTCATAGTTATATAAAGACATACGCACTGGGATATGCGCTGTTCCGAAGAACAAAATGTCTAAATACCGTACTTTTCAACATCATCCTGAGTAATTGTTGCTGCGTCGAAGCCCTTCTCCTCTATGGTTATCTTTTTATCAGGGAGAGTTCCGCCGCTTTCGAGGGTGTTGATGATGTCGAGTATATAGCTTGCCTGGTAGGGATCGCACTGGCCGTCGTAATTCCATCTGCCTGCCAGTAACTCCTCCAGCGCCCATTTATTGCAGTCAAATCCCATAATGACTACATCCTTGCCGACTCCGTGAGAGATATTGGCTTTATCAAGAGCAGCAGCAGCGCCCTTTGCCATATCGTCATTTTCGGCGTAAATGATATTGAAATCCTTGTCTGAATTGATAGCCGCCTGAACTATCTGCTGAGCTTTTTCAGTGCTCCATTCGGCAGTCTGCTCTGCTACGACCTCCCAGCCGTTTGCCTTTACAGCGTTATCAAGAGCCTCCGAGCGGCCTTTCTGAGCCGCAGAGCCGATAACCCCCTGGATGTGGAGTATCTTATACTCGTCAAGATCCTGCTTGCTGAGCCATTCCATAGCCATTTCGCCTTCTCTGAGCATATCCGATACAACACAGGCTTCATAGAGGCTCTCGTCTGCGTCGATGATCCGGTCAAAGAGTATGACCTTTACTCCCGCATCCTTTGCGTCCCTGAGAACAGGCTCCCATCCAGAGGTATCAGCAGCGGAAAGGAGGAGATAATCCACCTCGTCCTGAATGTACTTCTGGGCATAGTTTATCTGTTCTTCGTTCCTGAGGCTGTATGCAAATGATGCGTCAAAGCCGTTCTCCTCTGAAAATGCTGCTTTCAGATCATTGTTGTTGGCGGTGCGGTAACCTGATTCATTAGGGTCGTTGTTTATGATCGCAACCTTTATAAGATCCGCATTATCGGAGCTGCTTCCCGAGGGAGCTCCCTCGCCTGAAGCACATCCCACAGCCGATGCCATAACGGTGATCCCGGCTGCAAGAGAAAGTATTTTTCCAAATCTCATCATCCTGTTCCTCCAAAAGCAATTGCTTTCCCAAACACTAAAGGAAATGCCTGATATCCCCATATCGTTTCCTGAGACCATACCGCCTCAGATCCGCTTTACTGATTTGCGTATTATCAGTTCGGGAGGAAAAAATGTATCTATAGGTGCAGTTGAGTGGGTTCTGACCAGTTTCAGAAGGGTCTCAGCTGCGCATTCGCCGAGCCTGCTGTGAGGGTGGCGGATAGTTGTAAGCGGTACATCACAGATCGACGACATCTTTGAATCGTCGATACCGACAACAGAAATATCGTCGGGCACCTTTATTCCGTGCTCCTTGCAGAACTGAAGAAGCTTTATAGCCAGATTATCGTTATAGCAGACGATAGCGGTATAATTCTTCATTATCTCCAGAATTTTCTGCTCACGGTACTGGAAGAGGGTTTTCTTTTCGGTAGTCGAGAACCACATAACATCGTTTTCGGCGGTCTGCGATTCATGCTCCAGACAGCTCTTCATGAAACCGCTGTAGCGTTTATGTCCCTGTATATCATCGAGAGCGAATATTCCCGAGATCTTCTTGTGACCGCATTCAAAGAGATGGTCTGTGACCAGCTTTCCCGCAGCCACATCGTCCATAGCGACGCATGAGAAATCCGACCATGGATATCTTGCGTTGAAGAAGACGAGGGGGACATTGTTCTTTTTCAGCTGCATATACAGCTCTGTATTAGGGTTGGGGAGAGCGCTTTTCGACGGTTCAACGATAAGTCCCTGAACGCCGTGAGCGATCATTGTCTGAAGGGCCTGAGTCTCCTCAGTCACCTGGTTATGAGTAATGGCAAGCTGCATAGCATAGCCGTTTTCGTTGAGTACACGTTCTATTCCCGTAACTATATGCGGAAATATATAATCACTGAAATAAGTAGAGATAACGCCTATATTCTTGACATTATCCTGAGCAGAGATCATACCGCCCTTTACAAAAGTGCCGCTGCCACGGACACGGCTGATGACATTTTCGCTTTCGAGGCGCATGAGAGCCTGTCTGACGGTCTGTCGGCTTACTCCGTGGATAGAGCAAAGCTCCTTTTCTGTCAGAAAGCGGTCATTGGGTTTCAGATGCTCAGAAGCAATATAGTTCTTAGCCCATTCCACTATAGTCAGGTACTTGTATTCCTCCATAAAGACCTCCATAATTGATATCTCCCACAAAATATAATGTCTCTGTAAGAATGCCGTATGTGGGAGCGGTGCTGAAAACTCAGCATTAATCTTACAAAAGTATTATAGCACACATCTTCTTATTTGTAAATACAACTTTTATATAAGATGCGAGAATTTGTCTGCTCGCTCAAAAAAAGCGAAGTTTTATTGTAAGTATTGCACAAAGCCAAAGCACAGAATGTATACATTAAGATAAGCACCGGAAATGTTGTACTAATCGCTTCTCTTTCTATCTGAACAAAAAATAATGCTTGCTTTTTTTATGCCCCTGTGATATAATAGTATGTAGAATTTTTATCATACGGAGGTTATTGTTATGGCAATGTTCGACAAGCTGCTTGACAATCTCAAGGCAAGCAGAAAAACTATCGTTTTCACTGAAGGTACTGACGCTCGTATCCTTTCCGCTGCTGCAAAGCTTCTCAGCGAGGATCTCATGGATGTTATCCTCTGCGGTAACGCTGACGAAGTAAAGGCTGCTGCTAAGGACGGCGGTTTCAACGTTGATAAGGCTACTGTTATCGATCCCCTCGCTTACGATGAGATGGACGATATGGTAAAGACTATGGCTGAGCTCAGAAAGGGCAAGATGACTGAGGATGAGTGCCGTGCTGCTCTCCAGAAGTCCAACTACTTCGGCACTATGCTCGTTAAGATGGGCAAGGCTGACGCTCTTCTCGGCGGTGCTACATACTCTACAGCTGATACAGTTCGTCCTGCCCTCCAGATCATCAAGACAAAGAAGGGCGCTAACCTCGTAAGCTCAAGCTTCATCCTCTTCCGTGACAAGGACGGCGTTGAGGAAAAGATCGCTATGGGTGACTGCGCTATCAATATCGGCTACACAGACAGACTCGACAAGGAAGGCAATGTTGTTCTCACAGCTGCTCAGCAGCTCGGTGAAGTTGCTGTTGAAACAGCAAGAACTGCTGCTTTCTTCGGTATCGATCCTAAGGTCGCTGTCCTCAGCTTCTCAACTTACGGCTCAGGCAAGGGCGCTACAGTTCAGCTCAGCCACGACGCAGTTATCGAAGCAAGAAAGATCGATCCTGAGCTGGTTATCGACGGTGAGTTCCAGTTCGATGCAGCTGTTTCTCCTGAGGTTGCCAAGACAAAGTGTCCTGATTCAAAGGTTGCCGGTCAGGCTAACACATTCATCTTCCCACTTATCGAAGCAGGAAACATCGGCTACAAGATCGCTCAGAGACTCGGCGGCTACGCTGCATACGGTCCTATTCTCCAGGGCCTTAACGCTCCTATCAACGACCTCTCAAGAGGCTGCAATGCTGAGGAAGTTTACGCTATGGCTATCATCACAGCAGGCATGGCCTGATCGGCGCTGTAACAATTATATTTATAAAAATAAGGGACACCTTCTCGGGGGTGTCCCTTCACTTGTCAATAAACCTGTATTTGGACGCCGAGGGCGGCGTCCCCTGCAAAAACATTTACGAAGAATAGCCATTTTGTAGGGGCGGACGCCCTCGTCCGCCCGATAATGCCGTATAAAATCTGACTTTATCTACAGACTGAGGGACACCCTTTCGTGGGTGTCCCTTTTTGTATGCGTCAAACCATGATCTAAGGCAACACCGCACAAAACTTGTGCTGAATATGCGCCGACAGATTTTTCGTCAGATTGTATAGAAATCTCGCAGGCATACTACCGTATGTCAAGGGATTTCTGTGCAAGATGACGGAAAATATGTAAGCAGATTCAGTGCAAAGCCGTCAGGCGGGCTTTGTGCGGTGTTGCCCTAAATATATCAGCCACTGCCGTTCTGCCGCTTATCTTCCTGATACAGATATGCGGCGTGAGTGATCTTTAATCTGTAACCGCCCAGATGTACCTTTGACGGATCGTCACACTCAAAGTAAACTGTCATCCTTTCCGTTTCTCCGAAATTGGTCAGCGCAACGCTCCAGCCTGCACTTGATAAATCCTTCTGAATAACATTTTCTCTAATGGCACTGTCTTCATATACTACATGGAGAGTACCTGATACTTCCTCATCCGCCCAAATCGTCAGAACAACATCGCAGTACGGCGGACAGCCGTCGATCTCCCATTTTCCTGCTTCTGTCTCGGTAACCGTAAATTCATGCTCGGTATAGATCGTTGATGTCTCTGCGGTGGTATGGGCTATCGTTGTTGTAGTTGTGGTCGTAGTCGTTTGCATACCGCTGTATGATGAATGCAAAACAGTTGTGGTATACGGTGACATTGTATTATACCATGTCGTAGTCTGCGGTATATATGTTGTTGACACGGGTTCGTACCATGTTGTTGTCTGCTGCTGATGTGTAGTAGTCGTCGTGATAATGGTCGGTATATAGGTCTGGCGTGTAGTCGTAGTATTGGTGCGTCTTGTAGTGGCGCTGGTAGTTGTGGTAGTATTGCGTCTTGTGGTAGTATTTGTAGTTACAGAAGTCCGCTTAGTTGTGGTAGTTGCCGCCCTGCTTGTTGTTTGCGTAGTCTTTGCGGAGGTATTCTTATCAGTCGATGCTGCGGCTGTGGTGCGCTGAGTATTGTTCTGTTCGGTGCGGACTGTAGTTCCTCCGCCGTTAGCATGGGAGGTATTTCCGTCTGCCTTCTCAGAACTTGTACTGTCTGCCGATGATGAAACTGTATCGCTTGTCTTTGATGTGCCTGATGATGTCTTTACCGCAGTTGTAGTGGTGGTTTTCGTCTGTTTTGTGGTCTTTTCAGCTGTTGCGCTGTCGGTTTCCGTTGTGACTGTCACAGCTGCGGATGCTGTTGCTGTTGTCTCTTCTTCGATCACGCTTATCTCAGATGAATGAGGGTCACGGTTGAGGAGTCCACGTATGCTTTCATTTTTCCATACGCCCACGCCTACGAGAAGAACTGCCGCCATACCCGAAGCGATAAGCGATCTGCGCCATATAACTGCGGCACGGCGTTTCTTTTCGTTCATGCGTTCTTCGGCTTTGCGGAAAACGCTTTCAGATACCTGCTTATAGTCCTTCATAAACAAAACCCTCCTTTTCCAGCTCTTCACGGAGAGCTTTTTTGGCCCTGTAGATAAGGTTTTCAATCTGTCGGTTAGACCTTTGCATAATGCAGGCAGTCTCTGAATTTGTAAAACCTTCAAGGTAACTCAGGTGCAGCACCTGACTGTACACAGGCTTGAGTTTTGCCAGTGCACGATGAAGCTGTATCTTATTCTCCTCACGTATGTAGCTGTGCTCGATATTTTCCTCGTCAGCCACTTCATACATCTCGTCTATCGGGAGGGTAAGATGCTTTTTATTCTTTTTGATATAATCAAGGGTGACGTTCCTGCCTATGGCAAAAAGCCATGTCTTGAAGGAACTTTTCCCCGAATACTTTGGTTTTTTCATAACCAGGGAGACAAATGTCTCTTCCATTAATTCCTCGGCGAGGCAAATATTCCTGACGAAGCTGTTCAGATACAAAGCCAGTCCGTCTTTATATTCACGTATAATTTCGGTCATCCCGTCCTTATCGCCATCCAGGAAACGGTTATAATTTACGGCGCCGTTTTCCATTGACCAGATTTCCTTTCCGATGGGATTTATATTCCCTTCTATATATTAGTCTGTTTTCGGAACAAAAACTCTCAGCAAAAATAAAAAAAATTTTTTCAATGTAATACCATTATAATATATTGATAATTTATAGTCAAGAATTGATTTGAACAACAGCGTCGCTCGCTCAGCGGCATAACAAAAACGGTCTCCTGTTGTGCAGATGGAGACCGCTTTTGTATTCTGATTTGTTCCCTTATTATTACGATGCCAAAGGACGCATCGTTTTTGTATCGGGAGGAAATGACCTCCCGATACTGTTATTGTTGAATCCGTCATGACAGCGAGCGCTGTTCACCGCCTGACCATTGTGAATTGCGTATGATTTATCAGAAGCCTAATGCGCTGCGGATAACTTCGTTTCTCTTTATCATGAAGTCAACGATGGAGACATTCTCACCGCCGTAGGAGAAGAGTGCGCCGCCGCCTCCGAAACCGCCGAAGCCGCCCCAGCCGCCTTCATCTGCGCCTATTTCGGTTGACCACATATTCCAGCCGCCGTTATTGCCGCCCCACATATTCCAGCCGCCATTCGGATCGCCGCCCGGGTTGCCCCACATATTCCAACCGCCTCCGTCGTTTACCTGAAGTCCGTTAGCGCTCTTGGCGATATTGGTCTCAAACTGATCCCCTGTAAAGAAGAATCTCGGGTCAGCCTTTACGTGGCTGCGGATGAGTGTTGCGATGCCGTCAACTGTCTGTTCGGGCTGGCTGTACATATTGACTATCTGCTTGACGTAGCCCACATACATATCATAATACTCAGGCACTTCCAGAAGCTTGAGAAGCGGTCTGTCAGCAACTGTTGTCTGATATGTGGCTGTCTTGATGTCTGAATTTACAGATGCGCCGTTATCCATGAAGTTTCCAAGAGAGAGGTTGAAGTCCCAGCTTACGTAGTACATCTTTCCGTTGGTATACTCCAGATAGTAGTTATGAGGCATCATTCCGTTGTAGCTGTCATAGTTGCACATTACGGCATTTACCGCAAAGCCTTGCAGGAAGCTGGGAACATCTATGATGTCCTCGATGAATTTGTAATTGCTTGATGAGACCTTGTTTATAGCGTCCTTGACCTCAGCGATATGCTGAAGCTGTTCGTCTTCACCGAACTTGACCTCGAAGTTTTCGAGAGCCATTGACGGCTTGAATGAACAGTCGTATGATGAACCTGCCAGCATCTTATCAGCTGCCTTGTAGAATACGGAATCATCGGTAACTGCCAGTCTTTCGGCAAGAGTCTCGGCAGGCTGTTCAGCCATGAAGTAGAAGCTGTAAAGCTGTCCGTTGAGTTTCATATCCGTATAGCTGCAAAGAGGTGCGTAGCTGCCTACCTCATAGCAGGCATTGTAGCAGAGGATATCTCTCATGCAGGACGGGTCTGAGTACATATTGTTAAGGCAGATATCGGTAAGTCCGTGATAATTCTGTAACTTGTCGTATTTGTTGAGCTTTATGCGGAAGCTGAACTTATCCTTGCCTGCCTGTGAAACGAACTGTCGTGAGCTGTTGCCCTTTGTACGGATAGCAACGTTGTCGAATTCCTCGCCGTCGATGACCACATCGCAGGGATAATATGCCTCCTCATCAGCGTGAGCAAGGAAAGTCTGCCAGTCTGATTCCGACATTTTCACATCAACGCTGTGGACCATTGACTGATCGAAGAGTTTGCCGTAAAGCACCTCTGCATCGTCGGTGTTGTTAACGTCGTTGTATGTCATATTGCCTGCGCCGAAGCCTGCCTTGAAGGTATCGCCGCCTGCATGATTTACACGGATGCCGCCTGCGAATACCTTGTACTGAGTATCGGTGTTAAGGCTGTCGGAAGCCACTATTGCGTATCTGAACTTCTTCAGATTATTGACATCGAACACAGTCTGTCCCGAGCCGTCAACGATGGCAACAGGATTGTTCTTTGCCCATTCCTTGGTGAAATTCAGTATAAGTGCAGGAGCGTCGGTAGCTGCTAATGTCTCGCACTGATTATCGGTAGCTGTTGCGAAAAGCTCGCATCCGCTGATCCCGATAGTGCCCGGGCAGGTAAGGCCTCTGTCGCCGCAGGCAATGACTTTTCCGCCGCTGACTGTAAGATCTGTTTCAGCCTGTACAGCGTCCTTGCCGCTCTTGACGGTTACCTCGCCGCCTTCGATAGCAAGGCTTCCCTTTGAGGATTTGATACCGTCGCCCTCTGCATCAACAGTGAGTCTGCCGCCCTTGACTGTAACTGAGGTCTTGCCCTTTACAGCGTCAGTCTTGTCAGCAGCGTTCAGTGTCTGAATAGTAATATCTCCGCCTGTGAATTTAAGGTCGTTGTTGCAGACTACAGCAGGCTGAGTGTTTGCTGTGATGGTAAGCTTTCCTGTACCTGCATCGCCGCCCTTGATGGTAAGATCGTCTTTTGCCTCGATAACAGCATTGTCGAGGAAATCTCCCGAGTAAGCTGTATCGCCGTCTGTGATGGTGTTTTCTGTGCCGTCAGCAACAGTGATGGAAGTCTTATCCGCATTCTTTACGAGAATTGCAGGAGCGTTCTTACCTGAGATATCAACTCCGCTGAAGATAAGCTTTACTGTGCCGGGGTCGGCATTCTCATCGGGAATATCAACGCAGATCTGACCGTTGTCAAGTTTACCGCTGATGTTGTATGTACCCGAATGAGTGATGGTCAGAGTTGAACCCTGAGCCTTTGCGTATTCGCTGTCGGAAGTGACAGAACCTCCGCCGAGCTTTATGTTTGCCTCAACAGTTATTTCGGGCTGAGGTGCAGCTGTTGTAACTGTTGTGGTCTCTGATGTGGTTTCAGGCATGGCAGTAGTTGTCTGCCGGCCTGTAGTACCCGGCTCTGTGCCGTTGAGGTACGATTCGGGGAGCTCTGTCAGGTTGAGCAGTTTCTTCTGGATAGCAAGAGCGTCCTTATTGGTAACGCCGTTGCCTCTCTCTGAAACGTCTGCCCTGTCAGCGCCCTCAGCAGTGAGATGACTTGGGTCTGCACCCTGAGTGCCGTACATTGACGGATTTGAAAGCGACTGCATTACGAGAACCGAGTCTGCAATATCGACTATTCCGTTTCCGTTTGCATCGCCGTAAACAATGTCAGCTGATGCTGACATACCTGCGATAGGTGCGCAGGCAAGTACGCAGGCTGATATGAGCCCTGATACCATAACTGCTGTCTTTCTTTTTTTCATAGTTGATCATCCTCCCAAAATTTTCAAACAAGAAAATCTTATACGTAAGGGAAAAATCGCTTCCGGCTCTCACAGCGAAGTGTACACACGGATTCAACACTTGCTGTATATTTTTGGGCGATACATCCCCTTATACCATATTTTAGCGAATGATTCTTAAAATAGTCTTAAAATTTCTTTAAAATCATTGTGAACGTAATAATTTATTAATATAAATTAAAAGACTATAAAAAAGCTGTTATAATACCGCACATTCCGTGCGGTATTAATTACGGCCGTATGGCTCCGACCGTTACAGCCCGGATCATCGCAGGATGTTTCACATATTGATTAATGTATCCACTTGGAACTTAATGTATCCTGGAATGGATCTTTGTTCTTTGGAAGATCAAATACTGATGTCTGGAGCTCCTTGAGGTCCATTTTGGGATTTATGCCGTAAACGTGGTAGTCGAAATACTGGATCATCTTTTCTACGTCCTCTGCGATAACTGCGTGGCCTTCCTTATGGATATTGATAGCGAGATGATCGCTGAGTCCTACGTAGTCCCAGATAGGTCTCATACCGCAGTAGCTCATCCACATAGATGGAGCGTTTACCCAGTCCTCACCGACACACGAACCGATGATGAAAAGGTATCTGTCAGGGTCACAGCAAAGTGAACCAAGCATATGCTGATCCATAGGAAGATTGTTAACGTCCCTGAACTGCATGAAGTTGCCGTTGAACCATGCCTGCTCGCCCGAAGCCTGGAGACTTCCGAGAGGCTCGTTTTCGGTGTATGTGTAGTTGGATGATGCGCCCTTTGAGGAGAAGTCATAGGTCTTGCCCTGTGATCTGTAGCGGTAAAGAGCGATACCGCCTGCACCTGAACATGAAGGAGCGCACATCTTGAATCGCTTCTCGAAAGCACCGCATACAGCTGTTGCCTTGCCGTATCTCGAAACGCCTGTACATATAGCGTTTTCGGGATTGATGTTTAGTTCCTTTGCAGCGCCTGCATAGAGAGCGTCGAGAGTTCTGCTGAGTCCCCATGACCACGCCATCAGCTCGCCTGTCTGAGTCTCGAAGCTGTTTCCGTATGGGTAAAGGTCATAGAACGCACCCTTGTGCTGGTTGTTATCCTGAGCTGTACCGGGAGCTGAGAACATTCCGTCAGCGTCGTAAGTGATAACTGCATAGCCGTTGCTTGTAGCTGTGCTTTCGGCAATGCCCTTGTGCATACCTAAGATAACAGGAGCGCCGCCTTCGTGACGTACTGACTTAGGTCTGTTGATGACCATATCAAACGAAGCAGTTTTGCCGGTGCTCTTGCGCTTTACAGTAATGGTCATCTTGTTTCCGTTGATCTTGTAGGATGTTTCGTCGTCTGAACCATCGATCCACTTGCCGTACATATAGTATTCGTACATACAGCTTATCTCAGCCTGACGCTTCCACCAGTCCGACTCGGATTCCACCTTTGAGCCGTCCATGAATATAAACGGATCGGGGATATCCCTTGATGAAGGAAGCTTGTTTACAGCCGGGAAGTTGTAGCTCTTCTCGTACTCGACAGGCTCGTCGTAGTTCACAGGATCAGCTACTTCTTCAAACTGTGCTATCCTGCCGAGAATGAATCTCTGAAGCTGTACAAGGTCTGCGATCTCGGTATCACCGCTTCTGTCGATATCGGCAGCCTTTTTCATCTTGCTGTCTGTGAATCCGCTGAGAAGTCTCTTTCTCATGAGGACAACATCGAGAGAAGTGATCATGCCGTCTCCGTCCAGATCGCCCTTGATCTTGCCTGTGGTCTTTTCTGTGTTGACTGTAGTTGAAGGTGTTGAGGGAGTGGATGGTCCGCCGGGAGCTGATGAAGCCGAGCCTGTGATCCTGATATCATCAACGTAGAAATCGCTGAGATCATCAGGAACTTCGATGTAGAATTTGATATTCTCTGCGCCCGCCGGGATAGTGTAAGAAGGATTCTCTACCTTCGTCCACTCGCCTTGTTTAACAGGTGAAAGTGCTATTTTATCGTACTGGGTAGTACCGCCGCTGCTGTACTCCAGTGAAAGTTTGAAATCAAGTGAAGCTGCGCTGTTCTGCAATATATAAGCTTCAAATCCGTAGGTATTGCCTGCGGAGAAATCATATCCAAGATCAACAACAGCGCCGTTCCAGTCATTTGCTCTCTTTGATACGAAAAGCGATCCCGAACCGCTGTGAGCCTTTGACTTGTCAACAGCTGCCGAAGCCGAACCTCTTCCCGTCCAGCCGTCAGCGCCGCTTTCAAAATCACAGCTCATCAGCACCTTTGCACTGTCCGAAGCATCAGCAGTAACAACGGGCTGAGCGATGGTAACGGGGGTAAGTGATGCAGCTGAGCCGCCGAGGAAATTATCGAGAGTATCAGCCCAGTACTGTGCCATTTTCTCATATCCCTCAGTATTGGGATGAACGCCGTCAGCCAGATCCTTTGAGCCGTCCACAACGCTGTGGATATCGGCAAATCTGACATTGCTGTACTCGCCTGCGACTTTTTTTACTATATCGTTATATTTCGCAATGTTTGCATTGGTATCCCCGCCGAAGAATCCGCCTGAGCCGAGATCGGGGATAGTTGTTAGGAAAATGGTGCCGTTTGCAGGCATATTCTCCGTAAGATAATCGAGAAGCTTGTGAAGTCTCTCCTCAGAACCGTCCAGGAAGCCGTTGGCTATATCGTTGGTACCGATCTGGAGAAGGATGATGTCGGGCGAATACTTTTTGATATAGTCGCCGCTCTGCATGGTCTCAAGGATGCCGTTGAGCTTTCCTGACCATCCGCCTTGCAGGTCAGTGATGGAATAACCGCTGTAGCCTGCGTGGTTGTCGTCGTAGGTCACCTGCTGTCCGTTGTAGGTAAAGGTGGCACTGCTGCTTCCCTCGGGGCCTACAAAGTCCAGATTATCGTAACCTCTCTCCCTCATGAAGTGGCTGAGATACTTTCTGTATCCGCCTTCGTCCGCCATACCAAAGGTGATGGAATCGCCCAGTGGCATGATCCTGACTGTGTCTGCCGCATATACTGCCGGGGCAGAAATGGGCATAGCTGAGCTGAGCATGGCTGCGGACATAGCTATGCCGGCAGATGCTCTGAGAAACCTCTTTCTCATAAGTGATCCTCCTTATTCTGATTGTTTAATATTCATCCAAAAACAATGCTGATCCTCAACGGGATCAATTCTTCCACTTCTTTTTATAATTATTCTCTTTGTATTATTTTAGTTTAAATATACAATACTTTTCGTCTTTTGTAAAGATAATATGAACTTAACAACAACTTTTGATTTATTTTTCGCAACAATTGCATAGTTTTTAAGTTAACTTATGTCAAAAACTTGTTTTTTGAAGTTTTGGTTCACTAAATGATAATCCGATTTCGCCGAGTTAATTAATGTTCTGTTAAGCAATCTATTGTACAATATGCATAAATGTTCATATAATTGTTTTACCGTTAAAAACAGCGCAAAAAAAGCCGTTCCCCGAGCGAACTTGTTTGTTCACCCAGGGAACGGCTTTATTTAAGGTGGAAAAAGTATAAGTCTTGATTATCCTTTTACGCCGCCCAGTGCAACACCTGCGATGATGTACTTCGATAAGAGGAAGTATACCACAAGCAGAGGAAGTACTGTCAGGAACAGTCCGAGATATACAGAACCGTATTCGGTCTTGTAGATATCGCCGTTCAGAAGGGCTACCATCATAGGCATTGTGAACTTCTCGTTCTTAGTAAGGAGTATCGAAGGAAGGAACAGCTGGTTCCAGCTTGATACGAATGAGAAGATAGCCTGTGTAGCCATAGCAGGCTTCATCATTGGGAGTGCTATCTGGTTGAATATCCTGAATTCTCCTGCGCCGTCGATTCTTGCAGACTGGAGTATCTCCATGGGGAGAGACGGTATCATATACTGTCTCATGAAGAATACGCAAGTCGGTGCTGCGATCGCAGGGAGAATAAGAGGAAGGAAATTATTAGTCATGTGGATCTTGTACATGAACTGATAGAAACCGATACTTGTTACCTGTGCAGGGATCATAAGCACAGCCATGATCATTGTGAAGAATGGCTTTCTCAGCTTCCAGTCATATGCAACGAGTGCAAATGCTGTCATTGTTGAGAAGTAGATGGTACAAGCTGTAGCACCTACGGAAATGATCAGGGAGTTCTTGAAGCCCCTGAAAGCATTGAATGAACCCTTGTCACTGAGAACCTCCAGGTTTGATTTGAGGAAGTGTGACGGGATAAGCGAAATAGCGTGCTGCTGGATCTGATATGTGCTTCTTGTCGCATTGACGATCATGATAACGAAGGGAAGCAGACTCAGTACAGTGAGGAGACCACAGAACACGTAAGCAGAAATTATAAACGCTCTGTTGGAGGCGTTCTTCTTCCTTACAGCCATTCTTTTCCTCCTCTCGCCGCTTGAAGCTTAGCTTTCTTTTTGGCCATTTTTATTTCCTTGTTCATCTTGACTTCGTCCTTATCACGCATTATATAGAACAGAACGGCTGAACAGAGGACGATGATGACCCACATGATCATACTTGCAGCTGAAGCCTTGTTGTAGAGATAGCTTCCGCTGAATGCCTGTTTCTGGATGTAAACGCTGGTGGTAAGTGTAGCGTTGTCAGGGCCGCCGTCGAGGAATACCTTTGGTATATCGTACATATTAAGACCGCCGACAAGTGATGTAACAAGTGTATAAAGCAGAACTGTTTTAAGGTTCGGTATTGTTATCTTGAAGAATGTCTGAACACCGTTCGCACCGTCGATCTCAGCAGCCTCATAGATATCAGGGCTGATACCGAGAACACCGGAAATGAGAACGATCATTGTATTTCCGTACCATGTCCAGAACTGGATGAATGCTACGATAAGCTTCGCAGCTGATTTGCTTACTACAAAGTTGTAAGCGGAATCTCTTAAACCTGTGGATGTAAGAATATCATTTACAGGTCCGATAGGATATGAGAAGATTGCTTTGAAAAGTACAGCTACTGTAGCAGCTGTGATAATGTTGGGCATATAGAATACGACTTTGAAAAAGCCCTTGCCCTTGATCTCATTGCTTCGGGAAGTGAACCATGCCGTAAGCAGAAGAGCGATGGTGATCTGGGGGAAGAAGTTCATCAGCCAGATCGTAATAGTATTTTTAAGTGATGTGACAAACGATTTGTTATGTATTACATTCTTAAAGTTATCCAGCGGATTTTCAAGAATGTGCCAGTCTGTATTTCCGAGTCCCTTACAGTCGGTAAAGCCGAGGATCAGCGTATAGATAGTGGGATAGAGCGAAAAAATCAGAAAAGCCACAATAAAAGGTATACTGAAAAGGTATCCGTACTTTGCATAGCTGATACCCTTGAGCTGCTGCTTTTTAGGCAAAGCTAAAACCTCCTTTTTGCAGCTGCTCAACCGGGGCGGATGCCCCCGCATGAGCGGGAGTCACCCTTCCCGGCTGAACCTGCTTATTTATGCGTTAGAATGTATTATGTGGCTTGATTATCAGTCAACTGTAACGTCGAGTGAGTCAGAAACGTTTGACTTGAAGTCTTCGATAGCAGCGTCTCTGTCCTTTTCGCCGGCTGTGTACTGACGAACCTGGTCACGCCATAAGCTGTTGATAGCCTCATCGTACTGAGTGAGGTTCTTACCGTTTGCGAAAGCGTTAGCCTTCTGGAAGATGTCGAACATATTCTGGCCACCGAGGAAGTCGAGTGTTCCGTCAGACTTAGCCATTACAGCAGCTGAAGCAACAGCATCCTTTGTGCCGCCATCTGCATATGTTCCGTTAGCCCACTGATACTGGAGGCCATCCTCAGAAGTATCAAGTGTGATCCAGTTGATGATCTCGCCGAGAGCATCCTTGTGCTCGCTTTCCTTGTTTGCGAGTACCCATGTACCGCCCCAGAAGAAGCCGATAGGTGGCTCACAGATACCCCAGTCGCCGTATGTGCCTTCGCCTACAGCTTCGCCGCCGCAGTTAGGAGCGAGTGTGTAGTTGATGAGCCAAGCAGGTCCGAAGAAGCCGAGGATGCCCTTGCTTCCCTCACCCTTCATATCAGCAAACCAGCCTTCCTGCCAGTCCTGAGTATCGTTGTGGTAGTCATTGTCCTTGAGCTTCTTGGAGAGGTCGAGGAATGCTTCACGCTTAGGATCGATTGTGAGCTTGCCGTCAACGATCCAGCCCTGGTCAGAGCTGTTCTCAACTGCGTGCCAGATATCTCCGTCGCCTGAAACTATACCATAGCCCTTGCCCTTCAGTGTCTCAGCAGCCTCAAAGAATGTATCCCAGCTGTTTGAGCCGCCGCCGATAGCCTTTGATACTGCCTCTGGTGAATCGTCACCGAAAGCATCCTTAGCAATTGAACGTCTGTAGATGAAAGCACCGCCTGTAGCCTGGTAGCCGAGACCTACTACATCGCCGCTGCCGTTTGTACCGATATCAACTGTGTACTGAGCGATCTCAGCGTCCTTGATACCTGCATCAACGTCGATTCCAAGATCCTTGTATGGGCAAGCATACTGTGAAGCATCGCCCTGTGTATACTTAAGTACGAATGCAGCCTCTGCGCAGTAGAGATCAGGTGCTTCCTTGCCGCCTGCTGCGAGAGCCTGGTCCAGTGCAGGCTGATAGTTCTGATCTGTTGTCGGGATTACAGTTGTCTCGATGTCATACTTAGCTGCGAAATCAGGGTGTGTATCGATATACTTCTGAACCATGCCGGGAACTTCTTCTGTGAATGACCAGATATTGAGAGTTGTCTTGCCTTCACTGCTGCCGTTGTCTTCTGATGAGGATTCTGCCTCTGAAGACTCTTCTGCTGATGACTCTGATGCTGATGACTCAGATGTAGATGATGAAGCATCGTCATTTGAGCTTGTGCTTCCGCAAGCTGTCATTGATGCAATGAGAGCTAATGCAGAAAGTGCTGATAAAACCTTTTTCATTTTAAAGACCTCCATAAATATAAATTTGGTGTGTTTTGGCATCCCCTGTATTTTATGCAGGGGATACCTTTATCGCTATTCCGTGTTGCCACGGAAAAAGGCACTTGGATCAAAGATTGAATATAACGTTGTTTACGATAGACTCGAGGAGTTCCTGTCTGCCGCTGGAAATAGAGTCTGTAACCTCGCCCTTTTCGAGAGCATACTTCTCAAGAGCAGCCATATCAGCCTTGCCTGAGATGATGTCGAGACCGATTCCCTCGCTCCATGAAGCGTAGCGGTCGGAAATGAAGCTGTCGATACGTCCGTCAGCGATGAGCTTGCTTGCAGCCTTGTAGCCGAGAGCGAATGCATCCATACCTGCAATGTAGCTGTAGAAGATATCCTCAGGTGTGAAGCTTCCACGTCTTGCCTTTGCATCGAAGTTGAGACCGCCGTTTGTGAAGCCGCCAGCCTTGATAACTTCGTACATACACATTGTTGTGTCATAGATATTTGTCGGGAACTGGTCTGTATCCCATCCGAGGAGAGGATCGCCCTGGTTTGCGTCGATTGAACCGAAAGCACCGTTTGTTCTTGCTACGCAGAGCTCGTGCTGGAATGTGTGCTGAGCCAGTGTAGCGTGGTTAGCTTCGATGTTCATCTTGAAATCCTTGTCGAGACCGTACTTTCTGAGGAAGCCGAGAACAGTAGCAGTATCGAAATCGTACTGGTGCTTTGTTGGCTCCTTTGGCTTAGGCTCGATGTAGAAATCGCCCTTGAAGCCGATAGAACGTCCGTACTCAACAGCCATCTTCATGAGACGAGCCATGTTGTCAAGCTCAAGGCCCATGTTTGTGTTGAGGAGAGTCTCATAACCCTCACGTCCGCCCCAGAATACGTAGCCTGTACCGCCGAGCTTTACAGTAGACTCGAGAGCCTTCTTGATCTGTGCAGCTGAGAAAGCGAATACGTCTGCGGATGGTGAAGTACCTGCACCGTGCATGAATCTTGGGTGATCGAAGCACTTAGCTGTACCCCAGAGGCACTTGAGACCTGTCTCAGCCTGCTTAGCCTTGATGTAATCTGTAACGATGTCCAGCTGAGCGTTTGTGTCCTTCAGTGAGCCGTACTCAGGAGAAAGATCACGGTCGTGGAAACAGAAGTAATCGATAGAGAGCTTCTGCATGATCTCGAAAGCTGCGTCAACCTTAGCCTTAGCTCTTGCAGCAGGATCATTTTCGCCCCATGTCTTGTCAGCTGTACCGCAGCCGAACATATCTGTTCCGTCGCCGCCCATTGTATGCCACCATGAGAGAGCAAACTTCATAATGTCACGCATCTTCTTGCCGTCAATTACCTCATCAGGATTGTAGTACTTGAATGCGAGAGGATTTGTGCTGTCCTTGCCCTCGTAAGGGATCTTGCTTATGTTCTTGAAAAATTCCATTTGTGAATGACCTCCAACTTAAATTAGATATTGATAGATAAACAACCTGTGCCTGTGAGCTTTTCACTCAGTGGGTCAGGCTGGGATGTGCCTGCATAAAGGATGAATCCCTTTGCGGAACGGCTTCTCCTGCCGTTTTCATCAACAGCTTCAAATGCGCTGTCGCCGAGAGTTACCTCAACAACTGTGCTTTCGCCCTTCTTCAGGAACACTCTCCTGAAGCCGCATAAGCTGTAGAACGGTACATAGTCGCTGCCCTCGCCCTTGATGTAGAACTGAACTACATCCTCGGTATCAAAGTCACCGGTATTCGTTACCTTTACGGAAGCCTTGCCGTTCTCGAACTTCAGGTCTGAGACCTCAGTCTTTGAATAAGTAAGACCGTAGCCGAAAGGATAGAGGATATTATCCTGAGTGTATCTGTATGTGCGTCCCTTCATGCTGTAATCAGTAAATTCGGGGAGCTTTGTTGTATCGGTATAGAAAGTAACGGGAAGCTTGCCTGACGGAGATATCTTTCCGAAGAGGATATCAGCCAGTGCTGTGCCGCCGAACTGTCCGGGATACCATGCGTGGATAAGTGCGTCGCAGTCAGCTTCAACGTTGATAGCGCTTCCTGCTGCTGTAACTATGATAACAGGCTTGCCCTTTCTCATGACTGTCTCCACCAGCTTGCGCTGTGCTTCGGGAAGTCTCAGGTCATTCTTGTCGCCTGATGAGAATTCATTGCCTGTATCGCCTTCTTCGCCTTCGATAGTAGCGTCGAGACCTACACAGAGGACTACGACATCCGAATGCTCGGTAACTATCTCTGCTTCCGAAAGTCTGTCATCTGCCACAGCAAGTCCCATGCATCTGTCCTTGTAGAGGTGGCTGCCCTCGGAGTAGAGAACTCTGCCGCCGAAAGCATCCTGGATGCCTTCAAGGAAAGTGATGTAGCGGTCTGCTCTGCCGTTGTAGTTGCCCTCAAGTGCAGGGCGGCTGTCGGCATTGGGGCCGATGACACCGATAGTCTTTATCTTTGAAGGATCAAGAGGAAGAATGCCGTTGTTCTTCAGCATTACCATTGATCTTTCAGAGCATTTTCTTGCGTAAGCCTTGTTCTCCTCGTTTGCAACGATGCTGTAATCCAGCTTATCGTACTCGGTCTCGTCATCGAACATACCGAGACGGACTCTTGTCCTCATAAGGTGGGTGCAGGCCTTTTTGATGTCCTCATCATTGATAAGGCCTTCATTGTAAGCATGAAGCAGATGGAGATATGTATTGCCGCAGTTCAGGTCGCAGCCCAGCTTTAAAGCCATAGCAGCCGACTCGGGAGCGGTCTTTGTTACCATATGATTTGTGTGGAAATCACGTATAGCCCAGCAGTCGGAAACGAAGTAGCCGTCGAAGCCCCATTCGTCAAGCTTGCCCATCAGGAACTTGCTTGCACAGGCAGGTTCTCCGTTCACTCTGTTGTAAGCGCCCATAACGCCTTCCACTTTAGCTTCTTTGACAAGTGCCTCAAAAGCAGGGAGGTAAGTCTCCTCCATATCCTTTGGTGAAGCAACTGCATCGAATTCATGTCTGATGGCTTCGGGGCCGCTGTGAACAGCCAGATGCTTTGCACAGGCAGCTGTTTTCAGCACTTCGCCTTCGCCCTGAAGTCCCTTTGCAAAGGCAACGCCGAGACGTGTTGTCAGGTAAGGGTCTTCGCCGTAGGTCTCCTGACCTCTTCCCCATCGGGGATCACGGAATATATTTACATTCGGTGACCAGAGGCATAAGCCCTTGTAGATATCGTGGTCGCCGTGTGCGGAATATTCATTGTACTTTGCTCTTGCTTCATCACCGATGATGCTGCCGACTTTATTCATAGCCTCCTCATCGAACATAGCTGCAAGGCCTATAGCCTGCGGGAACATAGTAGCTGTTCCTGCTCTTGCAACTCCGTGGAGGCCCTCGCTCCACCAGTTATATGCGGGGATATCAAGTCTGTCAACGGCGGGAGCGTCGTATTTTAACTGAGAGGCTTGTTCCTCAAGGGTAAGTCTGTTAGTAAGATCTTCTGCTCTTTCCTGAGCCGAAAGACTTTTGTCCTTGTATTTTTCCAAGCACATTCTCCTTTCATAGGGTATTACTTTATCTGACGCTGACATTCAGCTGCCGCCTTATGCAGTTCCTGTCAGCGGTTTTATCATGACGTTATATTGGATATATATTCGTTTATGACCTTATCGGCATTCCAGTCGCTGCTGCGGAGTTCCCACTTTTCAGTGATGGAAGCAGTCTCGCCGGGCTGGTACTTCTTCATTTCGCCGAGGATCTCACATTCAAGGAAGAGATTATTGGTGTAGGTCTCAAAATTACAGCAGAAATCGGGATATGAGGTGTTCTTGTAGTCCTCAAAACTCTTTCTGAATATCTGGCTGCCGTTGACGTAGATTATCTGGCCGCCGGTAACATTGAATCCCACCTTGAAAGCTTTCTTGGCGGACGGGTCATGTTTAAGGAGAGCGTACTTATCGGAGAGAGTGAATCTTTCATCCTTCACATCCGAATAGCTCCATAAAGACATTGTCCTGTTGGGAAGAAATCCGTTATTGTCGCTGCACAGGGGGATTATCTCCGTTCCGCCTGCTGCAAGGCCTGTAACGGACCATGGAGCGAATTCAGCAGCTTTTCCCGAGCAGTTGGTTATGCGGTTCTCGACAAAAACAGCATTTTCCTCATTCATCGTTATCGTAAGGCTGAACTGTTTGCCGAAAGCAGTCTTCGCAGGAGTAAGCGTCAGTGTATTTCCGTCGTAGTCTACGTTGACCTTGGAATTATCGGGAAGATAAGTCTCGGGCACTGTTTCGGGAGCGCACCAGATGCGGTGGCCGCCGTAAGCGTACCATACGCCGTAGCCCTTGTTTATCTCGTAGAAATTGCGTTCCGTATCCTCAAAGAGAACATTCTGTCCGTCGCAGAAACCGAAGAAGACTATTCTCGGCCCTACATCTATAGTAGCGATCAGCTTTATAGTTCCGTTTTCGAGGCAGATACAGTTTCCGTAATTCTTGTATTTCATTTCGTAGCATTTAACTTCCATACTCTTACCCCCATCAACAGGCAGACTTCTGTCGTCTATTGTCTTTCTATGATATTATTATAATACTTAGTAGCAAATTATACCACTCATTTATTGCGGTCATTCTATCAAGAATTGCTAATGTTTCACAATTTTTTCGATTTCTCTTTACAAATATCAGTGTTTTGTTGTATAATACCATTAAAAGAAACAAAACTTCGGGACTTTTCACAGGAAACGGTCTGCAAGTTGTCTAAAAGTTAACAATCAAGCCATCACAAAAAATGGTCAGGAGGTCATATTAATGATAAAGAATCTTTCAGGAGTGTATGAGACCGTAGAATACGAAAATCAGCGGTTTGTTATGCTCTATGATAACGACGAGATAGAGGAATACCCTACCCACTGGCATAATGCCGTTGAAGTGATAATACCTCTGCACAACGGATTTACCGTAGTTTCGGGAGGTGTGGAGTATCATCTCAGCGAAAAGGAGATCATCGTTATCCCTCCGGGAGAGCTTCATTCAATGCCTGCCCAGGACGGCCGCAGGATCATCTTCCAGTGCGATAACTCGGTGATAAGCGAAGTACCATCGCTTGAGTCGATCCTCCCCGTTTTCAGCTCAGCCGTACACATCACCCCGTCGCTGAACAAAGAACTGTACGTTCTGGCAAGAAAGAACATCCTCGATATCTACACCGAGTACTACTCAAAAGCGCCGATGGCCGATGTAAGGATATATATGTACCTCATCACGATCCTGACAGCTATCAGGGAATTCCAGCTCAACAGCGCCGACGAGAACTCCGCATCCGCTGCCGAGAACTCCGACGAAAGCCGAAAATTCGGGCTTGTTACCAAGTACATCAACCAGAACTATATGTATGAGCTCCCACTGGAAAAGCTGGCCTCCATCGCTGGCTACAGCAAATACCACTTCTCACGCATATTCAAAAAGTACAATAATATGTCCTACATCCAGTACATCAACAGCAAAAGAATAAAGGCTGCCGAAAGACTTATGGCAGACTCCTCCCTCCCTATCACGGAAGTGGCTATGCAGTGCGGTTTTTCCAGCCTTACCACATTTAACCGTGCATTCAGAAAAGCCAAGGGATGCACACCGACTGAATTCCGTAAGCTCTTCAAGATCAATGACTGAACCATATTTTTCTGACCATTAATTGCGATTTGCATTATTTGTTTTTTATTTTTCCAACAATATTTGAAGTTCAAAAAACTCCGCACCCATTATGGATGCGGAGTTTCTGTTTGTCCGTTATAAGATTTTATTTTTTCCCATTGGCTGTTTGTCACAGTCACTGCTTACATTATATAACAAACGCTCTGCAAAATCAAGTAATAGTTTTACTTTCAGTTAATTTTGTCATTCTCACCAATAACACAATTTCCCTTGGCCTGCCAGTTGTACACTATGCTTGATTTTCGTCCATGATATCATCAATGATATTGTTGATCCAGATGTCGCTTTTCACCATGAAATAGCCGATGAATACCTTTACTATCTCGATAAGCGACAGCACCGCAAACAGAATGTGTATATCCAGATCTGTACAGTAGCTGAGTATCGCTCCCAGCGGTATTACCAGCAGCCATGTGAAGCCGAAGTCGAACAGGAAAGTCAGTCCCGTTTTGCCGCCGCTTCGCAGTGTGAAGTAGCAGGCATTCGTATAAGACCACAGCGGCATACATATCGCCTGTATCACTATCATGAAGCCTGCCAGCGAGCGTATCTCCTCCTCTGTTTTGTACAGCATGGGGAAAAATCCAGCCAGCGAAAGCGCACATACTGCCACAACCATCGATGCGGCAATCGCAAAGAATATCAGCTTATTGTCAAGGTCACGTGCCTCCTTCAGCTTGCCTGCCCCCAGCTTTGCTCCCACCATTATTGAGATGCAAACGCCAAGCTGTACATATATTGCTCCGAACAGGTTTGTGATCGTGCTTGAGATGTTTCTCGCCGCCACAGCTTCTATGCCTCGGACCGAGTAGAACTGCGCTATTACTGACATTCCCGCCGCCCAGAGAAACTCGTTCAGCAGCAGCGGAGTGCCACGCTTTATGATGTCCCCTGCCAGTTTCGGCGGAATCCGGAATCCTCTGAACAGCCCGATGATGTACTTGTTTTTCTCCTTGTGGGTATGGGTCCACACCACCTTTACCAGAGTCTCTATAAATTTTGCAATAACAGTTGCAATTGCGGCGCCGCTCACTCCCAGCGCAGGACAGCCGAATTTGCCGAAGATAAGGCAATAGTCCAGCACCACGTTCAGCCCCACCGCCGACATGGAAGCTATCATCGGTATTTTCGTATAGCCGCACTCGCTGAGTACGCTTGAGTAGGCCTGACCGATACCGAAAGGTATGAAGCCGATGAACATTATCCTCATGTACTTCATGCCGCTTTCCAGTGTCATAGCGATAAGCTGAGGATCATCGTCCTTGCTGAGGAAAAGCCGTATCAGCTGCTTGTCGAAAAGCCCGAATACCGCCAGTGCTATTGCAGTGACGACAGTGCATATCAGCAGGCGGAAGCGGAAGGTGTACTTCTGTCCCTCGCTGTCGCCCTTACCAAAGAACTGCGCACCGAAGATGCCGGCCCCCGAAACTGCGCCGAAAAGTGTGATGTTGAACACGAACACGAACTGATTGACGATGGAGACTCCGCTCATTTCCGCCGTTCCGATCTGTCCCACCATGATATTGTCGATCATGCTGACGAAGTTGGTGACCATATTCTGTAGTATCATCGGCACTACCATCAGCAGTACACGGCGGTAAAACCGCTTGTCTCCGATAAATTTGTCTCTGAATTTTGCTGACATATATCTCCTTTCAAAAAAGAAAAAGCCATACAAGCACATAAGTACTTGTATGGCACATTTTTTCTAATCAATAACTACGCCCCAGCCTGAACTTATCTTGCTGTATAGTCGCATTTTCTCCTGCTTCTTCTGCTTCTTGAAAACCATTAAAATACCTACAGCAGCACCGATAGTCAGCAAAACAGAAAGAATAATGCCAACTGTCTTAGGCAGTGGAAGAACTGCGAGGAAAAGAACCCAAATGATAACAGCAGCAATAAGGATCAGTGGAAGGCAGAAGGTTGTGAAGCTTCTGTTCTTGATCTTGATATAATGCTGGATATCCTTTATATTGAGGTTCTCGTAGTTACGAGCGATAAAATTATCAGGCTGAGCCCATTTACAGAACTGTGCTACGTTCTCGAACTTTACAGTATAATCCTGATAATCGTGGAATCTTTCATTATAATGTGAAACACGGTATGTTACGAGAACAGAGTTTGAGGAATTCTCTGCATCCATAACGTGAATTATATTACCTGCCTCTGCCTGACCTTTCAAGGTCTTAGAGACAAGAAATTTTCTGTCTATTGCCTCATCAATATTGAGCAAATAAGTCATAACCAACACTTCCTTGACATGTAAAATATTAAACAGTGCTTATTAATTTTTTTGATACAGGTCTCAGATCAACCGTTTGAAACGAATACATACATTTTTTATCATTTTCATTATAGCATAAAACGATAAAAATTGCAAGGTAAAAGCATACTTATTCCTGACAGCAGGCAGAATTTCGCCATAATCACGCAATTCACGGAAAAAACAGCATTACTATTTGACAAATTCGATAATATTATACATATAGTTTTTGCTGTTATATGCGTTTTCACTGCATCAGCCTCTCAGAAAAGTCTGCTTTTATGAACTTCGTGCAAGACTGATATGCTGTATTACCGTTTGATCATTCTTTATGTCCGGATCAGAATCGTTACATTTTTTTCTTGAAGTTGAAGTTTGCCTTAGCTACTTTCTTCTTATCCTTAGCCAGCTTGAGCATATCTTCCTTGCTCATGTTGTCGCTTTCATCACTTGATTCATCTTCGCCAAGGAAGTTGCTGAGGCGCTTCTTGTAAGCTGCTCCGCTTTCACCTGGAGTATTCATAACGCTCTGGCTCTGCTGATAAGCACTGCCGCCCGGAACTCCGCCTCCTACATGTACTGAAGGGCTGCCGTATGCACCGCCGTATGGAGCTGCATTCTGAGGATTCATATTCTGCTGATACATTGAATTATGAGCACCTGACATA
The DNA here is from genome assembly GCA_000174895.1 of Ruminococcus flavefaciens FD-1. GTDB lineage: Bacteria > Bacillota > Clostridia > Oscillospirales > Ruminococcaceae > Ruminococcus > Ruminococcus flavefaciens_A. The sequence goes on from ACOK01000099.1 coordinate 52,012, forward strand.
TATGGGTTCGGCTGAGGGAAGTTCTCCTGAGGATAGCCCTGCTGAGGATACATACCCTGCTGGGGATAGCCCTGCTGAGGATAGTAGCCCTGCTGGGGATACTGAGGATAATAGCCCTGCTGCGGGTAACCCTGCTGAGGGTACATACCCTGCTGCTGCTGAGGGAATCCGCCGCCGTGAGTTGCATACACGCCCTGCTGAGGATAGCCCTGAAGAGGAGGCATATATGCAGTCGGGAAGCCGCTTGCGCCCACTTCCTGAGCATCAGCCGGCTTATTGTAGAGAGAATTGATCTCTCCGCCCTGACCTACAGGCATTTCCTTAGCTGCCTCAGGTCCGCCGTAGAATGGGTTATTTTCGTCTACATCGAATCCTGCTGAGAAGTCTGCCGGTGCGCCGACATTTGCGTTTGGCACAGCCGGTCCCGGTGCAGGAGTCTCGTCATCGTAACCGCTGAGGAAATCAGGGGTATCCACTGATGTTACGAGGCTTGCAGCCGTGGAAACTTCTTCGGGATTCATCAATATCTCACAAGCGCCGTTTTCAACGCTTGCACGCATCAGCTTTGCAAGGCATCCTTCGTTAGGCTGCATGAAGCTGTTGTCATCGAGTGTTATAAGGATCATCTGCTTAGCCTTTACGCCGCCTGCAGCGATAACAGCATTAGCTGCAATATCCTCTGCCGGGTTGACTTCAACTGTACCCTCATCCACCTTAACGCTTGTAACTCCCGAGAAGATCTCCTGAGAGTCAGCTATAATAAGGCAAAGACACGCATCGGGATCAGAAAGATATCCTTCTCTTGCCTCTTTTATTTTCTTTGCAAAATTCTGGGCAGTACTATATAATGTGCTTTTATCCATAGCTTACACCACTTTTCCTTTTCGCTAATCAAATTTTCCCGTACCGCCCCAACAGTACGGATCCTATTTGCCAATCCTATATCCCGCTGCTATGCACACACAGCAAAGCTCACACCTGTTTTTTCAGAAGTTCAGCTTTACGCTCTGCTGCAAGCTTTTTGTTTTCCTCTATCTTTTCCTTGATAAGGGATTCTTTTTCCGTCAGGAAATCGCTGTCAAAGACACACGAGAGTGATATATCATCCTCTGTACCATAGCGTGATCTCTTGGTCAGGTTATTCACTATCACCTGTCTGAAAGCATCGAGGTTAGTGAGCTGACCTGTGATTATCGTATGATAATCGAGGAAATCATACTCGCTTCCGAAAGAGGTATAGAGACCATCGGTGGAAGCATACATTGCGATGAGATGCTTTTTATCCGTATAGAAGCTGCTGAACATGGTAGCAGCATTCGAGTTACAGATAGATGCTGTCACATTAGCGGGAGCAGATTCATTATACTCCATTGGCATTACTGCCTTTCCGTCGTCAAAGAGAGCAACGAGAGAACCGTCGCCTATCTGAACTCCGAAAGTGAATTTCTTTCCTGCAACTGCAGCGATAAGGGTCGAGCCGTAGTATGACTCGGGAAGGATCTTTTCAAATTCTTCATCCGTGAACTTGCTCTTCTCCTCTGCTGTAACAGGGTTTTCTTTCAGGTGCTTTTCCACCTTGTTATTCCAGTTTGCGATTATCTGCTTTTCTATATTCCTGAGGATCATCTTGTGGTTCTTGGGGAAATTTTCCTCGAACTGTTCGGGATCCTCATAGAATCTTTCTATAGCTTCGATAGTCGATTCCACAGCATATTTTGAACCGATATGGCTTCTGAAGTGTTTTTTGCTTCCATGGCCGTCTGCGACCACGGCAACAGCGTAGTGATCGGTCACCTTATATGCTGAACTGTCCTGGCATACCAGACCTGTCTTCTCATGGCTTGCGCCCATGACAGAGTGGCTGAAACCGTTGAACATACTGATCCGTCCTCCTTCCATATGTTTAGTAAAAGCATACAGCCCCGTGCTGTATACTCAGGCTGCATTACCAGCCTGTATCGAAGGGAACGTCGCTTTCCTCCACCTGGCTGCCGACCAGTTCCTGGATCTGCTGACCGAGGAGCTTCTGCTTTGCCGCAAAAACGTCCTCTTCGCCGATCTCACGGCCTGTATCGTCTGAGAGAGTCATACTCTTGCTGCCGATCTGTGAAGAAGTTACAGCGATGATCTTGATCATCTGAGCCAGCTGTCCGCCTGAGTAAGCATGAACAACAGTGTCCTTTGAGCCTGTGAACTCAGCGAGAACATCGTCGTTAGCCTCGTTGCCTATACCAAGAGCTGCCTTGAGGCCGAACTTGTACCAGCTGTTTGACTGAAGTTCCTTGAGGCCTTCCCTGTAGTCATCCGATGGATAACCGTCAGTCATGAGGAAGATAACGGGAGCGAATGAGAGCGAAGGCGAATTGAGGAAGCTGTTTCTGGACATTCTGAGGGAAAGTTCCTTGAAAGCAGCGCCCATGCTTGTAACGCCGTTAGCTCTGAGTCGTGCCCACTCAAAGTCTTCGATCGGGATAGGTGTGGAATACATCCATCTTACGTCTGTTGAGAATGTGAGAACAGCAACCTTTACCTCGGTATCAGCCTCACCTACTCTTCTGATCTCAGGGATAAGCTCTTCCATAACGGTGTTGAGCTCGCCCATCTTCTTGCCTTTCATACTTCCCGATGTATCTATCAGGAAGAAGATAACAAGGCTCTTTCTTGAAACGCCGGTCGCACTGAGGGGATCGTCGTCGAAATCAAGCGAATTGTCAAGCTGCGTATTCTCTTTAGCAGCCGAAACAGCTTCAAAGCCGTCTAACGCACCATTCATGGCAGCGTCTGTAATTTTTTCATTGCTCATAATAATACTTCCTTTCAGTATATTGCTGAATAACAAAATGCTGTATTATGGTTATATTTTTGCCGTTATACCGCCGAAATCTATCTCGAGCCCCTGCCAGATGGGGAAGCCCTTTCCGGGCGATATATCATAAAAAGTGCCGTCGGGCATCTTTGCCTTCCATGTTCTTTCAGAGCAGTTCTTGATACCGAGAACGCCGGGCTTGAGTTTATTTTCCACAAGCTCGCCTGCGACGGTAGTGAAATCGTCGGATTCCGGTGTTATCTCGCATTCATAGAACTTACAGCCGAGGTAAAGCGGCATACGTGATTCTCTGTTGCTGAATCCGAGAGTTGCGAACTCCATACCGCATTTCGGGCATTTGAAAGTTTTTTCGTTGGGCTGAACGAACATTGAGGTGAAGTTTGTTCTGCCGCAGCCGCACATGATTATCTCAGAGCGGAGGCGTATGAAGAGCTTCTGCCATTCGTTCTCGATGATACGCTTTGCAGGCTCATCGATACCCGTTGTAAAGGAGCGGATGAACGCATCCTTGATGTAATCGGGGTAAATTCTCCAGAACTTGATAACGTTGTCATGAATGCCTCTTACTGGTCTGTTTGAAGCGTCATTTGGGTCATAAACGAATATAGCGTTCTGACCGTAGTGCTTGAGTTCTGAAGCCTCGGTAAGGCAGACATCACGAACGACCTTTTCGCCTTCCATGGGGTCGCCTCTGAAGAGCAGCTTGAAGAGCACGACAGCGAGGGAATACTTATCTGTCTGCACATTAGGCTGCGCAATGCCTCTTACGACTTCGGGCGCCATATATCCCGGCTTACCGCCGATTCCGAAGTTGCTTCCGTCAGGAGCGATATTATCACAGTCGCAGACGAGAACTGCGCCTGTGTTGACGTTGATGAAGAAACCGCCGTCGTTAAGGTCCTGGTAGCTCTTACCTGCACGGTGGAGCTGACGGAAAGCGTTTACTATGTTTATTACCGCAGTGATCATAGCGGTCAGGCTGGTGAATTTAACGTCTCTCTTTACAGCGTGGCCTGTAAGAGGATCTATCTCCAGCTTGTAGGTATTGAGGATATCCACGAAGGAATCGAAGCCTTCGGGCTTCAGTTCCATGATGTAGCCGAATGTACCGTCCTCAGCCTCTTTGGTAAGGTACTTTGGCCACAGGAATTTATTGCTTGGAGGACCGTCGTTGATATTGGTCTCGAGATTCTTGCGGAAAGCCTTTGGCTTCTTCATCTTATCGATGTCGTACCATTTCAGCGCCCATTTCATACCGTTGAAGCGAACAAGGTAAACAGTACCCTGACCACCGCTGCCGATAACGCTGAGCACCTGCGCTTTACCGCCGAATTCCATCTCAACTTCCTGTCCTATTTCGAGCTCAACCATCTGTTATCATCCTTTCTTCCACACTCGTTCTCATACCTCTAAGGCAGAGCTGACGATAACGCAGTTCATGCCTGTAGCGAGACAATACTTATGTACGTATGAGTTTTCTATACAGTATATTGTAAGATTCGGGCAATAGGAGAAAGCGTTTTTGTCGATAAATTTCACGCTTTCGGGGAGGAAAAGCTTTCTCAGCTTATCGCAGCCCGAGAATGCCTCTGCACCTATACTGCTGACGCTGTCCGGTATCTCGATGACTTCCAGACTTGTGCAGAAAGAGAAGGTGCTGTCTTCTATTTCGAGAACGCCGTTAGGGATCTTTACGACTGCCAGATTCTGGCACTGGCTGAAAGCGCCCTGCTTGATAAGCTTGAGGTTTTCAGGGAGTTCAAGTCCTCTGAGTCTCTTGCATGAAGAGAAGCAGTACTCGCCGATAGCAACGAGAGTTGACGGGAGCTTGATAGTCCTGAGCGAACCGTATTTATCAAAGGTGAAGGCCTCCAGCTTCGTATAGCCCTCCGGGATAGTGATATTGCCCGAAAGGATGAACTTACGTGCATTTCTCGGAGTGAACACCTTATCGTTGACATCGAGGCGGGTGTTCTTCTTTTCGTCTTCCTCATCCTGACCCTCATCATCTCCGGGGAGCACTTTCATCGGAGATTCATAAGGCCAGCCAAGCATATATGTAAAGCAGGCAAGAACGAACTCGGCAGCATTTTCGGCAAGGAACATATCGCCTACGAGGAAGCTCCTCGCCTTCATGACAGCCAGTTCCCTGTTGTCATTTCTGCTCTCTTCGAGCAATACCTTAAGCACGCCCGAACGATACATATTAATAAGAAGACGCCTTTCCTTTGAATGATCGGGAACGTGATCGCTGAGCAGACCGATGAACTTATCGATATCCACCACTGCCCAGGGGCCGTTTTCCACGATTATTGCTCTGAGTTCACTCTGGAACTCCATAGTATTGTCAAACCCCTCCACATTCTGCGGGACGGGAGCGCCGCACTCAGGGCATGATATCATTTCCACGCCTGTTTCGGCACCGCACTTTTCGCATTGCATTTTTACCCCTCCTGACTTTAATTACTGCTGCATTGATAAATTAATATATTTTAACATTGAAACAGCGTGTATTTGTCAACTTTAAGTATATCACTTTTTAAAACCGATGTCAAGAAAAAAGTATCAAAAACCTGTGACAAGTCTATTAAATTTTATATACAGCTCCCATAGAATATATATCGGGGCAGTGTTCATCACTTTACGAAAAACAGCATTTTTCAATTATACAATCTGTAAAATCCCGGAAGTGAATTAATTATCGTATACCATCTATTAATTATGCACATAAAATCTTTAAAATTATTGGTGATTACGTAAGACTTTTATTCACAGATTCTTGTTGAAATTTTGATGAGTTTGTGTTAAAATAAATCATGGACATTAATTTAATATCCAAGGAGGTAATTATTTAACATGAAAAAATTCAAAAGTAAAAACGTGTTGGGCAGATTAAGTGCAGCAGCACTTTCTCTTTCCCTCCTTTCCGCAGCTACTTCATGCGGAAAAGCACAGCAGCAGCAAGGCAATAACACCTCTTCCAAGCCGGGCAGGATCATGGTCATAGGCAAGGCCGATCCCACTAAGGAGACCTTCTGGGAAGACGTAGGAAAAGGCGTGACCGCCGCAGGAAGCGAACTCAACTGCAAGGTCGATTACAAATGCGCCGAGGACGACAGCGATATTGAAACACAGAGAAAATATGTCCAGGAAGCCATCGAGAAAAGCTACGATGCTATCGTTATCGCCCCCAACAGCCGTGATGAGATCAATGACCTTTTCATGGATGCAGTTGACAAGGGCATCAAGGTGCTCACCATCGATTCAATGAGTGACTATGAAGGCATCTCATGTGCTATCAGCTCCTCCGACTCTGCCGCAGGTACGATCGCCGGAACAGAAGCCGCAAGACTCCTCAAATCTCAGGTAGGCAAGATCGCAGGTGTCGGAAAGATCGCTATTATCGGCAGCACATCAAGCACAGCTGAAGTTCGTATAGGCGCTTTCAAAACAGCCTTCAGCCTGCTTGCACTTAACGACGTAAAGAATCCTTCATACGCACAGCAGCAGGCTGCTGCTCAGGAGGAAAACGGCGAAGAGGAAGAACTCATCGACCCTTCAGAGGCTGCTCAGAAGGCTGCACAGGAAGCCAAGGCAAGAGGCGAAGACCCCGACAAGGCTGCAAGAGCTGCCGCTGCTGAAGCTGCAAAGAAGCTTGAAGAGGCTTCCGCAAAGAAGGCTGCCGCTGCTGCCGAAGCTCAGGCTGAGGCTCAGACCGAAGAGGAAAAGGTCTCCGATGCTCAGGCTCTCGCTGAGATCAACAACTCTTACTACATCGAAGCAGACAGATGCGTTACCTACATGGAGGCTTACAACGCAGCAAAGAAACTGCTCGAAGACGAAAACAACGGTATCAAGGTAATGTACGGCACCAGCACAAATACCACACAGGGTATCTGCCAGGCTGTAGAGGAAGCAGGCCTTGAGGATGATGTCATAGTTGTCGGATTCAACACAAGCCCGGCTCTCATCGACAAACTCAAATCAAATATCCTCGATGCTACTATCGTACAGAACCCTTACAACATCGGATATTTCAGCATTTCATACGCTAAGACCCTTATCGAAGGCGATAAGGTACCATCTACTCTCGATACAGGCGTAACACTTGCAAATGCCGAAAATATCGATGATCCTTACATCCAGATACTTCTTTATCCTGACAAGGAGATCGAGCTTCCCGAAGTCAAGAATCCTAATGAATCGGCAGGCGGCGGAAATTCAGCAGGCGGCCCTCCTGATGGCGTGACTACAGGCGGCGCTCCCGAAGGCGTAACAACAGGCGGTGCTCCCGAAGGCGCAGCAGACAGCGAGAACGCAGCAAGCAATGGAGGTAATCAGTAATGGCAAGAGATTTAGATAACAACAACAATAATGGTAAATCTTTACCATATATCATGGCCGGTATTTTACTTGCAGTCATCATGATAATCAACCTTATCCTCGTTAATTACTACAACAGCAAAACTGCACTTATAACTGCAAGTATTTCACGTATGCAGGGCGGTACATCAACCATCCTCAGCCAGCTTAACGAGATCAACCTCAAAACCCTCCAGATGGTAGCAGGTTCAGAGGATAACAAGGCTATCCTCGCAGATATCGCAAACTATAACTACAACACCATCAAGAGCAATGAGGGTATGATCACCCACTTCAACGAGCTCCCTGAAGAAGCAGTTGCACGTTACAAGAGATCTACAGACCTCATCGACATCTACTTCGCTAAGCTCCAGCCCCTCGGCCATAAGTGGGATAACGACCCTACCAGCACTCAGTCATCAATGAGAAACGAGTACAACCGTGAGCTTTACCCTTACTACGTAACAGCTTCCGAAATGCTGAAGGCTACTTCAACTATCATCGGTGCAGAAGCAAACCAGAAGAGAGCTCAGGGTCAAAAAATGTTCTTCGTCGTTGAGGGCATCATGGCAGCCATGCTCGTTATCTCCGAGATCGGTATCTTCCTCGCAGGCAGAATGGCCAAGAAGTCAAGAGAGACCATCGCCGAGCGTGAAAAGAACCTTGCAGAGGTCGACGCAAAGCTCAAGAATACACGTCAGAAGGCCAGCGACCTTGCTGTTACCAATATCCTTACAGGTATGAAGAACCGTTATGCCCTTGATGAGGATATCACCGACAGACTGGAAACAGACCGCTTCAATATCGCTGTATTCGACCTTGATAACTTCCGTTCTATCAACGATACCTACGGCTACGACTTCGGTGACGAATATCTGGCCGCTATCGCTGAACAGCTCAAGGAACAGTTCAGCAGCTTCGCTGAGATCTACAACATCACAGGTAACGAATTCTGCTTCCATGTTCAACAGAGACATATGCGAGAATCAGGCTATGGCTCACGCTCAGAAGATACAGGCAGTTATGAGCAGCCCTTACAACGTAATGAACCTTACAGTTCAACTCACCTGCTCAGGTGCCGTTTACCACTATCTCCCGGGCGACTGCCTCAATGTTAACTCACTCCTCGTTAAGCTTGATACACCTATGAGAAGCGTTAAGATGAACGGCGGTAACTCGATAACTTCTGGTATGAACATCTGATATAACAGCTGTCAGAGCAGCATTCCCGATAAGCGTCGGGAATGCTGGTTTTCTATGATCAATAATCACTATATCTTCTCTATTCTCGGTTGACTTTTTCTCTGTCATGAAGTATAATAAAATCAGAAATCACTTACGGAGGAAATACGTATGCGCACAATAGGTAATAAACCTATCTCTGAAAACCGAAAAGCCCGCCATGAATACTTCGTTCTCGAATCGCTATGAGGCTGGTATAAAGGTGGTCGGCACTGAGCTAAAGTCTATCCGTCAGGGCGGTGTAAACCTGAAAGACTCATGGTGCTCCATAGACGGCGGCGAGCTTTTTGTCCGTGGTATGCATATCTCCCCTTACGAAAAGGGCAATATCTTCAACCGTGACCCTCTCAGAAAAAGGAAGCTGCTCATGCACAAGCGTGAGATAAACAAGCTGTTCGGCACTGTCAAGCAGGACGGTCTTTCACTCATTCCGCTGAGTATCTACTTCAAGGATTCAAGAGTGAAAATGCAGGTGGGGCTCTGCAAGGGTAAGAAGCTCTACGACAAACGTGCCGACGCCGCTAAGCGTGACGCTAAACGTGAGATAGACCGCAATATAAAATCAAGAAATCAGTGAGGTTATCCCCATGATAAGAGAAGCAGCAAAGAATGACCTTAACGGACTGCTGAAGCTTTATATGCAGCTCCACGATAACCCTTTTCCCGAGATCGATGAGAAACTGACTGCGCTGTGGGAAAAGATAATGAACGATCCCGACCACCATATAATAGTAGCCGAGGAAGACGGTATGATCGTATCATCATGCGTCTGCGTCATTATCCCCAACCTTACAAGGGGGCAGCGTCCCTACGCCTTTATCGAGAATGTGATAACCGATGAGAAATGGCGCAAAAAAGGCCTTGCCACTGCTTGCCTCAACTATGCCCGTGATATCGCTGTAAACGAAAACTGCTACAAGATGATGCTCCTGACAGGCTCAAAGGAACAGTCCACCCTCGACTTCTATGAGCGTGCAGGGTATAATAAAAAAGATAAAACTGCCTTTATCCAATGGCTGTAAACGGAGGTGCAAAATGATAAAACCACGACCACTCAGAAAAGGTGACAAAGTTGCCGTAATTTGCCTGTCCAACGGTATTCTCGGAAATATCGGCTGTGTACAGCAGGTTGACATCGGTGTGCAGAGAATAAATGCACTCGGACTTGACATATGCTTCACAAAACACGCTTTCAGAGGAACCGACTACATTCTGGCTCATCCCGAGGCACGTGCAGCTGACCTGAAAGAAGCCTTTCTCGACGATTCAATAAAAGGCATCATCACCGATATCGGCGGCTTCGAGACATTCAGGACTCTCCCCTACCTCATGGAGGACGAGGAATTTGTGACCGCTGTCCGTGAACACCCGAAGATGTTCCTGGGATTTTCCGATACCACAAACAATCACTTCATGTTTCACCGTCTCGGACTACAGACATTCTACGGTCAGAGCTTTATCTGCGATATCTGCGAACAGGCCGACCGTATGCTGCCATACTCAGAGGGTCAGTTCAAGAGCCTCTTTGAGCCATACAATGGCAGGATCATAATTCCCTCGGATTTCTGGTACGAGGAGCGCACCGACTTCTCCCCTGCCGCCATCGGCACAGACCGTGTATCCCATAAGGAAAAGCACGGCTACGAACTCTTACAGGGGCCCTCACAGTTCAAGGGTCAGCTTCTCGGCGGATGCATAGAAAGCATGGGCGAAATGCTCATAGCAGACATCGGAAGCAATCCCGAAGCGAATAAAATTTTATCAGGATTTCCATTCGGCCCTGCGATCCTTGAAGACTTGAAACATCAGAACGAGATCATCAGAAAGTACAATATATTCCCATCCGCTGAGGAATGGGAGGGCAAGATACTCTTTGCCGAGACCAGTGAGGAACAGCCTTCACCCGAACGCCTGAAACAGTTCCTTGAAGCACTGAAAGCCGAGGGAGTATTCGCTAAACTGAACGGCATTATCGTCGGCAAGCCTCAGAATGAGAAGTACTATGAGGAATACAAGGACATATGGCGTGAGGTCGTTGACAACAATGATATGCCTATCCTTTATAATGTGAACTTCGGCCACGGCACTCCGAGAGCGATACTTCCATACGGTGCAGAAGCACAGATAAATGCAGAAAAACAGGAGATCGTTCTGAAGTAAAGGAGTAACATATGATCTGGGACAAAGTTGCAGGCGTTTACGACAGCTTTGAGACTATGCTCAACGGCAAGGTCTACAAGGAGCTGGGTAATCGTATTGCCGAATATATCGACGAAAACGACGTTGTACTTGAATGTGCCTGCGGTACAGGTGCGATCAGCAAGGCAATCGCTGAAAAATGCCATAAGCTTGTGGCTACCGACCTTTCATCAAAAATGATGAAAAGAGCCGAGGAAAAATGCCGTGTTTACGGCAATACGGTATTCAGAAAAGCCAATATGTGCGCTCTGAACTGCCGTGATAAACGCTTCGACAAAGTCGTTGCAGGAAATGTCATACATCTTCTTGATGACCCTGCCTCTGCTGTCTGGGAAATGCTCAGAGTGTGCAAATCAGGCGGAAAGGTCATCATCCCCACATATATCAATAAATCCGATAAAACAAGCAAACTGCTTGTAAAGGCCTGCGAAGCGGCAGGAGTGCAGTTCAAGCATGAGTTCACTCTCGAATCCTACAAGGAGTTCTTCATTTCGCTGGGAATGTACAAGGCTGAGTTCTTCGTCATAGAAGGACGTATGCCCTGCGCTGTGGCTGTCATAGAAGCAGACGGCTGGTTCGACAGCAAGACGAAGATATGTCGTGGCTCTGACAGCGGAGGTCCTGCATGGAATACAGAGAAGTTCAGAAAATAGCCAAAGATACCATAGCTTACATCAGGAACGAGATAAAAGCAGGAATGTCCCTCGTGGAAGTCAGACGGCTCTGTGAGGAGAAAATGCTGGCAGAGGGAGCGGATTTCTTCTGGTACTGGGATATCGGAGCATTCGTTTTTTCCGGTGATGAGACAACTGTCTCCGTTTCGGGACGGGAATACTCCACCTCCGACAGGATCATTCAGCCCGATGATATCATCACTATCGACCTGAGTCCTCAGTGCGGCAATATCTGGGGCGACTATGCCCGTACAGTTATTATCGAAAACGGCAAAGTCGTCAGCGATATCGGTATGGTAAAAAATGACGAATGGCGGAACGGCCTGCTGATGGAGGATAAACTCCACAGCGAGCTTATCAGCTTTGCCGCTCCCGAGACTACCTTTGAAGAACTGTATTTGCATATAAACAGCTTCATCAGGGAACAGGGCTTTGTAAACCTCGATTTTATGGGAAATCTCGGACATTCTATCGTCAAGCGCAAGGATGACCGAATCTATATCGAAAAGGGAAATCAGACGGCTCTTTCCTCTGTGGACCTATTTACATTTGAGCCCCATATAAGCATCCCCGATTCAAAGTACGGCTTCAAAAAGGAAAATATCTACTTCTTCTCGGACGGGAAATTAACTGAATTATAAGCATAAGGGACGTGCAATGTGCGTCCCTTTATTTGGCTCTGACCGACAGCAAATTACATCCCATGACATTTTTAGCTGTTGACAAATCCGCAGAATCATAGTATAATAGTAACAGAGCATTTCAAGCTCCCGCCTTTTCCCCTTATTTATGGGGGCGTAAAGGTTTCGACGGGGGTTCTGAAGTGTGATAAGCGAGCGGAGTACGGCGTGATCTCCTTAATCCTCGCCACGTTTAAATATAAACGCAAGAAATAACATTACAGTTTCTAGAAATAGCGAACTGGTAGCTGCTTAAGTCAGCTTCTGTCCGCCGAAGGAGTACCACGGCCTTCGCTCGGGCATCGATCAGTGGTGAACGACTAACGGAAGTGTCCGTGTCCGTTAGTTGTATACGGACTACCTCGGCTCTCAGCCCGTTTATCGGCGGTCAGCCCCGGGAATCATAATAGGTAAAATACGCTCGTAGAAAGTTGCATGAATGAGCTTTCGGACAGGGGTTCAATTCCCCTCGCCTCCACCAATTGAATATGCGTATTTTTAAAGTAAAAAAATCGCATGAAAAAAGCCGTAGATACGTTAAACAGCGTATTTACGGCTTTTCTGTTTTCTCAGAAATATGCACTTTTGTTCAGCGAGGGGTAGAAACTGATGATACCCGACGCATTTTGTGTTGCTGAAAACTGAAATCGTCTACTCGCAAAAAAGTGCGACAGTGCGACAGAAACACTTTCCTGACTTTCCGGTTTTCCGGTAGTTTCCGGTACTTTGCGGTACTTTCCGGTGTTTTTAACGTCATAACATATACCGTATCCCCCTCTGTCCCCGTGAGACAGTGCGACAATGCGACAGGCACGATTCTCTGAAATATCCGGTGATCTGAGAATACGCAGGTACAGAGCGAGGTGCAAAAAAATAAGTGGAACGACTGTAACAGCCGTTCCACCTTTCTTTATTGCTTCATATAAAACTCACACTCATAGCCGTCTGCACGGAGAAGAAGTCCCTCAGCCCAGTCCGGAGTCTGCTCCATCAGGTGGCATACCTGCACGACAGTCGTGTCAGGATCGCACTCTACGATGACTTCATCGTGAACGTGTCCGACGATGTCCATGTCCTTCATAGCCGCCATAGAGTGCAGCAGAAGGTCTCTTGCGATGCCCTGCGTGATGTTCTCAACAAGCTTTGCACCGTAGGTTTCGAGCCTCAGCCACTTCTTGTTGTCGCCAACACCTTCATAAGTTATGATCGTCTTGCCGTTGTCGTCCTTCTCTACCTTTGGTCTGACGTAAGCAAGTCTGCGACCTGACGGCAACTCTATAAATAAAATGCCTATCTCATAGGAGAATTTCAGTCTGCCAAAGGTCATGCTGCTCTGGTCAGTAATGACCTTGACAGCGACCGACTGAACATCGCTCCACAGCTTGACGATGTTGGGTGAAGTCTTTCTCCAGTCCTCCACAAGGGAGTATAATTCGTCATCGGTGAGGTTCAGCTCAGTGCCGCCCATAGCCTTGATAGCACCGATAGAACCGCCATAACCGCAGGCTAACTCAGCGATCTTGCCCTTCTGTCTCAGATGACCGTTCACGCCGTTCTTCTCAACAGGAACACCGAACATCTTTGCAGCACAGGCGCAGTAAATATCCTCACCGTTTGCAAAAGCCTCCATTCTCCATGTCTCACCGGCAAGCCATGAGATCACTCTTGCCTCGATAGCGGAGAAGTCGGCCACAACGAATTTCTTACCCTCCGGTGGGATAAATGCCGTTCGTATCAGCTGAGACAGTACGTCAGGGATATCCTCAAATCGTTCCTTGACAGCATCGAGGTCTCCTGACTTGATTAGCCATTTGGTCTCAGCGAGGTTATCAAGATGATTCTGCGGCAGGTTCTGTAACTGGATGATTCTACCTGCAAATCTGCCGGTTCTGTTGGCACCGTAGAAGTTGAACATTCCTCTCGCTCTGCCGTCCTTGCAGGAAGCCCCCAGCATCGTGTGATACTTGCTGACGGAGGACTTGGAAAGCTGCTGATATAGCATCAAAACCTCTTTAACATCATCAGGAGCGCTTGCCAGTAACAGGGGCATGGACTTCTTGTCAAGGGAATCAGCCTCGATCCCTTGGCGCATGAGCCAGTCCTTCATCTGCGCCGGTGAGTTGGGATTATCAAGTCTTGTCAGCTCTTTCAGCTTAGGAAACAGCTCTTTCTTGACATTGCTATCGAGCTCTACCGCTTTCTCAGCGAACTTGGTATCTACCAAAATGCCACGATCGTTGATACGCTGGTCGATGTAGAATTCCTCCCAGATGAAGTCAGGGACGGGCATTTCCGAAAGCAGACGCTGGATCTTCAGCTCGACCTCAACGTCACGTCTGTTGTACTCGATGAATTCTTTCCACTTCTTTGGAGCATCGGACTTATCATAAAATAGCAGGTTTCCTTGTTTATCCTGATGAAGAGTACAAAAATATTTTATCAGGTCTTTGCCTTCGTCCAGTTTCTTTTCCTTTAAACGAAGCAGCTTACCCATATCGTCCAGTGAGGACATCATGCCGAGGTATCTGCTGTGAATCATATCACAATGCCATGATTCAGGAGCGATATAATTGCCGACTGCATCCTCAAAGCCTGCTATTTCAGGATAATTGCGGCGAAGATAAACCGACAGGCAAACACGCTCAAAATTGACGTTGAACGCCTTCTTGATAACGCTCTTGTCGGTCAGGGCGCTAAGTATTTCATCGGGCAGAGTGTCGCCGCTGTCAATATCGACTGTTGCAACAGGTCCGCCGTCGATGGAATAGGAAACGAGCAGCAGGTCGAAATACTCCGATTCTGCATATCTGTAAACGCCGCATTCGCTGATGTCTTCGTCAGATGCGGTCTCAATATCTATCGTTAACTGTTTCATTTTCATCTCTCCTTTTAGTGTGGGGCAGCCGGTGTACAGCTGCCCCATTTGCTTTAATCAGTGAAAATCTTCTTGGTGTCTCTGTCTACCTTGATGTTCTTTTTCAGCTTAACGGTGACATCATCACCGACCTCGATTCTGGCAATGGTGTCGTTCAGAAAAGTGAGGGTATCCTCGTTGCATTCCTCTCTGACGTAGCCTGTGAACATATCCTTGATGAGGCGCAGGTCATCCAGCGTGAAGACCTTCTTGGAAGCCTCGTACTCGCTGATGCGGTGGTCGATCTTCTGTATCTGCTCGTCCATGTTGCCAATCTCGGTGATGATAGACGGGATACTCTCGCCTCTCGCAACAACGTCTACAAGATTCTTGCGTCTTCTCTCAACATCTGTCTTCTCAGTGTTCAGGAGGGTGATCTGGAGGTCGATCGCCTCATTCTGAGCCTCGCTATACACGTTAAGACGTTGTAGCAGTTCTTCGATGTTTACAGGGGAGAAAATACACTCTCTCAGTCCATAGACGATCATATCATCGAGGTACTTCTCATTTACAGTCTTGGGCGTGAAGCAGTTGCAGCTGAACTTGTACTGCTTGACCGGCTCGCCGTTCTTGTTAGTCTTGCTGTACTGCACCTTGCCTTTGAGGGGAGCGCCGCATTTGCTGCAAAAAATTTTGCCATTCATGGGGTAGAAGTTCTTGCCGTTGTGGTTTCTGATCTTGCTCTTGTTGTCTCTCAGGCGCTCCTGCACCTTGTTGAACAGCTCCACGCTGACGATCGCAGGGACACCGCCGATAACGTGGTAGCGCTCGCTCTCGTCCTTCAGCTTGTTACTGTTACGCATACCACGGAAGTCCTTGCCTGAACGCTTGTTCCAGAAGTAATTGCCGCAGTACTTCTCATTTTCCAGAATGCTCTTGATAGAGGTCTTGCCGAATTTCTCGCCTTTGGCTGTCTTGTAGCCGTTAGCATCGAGCCATTCGATGATCTTGTCGTAGCTAAGCCCGGCGGCATACTTCTCAAAGATCGCCTTAACTGCCGGTTCCTTTGCCAGATCAATATGAAGCTTCTTATCAGGACCAACGACGTAGCCGTAGGGTGGTGTGCCTCCGTTGTGGAGCATTTTCTCGGCGTTGACCTTTAATCCTTTCATTGTCTCCTTTTTAAGCAAAAGGGAATACTTTTCGGCTTCTGCGGCTGCATCAAGTATTTTCTCACGGTGTTCAGGGTTTAATGTGTCGAGACCGTCAGTTGTTATGATTCTCTTGCCTTTTAAAGCAAGATCGTAACTAGTATTCAGTAGGTCTCTTGCATTTCTGGCGGTACGGTTTAGATAGTTCGTCAGCACCTCTGTAACCTGTGGATTCTTATCCATATCGCTCAGCATTTTCAGCCATGCAGTTCTGTTCTTAGTAGTGGTTCCGCTTTTGGCTGAGTCAACATAGTCACCGACAATCTTGATGTTATGCTCTTCTGCATACTGCATTATAGCCTCTTTCTGTGCATCCAGGCTGTTGTTGCCGACCTGATTCCACGAGGAGATACGTCGATACATATATGCGTAGGTTACGTTCTCGTCTTTCATATTTTCAAATCCTTTCTCAATATTTGGAATTTATATTAAGTGTGGGGCGATCACTCGCCCTCACACTTGCTTTCGATTTTATCATTGAGTGCTGCGTTCTCTGCATAAATGTGATAGAGCAGCTTTATTATACTTTCGGGAAGTTCGTTCCCTGATCTATCTGTAATGGTATCCATGCCCGTGTAGACATGGTAGCCGTTCTTGAAGTTGGTATGCTTCAGGAAGTCTCTCCCGAAGCGAAAATCCTTTACGGTCATGATTCATCTATCCCCTCGAAGTGAGTAAGTATATATTCCAGCGTCAGACATCCGTCATCTGAGCCTGCATCGTCTTCTGGCAGTAGTATTTCATAGCAGTTTACAAGTGTTCCGCCAAACCTCAGACGGTTCTTTCTTGCGTTTCTCTTACGTTTAAACAGGTATCCGGCAGCGTCCAGCTCCTTGATAACAAGATCCGGATTTGATGCGCCGTAGTCGCTCAGTACTCTCAGGAACAGTTCGTCGATAAATGCGACGGAACCAGTCTGCTCGTCTTTCTTGATGCCCTCGGCATAGGGGTGCAGTACTGCATAGTTGACAAGGTGATGGTAGTATTTACCGGCAATATCCGTAGCCTCACGAATAGAATTACAATTTTCAGCCATGATGGCGGTGATGCCGTCGATGTCGATATTTACACCGAGTTCCACAAGTACCTCTCCGGCAAGTAGTATAACAGCATATTCGTTGATAAGTCTCTCTGCAAGGTCGAATGATGCTGCGTTGTCGATTGCGTTTCGCATTGACGCTTTGCACGCATCGTACTGTTGTGCGATTTCGTCAGGCTCAGCACTCAAAAGGTGTTCTGCCATAGCCTTGCCGAGAATGCCATAATACTTGTTGCAGTATTTATTGATTGCATCGCTTTGCGCAGCATTATCTGTAAATGCAAGTTCAAAGCTGAGTAAACGTGCATCAAGTCCCCTATTGTGCATATGGCTGTCACTGAGCAGGCGATTTTCAGATGAGGTTATTGCAATAAGCTTCCATGTATCAGGAGTTCTCAGCTCAGCATTGCTGTTGCAGCGGTTTTTGTCCTGTTCGAGTGAGAGCATGTAAATGAGGCTTTCCATATTCAGACCGTCTGACACCGTTGCCTCATCAAAAATCTGAGGGACACCGAACTTGCGTGTAAGATTCTTTACGATTGCGTTGAGAGTACCGAAGAACGAGATATACAGCTTCTTATCCTTTGGGTAGGTGAACATGGAAGCCATAAGTGTCTGAGCTGTACTCTTGCCAGTGCCTGTTTTGCCATAAAAGGATATAATGAAGGACATGAGCGGCAAACCGCAGACCATGCTTAAAAACGCAAGAAACAGAGAAGCGCAGCTGCAGCACAGTGCAAACATGAACGCCGTATTCACCGGCAGCTTGTTAAGTCCGTTGATATAATCTGTTAGAGACATATCCTTGGTATAATCGAGTACCTGTGGTTCCTCGTCATAGCCTATGAATGTCAGCTTGCCGTCCTTCGTGATGAACCCAATGCTGTCGGTCTGCTCGCAGACTTCGAGTTCCGAGAGGCAGCGGAATATATGCTTGCTTAGCTGATCGACATAGTCGAAATTTACCAGCAGACCACGCTCTGAAAGCTTTATAATATCCTTCGGGTAGAGGCTGTCGTAGCTCACATCAACGAGCGTGCCGTTGATTTTCAGTTTGACATAGTACACATTCTGGACGTTCTTATAGGCGGAAACAACCTCTAACCAGCCTGACAGCCATACCAGCCCCTGATATTTCGCTGAGTTCACTGCAAGCAGGAGGCATTTTCCCTCTACTGGGATAACAGGATAAGATGAGACGGTTTGTGATAGATAATGTAAAATATTTTTGCTTACTGCTTTGCTCCCAAATGTACTGATTCCGCCAAGTACCTGAGAAAGATCATCCTCAGTGACGATATCAGTGAGCTTCGGGATATTTGTAGGCTTGTGGAGAGCCATAAACATCAACCACCTTTCGTAAGAAGCCGTAACCCCTATGAGGGGTTACGGCGATAACAGTTACTCATCGAGGTAAATCTTCTTGATATTGGAGAAGGTCATGGTCTCGCCCTCGCTGTTGCGAATATCGAACTTGACCTTGAGTCCCTTGAAGTCCTTGACATATTCGACATTAGCTTGTGAGATCAGCTTGGAGAAGGGGTAGTCTTCTACCCATTCTCCGTCCACGGAGTTCTTGAACTCTGTGCCGTCCTCCAGCTTGAATACGAACATAACTCTTTTTTTCTCCCCAGCCGTCGTATACCAGAAAGCATCGGTGATCGTACCCTTGTAGGAGCCCTCATCAATGCAGAAGGTGGACTCCTTTGCGGTCAGCTTTCTGCCTTTTCCGCTCGTTGCGGTATCAGCAGTCTTCTTGTTCATTATTTCTTCAAAATCAGTACTCATGATAATTAACCTCCAAAATAATATGAATGTGGGGTGTGCTGGTGCTGTGACCAGCACACCATTCTGGTAGCATCAGTCGAAGCTGAGGAGCACGGTTATGGAACCGTCCTCATCGGTCTGGACTGCGTCGATGCGACCGCATCTGGTAGTTGCGTTGGACTTGAACTCCGTGTTTGCTGCGAGAGTCTTAATTTTCTCTGCGAGATCAGTGGAGTAAATTATTGCGCCCTTGCAGAACTCGTAGGCTCCCGGAGTGCCGTCCGGAACCGCCTTGAAAGCAACCTGTGTGTCGCTCATGAGAACCTTTACGAAGTGGGGCTCCCCGAGTGCAGTATAGAGATTCTTGCTTGCGCCGACCTTCCAGCTACCGCCATTGTCCATAATGCGAAGCTCACCGTGATTGCTAGCTGTAGGTGTGAGTTCAGTGAATGCATCGAGGTTGGTGTATCCCTCAGAGCCGAAGGATACGGTCTTGTAATTTCTCTTGTTAATTATTTTACTCATAATTTGTATTCCTTTCTATAAAAAAATTAGTATTTGGTGCATCCCCGTCCGCGGCTGGTTCCGCACCTTTCAGATTACCGCCTCTCCCGGTTGACAGTTCAGCCGTTGGAGTGGTATAATGGGGTAGATGACTTTTATCAGATGATTACATCTTAGCGTAATCCAGAGGCAATTGCTAGAGTAATTTGAATAATCTGTGTAATCAGTTACAATAGCTTGGACGCTGAGAGTTTCATCAGGGATAATTCCATCATCTACTATCAGTGTAGAGTAATCTCAGAATTCTGGCAAGAATCATCAGAGTCATCTGGGTAATTTAAGTAATGAAAACCGGAGGGATAGAAATGATACTGAATTTACCGGATCCTCAAATTGAGTTTTCTGCCAACATCTTCTACTGGTTGCTTTGTGAAGCCATGAACAATAAGAGGCTGCCCGGAGATAACTATAAAGGTGATACCCAAAAACTGACGCAGACGCATCTGTTCTATGATCTGAACGCTTTGATGAATGTCGAGGCTGTTTCACTGGGAAAGTTTGACCTCTTGTATCATGAAGGCAGGCTTCAGGGCGGATATAAAAACGCCGCAAGCAAATTCAAATCTGGCTCCTTCAAATCTGCGAGCAGTTCAATATTTCTATTAAATGATGGTGATATGGTAGCCGGCTTCGACACTCAAGTAAAAACTGATTATGCAGCTGCCTATAAAAGGGCAACAGAATTCGCCCGCAGGTATTTTGACTGCGCCACCTCTGCCAGAAACGATGCCCTGGTTCAGAAGATGCTGTACATGATAAGCACAGATAGTAGTATCAGCGATACCCAGCCCTTCTACATCTGCTCCGACGGCTCAGCAAAGGCGAAATACAATCTCGGAAATATAGTAGATTTTGAATTTGAGGCGTTCCTGTTAGGTGTGTGGCATTTTCTGGTAACATCACAGCGCCTACAGGCAGTTTTGGAAAAATGTGAAAAAATAAAAATAAACTCCATGTATCAGCAATTAAATGTCAATCTGACATACAGCGAGATTAAAACAGATGAAGCAGAGCCCGACGATTCAACTGCCGTGAACGATGAAAGCACCGTTCAAAAAGATGAAGCTGCAAAGGAGTCCAGAGCAATCAACTCACGCCATATTAAGCCTGATCTTGCAAGAAGAATCAAAGGCACAGCTATCCATGTGGAAAAAAATAACGAACAGGAAGAAATGCGAGAAATAATGGATGCGTGGAGTGATGGCATTCCGTCGGAAATTGACAGGGACATTCATATTATCCCGGTTATGGAAAATAGTGATATTACGCTATCCAGAGGCATTTTCTTCTATCTGTTGGAAAGAAGCATTCAGACTGTTCATCCCAAACGGGATAGGAATGCAGCCCAGCGGCTATTTCTTGACTTGGTGAAACTGACGGTTGGTCACGATTGTGAAATAAGGTCAGAACAGAAGGTAACAGGTTATTGTCATGACAAATTCCGGCAATTCCAGATACTCAGTTCTGCGCACTATCTGGATGACCAGGAACAGATCAATACTTTCTCAGCCAGGCTGATCGAAAATTATGAAGATGTCCTGTGCAGTATGATAGAAATACGAAAAAAGTATTTCTGTTCTGAGGAGAAGAATGAAGCACTTGTTGTTGAACTGATCGAGTTCATAAAAAACGATAACAATATCGATGATAATCAGGAATTCTTTGTCTGCTCCGATGGCTCACCCATGACAAAGGCGGAGCTGTGTGACGCAGAGGAGCTTGAATTTGAGCCGTTTCTGCTGGGGGTATGGCACTATGTGGTCTCTCTGCTTGGCTCTGTGGATTCAGCTGATGAGTATACTTTTGACAAGGTTTTCAAGGTCAGCTATCAGTACAATGGCAAGGATCATGTACGTTACCGTTCCGGAGACATCATCAGTGAGCAAAGTGAGCTTTATGTGGAACTCGCCTATCTTGAAGATTAAAAAAAAATCCCAGATACCTACGTTGGTATCTGGGATTCTTTCAGTCTCGGAGCATCTCTAACATAAGCTGTGCGCCCATGCGGAAACCTGCTGCAAACATCTCATACTCTGTCATGCTGTTCAGTCTGCCCTGCGCCTCCTGATACTTCAGGAACAGAGCATCTGCTTCCGGGCTGGACTGCGTGATCTCTTTTTCACATTCTGCGGCATTCTCAATGCATTTGCGGTACTCCGGGGAGTCCATAGAGTTTCTTCCGATAATATCAATATGACCGTAGTACAGGTCTTTAAGTATCCCCATCAGTACTCCTCCGTCAACAGCATGGTGCAGTAGGTGTCACTGTCTATACAGTAGACTTTCGCAGTAACAGCGCTCTCCACAGTGGGAAGGATATAGGTCATTTCATACTCCGGCTGCTCAGAGGTGTGGTGTATGCATTGCAGACCGTTCTCGACGGAAAGCTCAAACACCTGTAAGTAGTCCTTCGGCTGTGGCATCTGGTCGATAGCCTCCCACATGAAAAGCTGTAATTCCACAGGTATAGTCCCATCAACACCTCTTGTAAGATAGCGTTTTTTCTCAGGTTCAAACATTTTAGTCCTCCGTTCTCGATTCAAACAGGGCATAAAGGTCGCCCCGTCTGATGGTGATGGTTTCTTTCAGTTCATCAGTCACGCCGAATCCCACATCAAGCACGATTTCGATATGATAAGGATAGGTCACAACTTTATCAATGTAGGTCTGCACAAATGTACGAAATTCCTCGGTATTACGCTGCATATTCTTGTAATCATCAATCAGGTGCAGATAGTCTTCCAGTCGGAGCGGCTCAAATCTCCTGAGTTCTGCAAGTTGTGCCTGTATCTCACTTTTACGTTGTTCCAATGCTTCTGAGCGCTCGATAATAGCATCAGTCAGCACGCCTTTTTCAACTGCGACAGTGATGTTGGAAAGCGCCACGGTGACTTCATCCAGTTCTGTTTTGATACTCTCATAGTGCTCATCAAATTCGGCGTTATAGCTTTCGATGTACTTATTGACAGCATTGATCCTGCGTCTCAGTGCCGCCTTGTTGAAGATCTTCTGTCGGAGCAGGTCTGCAACGTAGGCATCGAGGTAGTCCTTGTTGTTCTCCTTATTTTTGCAAATCTGCTTCGGCTCATCACAGCGATAGGTGCATAGCCTGTTCTTACGCTCACCTGAGAAACGAAGGTTGCCCTGTATGCGCTTACCGCACACGCCGCAGAAAACTTTTCCTGTCAGCAGATAGAATTCTTTGGAGTGATAACGCCCAGTGTTACGGCGGTTAGCAGCCTTGATCCTCTGAACCTTTTCAAAAAGGTGCTTGCTTATGATGGCAGGACAGCCGCCCGGAACTCTTATGATATTATCACTAGTCTTGTAGGCATGATTGTTGCGCTTACTATCGCTCTTTGCAGCAGCTCTGTTAAACACAAAAACTCCGGTATACTTTTCGTTTTTGAGTATCTCATACAGGCTGTTTTTCGCAAAGATGTGTCCTCTTTTGGTAGTGTAACCATGCTCATTCAGATAGTCAGCAATGGCACTGTAACCGTAGCCCTCTGCGAACATCTCAAAGATTGCTTTGACCGCCTCTGCCTCATGCTGATTGACAACCAGTTTTCTGTCCTCACCAACATCATAACCAAGTGGAGGACAGCCTCCCGTGTGTTTGCATTGCAGGGCGGTTTCCTTCATGCCCTTCATGACTTCACGTCCCAGGTTTCGGCTATAATATTCTGCCATACCTTCAAGGACGCTCTCCATCATGATACTTTCGGGACTATCGTCAATGCGTTCCAGTACACTGCACAGCTGGACGTTATTCTTCTTCAACCGCTTTTTGTAGATTGCGCTATCGTACCTGTCACGGCTGAATCTGTCCAGCTTATGCACCAGAACGATATCGAAAATTCCTTTGCCGCTGTCGGCTATCATCTGTTGGAATTGTGGGCGGTTATCGGTGGTAGCCGACCTTGCTTCATCGGTATAGGTCGCCACGACCTGCCAGTGCTGTTGCTTGCAGAACTGATTCATTGCCCTCAGCTGTGCGTCTATGCTCTCAGTCCTTTGATTGTCGGAACTGAACCTTGCATACTGCGCTACTCGGTGTATCGTCAGGCTCATTTTCTCAATACCTCAACAGGCAGATAAATGTCCTCGCCGTAGCTGTCGCCAAGCATTCTTACGCCGTGAAGATAGTGATTATCTCCGATTTCAAGCACTTCCACAAACTCCATTTCTGATACCACAAATGCTGAGATTTCGTCCTTTTCAAGCACAACAAAGCAGCCGATATCGTCAAGATTATCAACGCCATACTCATTCATCATTGCAGTAATTTTCTTGGCGATAAATGCCCTCAGCATGATAGGCTTGATATTGTCCGTTTCCCTAAGATTCGTTACTTTCAGCATTATTGACCTCCTCTATTTCATAAGGGACTAACTCCCAGCCGTTCCTGACCGCCGGTGTCAGGGGATGATACCCTTGTTCACCGATTTTGTATAGCTTATTTCTGAACTTCGACAGCCGTTCAAGGATATCTGCCTGACGCTCTCTCACTCTCTCAGAAGTGTTTCCAAGGCTGCCCCAGGCAATGATGATGGCGTCGCTTGTTACCGCATACTCCTCGATCATTTCATCACAGCCTTTTGCGATCAGGTCATCGTCCGAGTTGAATCTGAGGCTTAGCTTCGGTGTGATACGACTATACAGGTTTACAATATTAACGCTGCCGAAACCGAGCTTATAAAGGTTATTCAAGACCAGCATTGTCGTCATGTCCATGCAAAGGGTATCTGCGCTGTTGGGATTTATCATGATGATCATGGCGCATTTGCCGTTTTTGTCCCACTCACGGCGCAGCAACAAGCGGTGTTCGCCGTCATTGGAAAACAGCGCCTTGCTTTTCATAACTGTTGTTTCAGTTTTCATAATTCACCTCTCAAAAAAATGTAGGGCGGAGCATTACACTCCGCCGCTGTGGTTATTTGCGTTTTCTGAAAATGCCGATAATGTCGATGATAACGCCGACTGCTCTGACAAACACTTTCACGGTATTATTCATTCCTCGATCGCCTCCTTGATCTTTTCAGCCGCAATGACAACAGCCGCCACGCCCTCCAGAATCAGCGTGAACGCCATTCCTGCAAAGAATTCTTTCATATGTATTCCTCCTTTATTTTAACGCTGATACAGCGCTTTTACCTCATTCATGGTCTGCTCGAACAGGTCAGAATCCAGCAGCATTTCCTCGATCTCATCCGTTGTATAGCCGAGCTCCAGCAGCAGCTCAACATCCTCTCTGGCAACGCCGTAGCAGCCGCAGATCATCAGGAGATCGTTGGTGTAGTCCTCGTCCATGTCCCCATAATCGTAGCCGTACAAGCGGTATAAGTAATGCCAGTCAAAGTGCTGCACCTGCGCTTCAAAGTTGCTTACAGAAAGTTTGCCGTCACTGTCGATGCGAACTATATCCCCGTCATTTACCTTGACCTCGTTGCACACTCCCGAAAACTTTACAGCTTTCATAGCGGCATTGAGTATAGCAGTTGTAGACGCATAAACGTAAAGCCCGTACTCAGGGAAGTGAATGAGCGTTATGGGATTGTCGCCCTTGACGATGAAGAGCGTGTTGTCATCTCGAAGAATCGTAAAGACAAAGCTGCCTGTTACCGTCTCCGCCATAGTTTTAATGCTATTGCTGTCAACGATGTTCTCATGCTCGATAAGCTGAACGGCAATGTAGCTGTCGGTTTCGATATTTGTCTCAGGCAGCTCTTTCTCTTTGCGGAGTTCCTTGTCATTGTACAGTACGCCATTGTGAGCAAGGGCAAAAGTGTGGTCGTTTGTTGTACCCTCGAATGGGTGATTGTTGTAGTTGTGCTTTTCGCTGCCTTGCGTGGTAAAGCGAGTATGACCAATAACAGCCGTTGTGTCTTTTGGAAAATACAGCTTGACCTTGTGCGCAGGCTTGGCTTTCTTGAACGTTACGATGTTCCCATCGTTCACATAGCTTATGCCTGTTGCATCAGTGCCTCTGCTTTCTGCCGCAACAGATAATGCCCTTATGAGCTTTTTTAGCGTGTTTGCTGAGACTTTCTTTCCGTAGTCCAGAAATCCAAAAATCGCACACATTTCACTCAGCCTCCTTTCCGATAACCTCAAAGCTGTCTGCATCGGGACAGATACCGAGACTTCTTCCGTTGTCCCACTTCATGTGCATGGTTCCCATGTCGTCAACAGATGTAACTGTTCCTGTCATTCCGTCGGGTATCGGTGAGTAAGGATCGTCCATGTGAATAAGTCTTATGCGTGTTCCGGCAGGGTAAACCTTTTTGTAGTATTCAGCCTTGTTCATCTCACATATCCTCCTCTACAGTCACTTCGTCATTGATGTACAGTCTACGTTCTTTCAGGTACTGTATCAGCTCAGGATGCTCTATCCGCTTCACAAATTCAGACCAGGACAGTTCCTCCAGTTCACTTTGGGACATAGAAATAGCCACATCGCAGATCGTATCGACAAACTGCAATGTGGCTATAAATGTATTGTATTTCAGCGTCCCCCTGAAAAGCCTGAACTCAATGGTACTGTAATTGCAAAGGTTGACGGCACTGTACCTGCCATGGTCGCTGCATTTGGCTTTCTTCAAGATTTCCTTTCCGGTTTTTTCGTAGCCGTAACGTGCTGACCAACGGTTCATGTTATACTGACTTCTTCTGGAGAAGCAGAAGACCTCGTTCCAGTGCTTTTCAATCAGGAACAGTATCTTGCCGATGACCTCTTCCTGCTCCGCCTGATTGTCACCAAAAGCATTCCTATTAACGTGAATATGAAGACCGCAGGTACTTGTCTGGTGAGAGCGATAGCCCATTTTTATCGCTTCATGCAGGATAGCTTCCCAATCCATACTGTTCATGTGATAGTCAAGCGTCATTGGGTGAGAAACGATCTCAAACCC
The DNA here is from genome assembly GCA_000174895.1 of Ruminococcus flavefaciens FD-1. Lineage (GTDB taxonomy): Bacteria > Bacillota > Clostridia > Oscillospirales > Ruminococcaceae > Ruminococcus > Ruminococcus flavefaciens_A. The sequence goes on from ACOK01000099.1 coordinate 78,345, forward strand.
GTCGTCAATACTGCCGTCAGACTTTATGTAGATATGCTCATGACTGGCATTTGCAATTTCTTTGAGTTTGCTTGCATTATCATCGTCCTTGCCGCCGCAGTCTACTTCCAGTTCCACACCGAGATAGCGCTTACCGTCACCATAGAACAAAGGTTCAGGCTTATAGCTGTACTCCTCAATCTCGTCATTAAAGTCATCGTAACAGCTGTTGCAATAAGGATAGTCGCCTCGCCAGTTGATGTTGTTGTCATGGATAATTCTGTTGCAGCACTCACAGCGGTGGTAGTAGTCGTTGTAGCAGGTCTCGCATAGTGTGGTATCATCGTCCTGTACTGCATCGTTAATCCAGATCGTTTCGCCGCAGTGGTCACAGGTGGTGCAGTGTTCGTCAACACACTCATGACAAAGGAACTGATCGTCTACCCATGTTCCTTCTTCCTCTTTGATCTCGCAGCCGCAGATGTCGCAGATTCTTACGTTTTCTTCCGATTTCAATTACCTCCAAAAACAAAAATTCCGATAAGGCTGGAATAAACCTTATCGGAATAATAATATATATTTGAGTTTAGAAGTTGAAACAAGTTCATGAGCAATTACATCTCTTCAAAACATATACAAAAAGTCATAAAAAACTATTGAATAATCAGACGGTGTGTGTTATAATTATAGTATAAGTTCAGCGAAAGCGGAGATTTATTCCACAATCATTTCTTTCTGGAGTGTGTTTGAATGGCAATTAGTTATAAAAAACTATGGAAAGTCCTTATAGACAGGGATATGAAGAAAAAAGACCTGTGTGCAGCTGCAGGGATTAGCCATACTTCTATGGCAAAATTGGGAAAAAGCGAAAATGTTACAACAGATGTATTGTTAAAGATATGTCACGCTCTTAATTGTGACATTGGTGACATTATGGAAATAATTCCAGATAACAAAGTTGAGTAAAGGTATAAGAAGAATATGACTACAAAAGAAATAGCTGCATTATGGGAAGTATCAGAAACATGGGTTACCATACTGTGCAAAGATAATCGAATCCCTGGAGCAATTAAAGAGGGCGGAAGATGGAACATCCCTGCCGATGCACAAAAGCCAAACGATGCAAGAATTACTCGTGAAAAAGGAGAAGCACGCTTTAGATTTATTGATTTATTTGCTGGTGTCGGAGGATTCCATCAAGCGATGCGATATTTGGGCGGAGAATGTGTTATGGCTGCCGAAACTAATCAAGAATGTGTCAAAACATATAAGCTCAATTATAAAATAGATGAGAAAGAAGTTCGTGGCGATGTAAATAAGATTGATCCTGAGACAATAGCTCCGTTTGATGTGCTTTGTGCAGGATTCCCGTGTCAGCCATTTAGTAAGGCGGGAGCACAAAAGGGCTTTAAGGATGAAACAAGAGGAAATCTATTCTATAAAATAATGGATATTCTGGACGGACATCCAGAAGTAAAATTTATTATACTGGAAAATGTACGAAATCTTGCTGATAAAACCGAGAATTGGGATATTATTACCACTGAATTAACAAAACGGAACTTCTATATTACTGAAACACCGATTATACTATCACCATCGGATTTTGGTATACCTCAGATACGAGAACGAGTTTATATACTTGGTATTAGAAGAGATATAAGAAATCAGCAGATATTGACAAACGGCTTTATTCACATTGAAGATTTACAACTCGATAAGCATTTCAAAAAATGTAAAATGGGCGATGCTTGGTCAATTCTTGAAGATGAAGTGGATGATAGTTATATTATATCAGAGGAAAAAGAACAGATGATCTTGGCTTGGGAGGAATTCAGAAAAGCTACTAATATAAAGGTCATCGGTTTCCCCATATGGATAGATAGCTTTGGAGTAGGAAATGATGATACAGATGATGTATACTCTTCTCAGGGATATGATGATATGCCAAAATGGAAACAAAATTTCCTAAGACATAACAGAGAACTCTATCTTGAACATAGGGACTTTATTGACAAATGGATAGAAAAATATGATATGCTTACCAAAATCAAACTATACAAAAAATTTGAATGGAATTGCGGTGCAGATGTAGATGATATTCATAATGCACTGATTCAGGTGAGACAATCTGGAATACGGGTAAAACGCCCTACATTCTATCCTTCTTTGGTAGCAATTGTGAATACCCCTATTATTTGGGACAAACAAAAAGAGCATTTTAGATATATAACGCCCAGAGAAGCTGCAAATCTTCAGAGCTTCCATGCAAGTTTTAAATTTCAAGGAACTGATGCCATAAAGTACAGACAACTAGGCAACTCAGTAAATGTAAGAATACTAAAAATCCTCGGTGAGAGCCTTTTTAATCTTGCCATAGAGGGATGGGATGGTGATGATATTGAGTAAGAAGATAAACATTAGACCTACAAGCAGCGTTTATGCTACATATAAGCGCCTGAGTTATCAACCCTGGACAGCAATAGCTGAATTTGTTGATAATTCCACCCAAAGTTTCTATGACCACAAGGACGAACTTATGGCTCAGAAGTATGCTAAAGGACTTAATATCACCATCAGATACATTGAAGATGCTGTTGAAGGCGACCGCTTGGAGATCACCGATGATGCCTATGGTATGGAATGGACGGATTTCCAAAGAGCAGTTGTGCTCGATCGTCCTCCCAAGAACACCTCTGGTCGAAATGAGTTCGGAATGGGCTTAAAAACAGCAGCTTGCTGGTTTGGATCATTATGGTCTGTAGAATCCACTCAACTAAACTCCACCACAAAATACTATACTGAGATAAACATTGATGAATTAGGAAAGTATAAGACGGAAGAGATAGATGTTCAGGAAGAATCTGTAAGCAAGAAAGATCACTTTACTAAAATAGTGATCAAGAGATTGAATAAGCGTATCGTTGGTCCGAGAACCATCGGAAAAGTAAAAGAATTGCTTAGCAGCATCTATCGTGAGGATTTGCGAACAGGATTGGTGAGAATCACCTATAACGGAAGTGCTTTACAGTTTAAGGAAGCTCCCGTTTACACAGATGATGATTCCAAAACATGGAAAAAGGATATTTCTTTTACAGTACAACACGAAGGGAAAGAATTGGCAGTTAGTGGATTTATCGCTATCAGAATACCCGGTAGTGTAAAAGATGCTGGATTTACTCTGATCAGGCGAGGTCGTGTAATTGTCGGCGGCTCTGAAAAGAATTATAGACCTTCAGAATTATTCGGAGATGCCAATTCCTATGCTTGGCAGCGTATGTATGGTGAATTGCATATGGATAATTGGCCAGTCACTCAGGCAAAGGACGGTTTTGACTGGCATAATAGTGGCTTAGAAGAAGCGTTCATAGATGAACTATCTAAGCATACACAAGATTATAGGAGAAAAGCTGAGAATATCAGAGTAAGAGAAAAACTCAATACGCAAGATCTCGTTGAAACTGCTACCAAAGGTTTGACAGAATCGGGAGCAGTAGAGAATGTGCAAATTGAAATTGTGGATCGTGAACCTGTAAGCCCAGAGCCTCCCACTGATGTTCCAATTACAAATACTGAGCCTTCATCATCAGAACCAGCACATATCGAAGAACCACAGGATAGTCAACAGGAGAATACTGAAACTAGCAGTCCTCCTCCAGAAACATCATCGCAGAATCAAAATAGCGGTAATGTGCAGCTTGAAGGCGGAAAGCAAATTAACTATGCTTTCACATATAAGCATATCGACTATCAGTTCCATATTATTCTTGAAATGAATGATCCTGCTATGGATTGGTTATTGGTAGAACAGTTATCTGACACTGAGTATAATTTATCTATCAATATGCGTCACTCTTTCTTTAAGCCGTTGATAGATAAAAGTGAGTTTTTGCCCATAATGATGAGAATGTCAATTGCTCTGGTGTTAGCAGAGATTGAATCAATGGTAACATCTCATGATGGACGAATTGAACCGAGTGCAATCAGACTGAAAATGAATGAGATACTTGAAACTGTGCGTAAAGGAGATGAAGCACTTTGAGTAGTGAATGGTTATCTGTCACAGATAATGACGCTGTAATGCCGTGGAGCATCAGCGTTGATGGCTTTTTTAGAAAAAGCGTAGAAAATCGTATGCTTGCAGATGATATGACCGAGGAAGCAATTGACTCCATTTTCAATAATGCAGCTCGAATCCTTGGACGTTGTCCTAACCCAAATATTCAGGAACAGGTTGCGGAAACAGGCATCGTTATTGGAAAGGTGCAAAGCGGTAAAACATCAAACTTCATTTCCGTTCTGGCACTTGCTTTCGATAACGGATACGACATTGCAATAGTATTAGGCGGTAACACGCTAAATCTTCTGAAACAGAATGCTTCCCGTATATCGAGTGCATTTAGCGTAGATACTGAAAAACTTACAGTTCTTAAAACTAATGACAATAAAACCCTTATCAATCCGGCAAGAATCAAGGACTTCATTGAGAACGGTCGTAAAGTCATTATTGTTGGCTTAAAACACAATAAGCATATAGACCAGATTGCAGAGATATTTGACAATGAATTCTTAGCAGATAAATCTGTTCTTATTGTTGATGATGAGGGTGACCAAGCAACGCTTAATACTAGGGCATACCAGCAATCTATAAGCACTACTTATGCTTCCGTACTAAACCTAAAGAGCAAACTGAAAAGTCATTGCTTTTTATCTGTAACTGCAACACCTCAGGCTAATATCCTTATTGAGGCTTTTGATACGCTATCTCCAGATTTTGGTGAGTTAGTCTATCCCGGTGAAGGGTACTGTGGACTGCAAGAGTTTCATGGTGAGAATGCTGACAGGTATATCAAAGAGATTCCTGAATCGGAACCCAATCTACTGGACGGTATGGGAGTACCAGAATCTGTTTACCAGGCTATGGCGCTTTTCTTTGTAGGAAACGCAATAAGAAGAAGCCGTGGTGATATGGGGACTCATGCTATGCTGATACATCCAAGTCAGAAAAAGTTCGATCACCGAGTTGTAGAGCAAAAGATACAGAGCATTCTGGATGAATGGAAATCAAAGGCAAAAACACGGCTAGCTGGCAAGAAGGATATTTCTTATAGCTCTTTGAAAAATCTTCTGAAAGTAGCATACGATTCTTTTGTTTCAGATGGTGTGATTTGTCATCCTTTTGATGACCTTGAAAACCAAATACTCGACAGAATCAAGCAATGCTCCCCTGTTCTTATATGCAATAGCGAAGAAAATGCTAGTGAAAATGCCGAACTATATAAAACCAATATCTTTGTAGGTGGAAATCTCGTTGAGAGAGGTATTACCTTCAAAGGGCTTGCTGTTACTTATATCACCAGACGAGCAAGAGGTAAGAGTAATGTAGACAATACAGAACAGCGTGCTCGGTGGTTTGGATATAAGGCTAAATATCTCGATGTATGCCGAGTGTTTACCACAAGAGATATTAAGGATGACTTCGCTAGTATACTGGAACATGATGAGGATATGTGGGCTTCTATCGAAAGAGCACAGGAGCGCGGTATTCCCTTCAAGGATATGCCAAGAATATTCAAACTGGCTCGTAGTGCTTATCTTAATCTTACGAGACGCAATGTCGCCCGAACAGAAAATTTTGCTCTTTCTGAATGGAAGCCGCAAAGATATTTTACGGCTGACGACCAGATAGTATCGCAAAATACAGCAGTTATTGCAGATTATAGGAACAAGTACGAAGATATGTTGATTGAGCAGAAGCATAATAGTGTTCAGATCCACAAAGTTCTGGGAGATCAACACTTTGAACAGGTTTACAAAGAATTATTATCAAGACTGCAATTTGCAAGCAACGAGTTCCTTGACAGTAAATACTTTGCCAAACTGAACGATGCCCTTATAAAACTGCAACTGGATATTCCTGTAGATATTTACTGGATCAGAGATGTAGAACACTCAACCCGTAAAATTCGAGAAGATTATACAATTCAACAGCTATTCCAAGGTCGTAACCCTAACCCTTCAAGTCCCTTATATTACGATGGTGACCGCAGTTTAGCAGATAATGAACCTGAGCATATACAGCTTCAAATCCATTTTGTAAAGCCGACAAATATGCCAGAAATAAACTATTATGCACCTGTATTAGCTTTATACGTTCCAGAGAGCTGTGCAGCTGCATTATCCGAATTGGTGGTGAGAGCAAATGGATAGTAAAACAATTCTTGAAAAACTTAGTGGCAAATCAGCTGTCTCTCAAACATACGAAGTTTTCCCTGTAGAAAATAGTTCTTGCTATTTTGGCAAAGATAACAATAACAATATCGTTTTCATGATTCCGTCGAAAATGCCTAAAGTAGCACCTATCTATCAAGAAACTAAATCGCTAAGATTTGCATTCAACAAAAAATGTACGTTCAGAAGTGATGCGGAAGAAAAAACGCAAGTTGTTCATCTTCTTACTTGTAAGGAAGAAAACGAGGATAAGATTCTGGCTTTCATTCGTCTTACAAGAGCATTTGCTCAGGGTGAAAGAGATAATGATCAACTATACTTATCAAAGCTCTTCTCATCTATATCTTCTCTTTTTGATAGAAAAAGGCAAGTGTCTGAGATTGAACTTCAAGGTTTATATGCAGAGTTGTATGTGATACTTCACCTCTATAAAGTGGGATGCGATATATCAAAGTGCTGGCAGTCAAAAAATATGATGAAATTTGATTTTTCAATTAGCGAGAACAAGCGTATGGAAATCAAATCCACCGTTAAGACTAGCAGAACCCATCATTTCAAGCACGATCAGCTCCTGAGTGAACTTTATGATATACGAATCGTATCCATAATGCTCCAGAAGAATGATTATGGTGAATCTCTTGGAGAACTGATTGAACAGATAAGAGACAAGTTTGCAGATAATTACGCATTGCTGGTTCACATAGAATCAACAATTTCTCAGATTGACAGCGAAGAACTGTATCGCATAAAATATGATAGCACCTATACTAGGACGAATTTACGTTACTATAATGCGAAGGATATTCCACACTTCAATGAGAAAACTCCTGATGGTGTATTCAATGCAGAATACGATTGTGCTCTTGACACTTCGCCAGCATTGAGCGAACAGGATATGATTTCATGGCTCACGGAGGTATAATATGTTTAAAACTTATGATTTGTTCAGTCATCGAAACATAAACGATCTAGTTCCGGAGATCATTTACTACTATCTTTTTCAAGGTCTAAGCCTTGCCGCCATCGAGGAAAAAATGTTTAAGACTGACGAGTATCGTGGTTGGCTGAGTAAGACATTTTTGAATTACTATGGCATCGACACCGAAAAAGAGAATAAGGGAATCTATGCTGGAAAGACTGTTCCTGAGGTGGTTGATGAATTGTATAAGAGTTCAAATATTGCTCATTTAAGAGTTGCCAAACTACTAAAAGAAAAATATATGTAAGTAGAATTATTAATTGAAATAGTCTATTATCGCCCTCCACGGGCAGTGGCACTCCGTGCAGGCAGCTGCGCTGAGCAATGCCAGCATACACTCGCTGACGCTCGTCTGCTGTCAGCCCTCTTACGAGGGCAATCTTTTATAAGTATTAAATTTTCCTATCTATCATCTTTATATTAGTAATAATATTTATATAAATATAAAAATAATATAAATATAATAGTGATGGAATATATACTAAAAAAACAAACACAAAAAAACAGCAACCCTTATGGCTCATAAAGAGATTTCTAAGAATATCTCATAAAATAGCCATAAGGGTTGCTGCTGCTTTCGTGGTAGAATTATAATATGGAATAAGAAAGCGATTGCAAAAATAAGTAAAATATAATAGTGGTGACGTTATTTTTTGTCCTTAAAACACCTCTGTGAAGGAGTCTTGAAAGCTCTGCGGTTATGTCTGAACGACTTGACATTTCCTTTGACAAACAGCTTCACTACGACATTTTCCGGATATACCTCGACCTGATCTATAAAACGTTGAAGGAGTGTTCTGAATTCATAGGAGTCCCTGTCAAGGGCAAGGAAACTCTCTTTAACTGACGGTTCAGCAAAGTCAAGGCACTTCTTCCTGACGAGCTCTATGACATACTCTTCAAGGCTGTTTTTCTCGATTGATTTTGGGTTATTGCATTCGGCTTTTTTAGTTCCACAGGTGTAAGTGTGATATGTTGGAAGATTATTTCTCAGACGAATAGTGCCATGCATCATTTTACCGCAAACGCCGCATACAACTACTTTACTGAGCAGATAAACGCAGTTACAGTGTTTTGAGTGGTGCATATGAGCGATACGTTTTTTCTGAGCAGCCGCCCATGTCTCACGGCTGATAATAGCAGGTATACCGCCTTCAATGCGAATGATCTCCTCAGACGGTTTGTTCCTGTGGCTGTTGCGCTTGTTGTCATATCCCTTAGACTCCGAACGGTTGAAGATATACACGCCTGTATACTTTTCGTTCCTCAGGATCTCAATGAAAGAATTTCTTGAAAAGGGCTTGCCGATCTTGGTGAGAAATCCGTCAGCATTCAGTGCATCGGCTATCTGCTGATAAGAATAATCGCAGAGATACATACTGAAGATCAGCATGACTGCCTTTGCTTCCTGTTCGTTGATCACATAGTGCTGTGATTCATCAATATCATATCCAAGTCCGGGACAGCCGCCGTTGAATAAACACTTGTAGGCGTTCTCCTTCATTCCCTTCATGCTTTCTCTTGCTAAATTGGCTGAATAGAATTCATTGATAGATTCGAGAAGTCCTTCCAGAAGTATGGACTCAGGACTGCTGTCGAGCCTCTCCAGTACACTGCACAGCTTTACTCCGTTCTTGCGGAGTTTTTGCTTATAAAGGCTTGAATCATAGCGGTTTCTTGCAAATCTATCCAGCTTATGCACAAGCACGATGTCGAACTCTCTCTTGTTGGAATCTGCTATCATCTGCTGAAACTGCGGACGCTTGTCGGTAGTCGCACTATAAGCCTCATCAACATATCTTCCTACGATCTTCCAACCGTTGTCTGCGCAGAACTTCTTCATTGCCCTGAGCTGTGCTGATATCGACTCCTCTCTCTGCATACTTGTTGAGTACCTTGCATAACAGGCTACTCTTAGCGGTTTATTATCCATTGTCTGCATTCCTTTCGCATTTTTGGACCGGTCATCATTATTTTATCAGCATGGTGTATGGAATGCAATTACTTTTGAAGAAGATTTGCGAAACTAACAAAGGTGCTTTTTTCTGATTCTGGAAAACCTACGAGAAGTACAATGAGGATTCTTTTACAAATATATTGCGTTTTCGGAGGCTGATGTGATACGATCTCTCTTGTTCCCCTAAAATTAACCATTGACACTTTAGCTAAAATATGCTATACTAATATTAGCGAAAAGTGTTTGGAGGTGTTATTATGATTACTGTAACCGCTACTGATATTCAGAATAATTTTGGTCATTATCTGCAAGCTGTTCAGCAGGGTGACGAGATCATCATTCTCAAGAACGGAAAGGAAGTTGCAAGACTTGTTTCCCGTGAATCAAGTGTTTCTTTCCTTACTGATTCGCTTACGGGCGTTCTTAAAAATGATTATGATGATAAAGCAATTCGTGCAGAAAGGATAGAAGCACATGAAAATCTTGGTTGATACCAATGTGATTCTTGATGTGCTTTGCAACCGTCCTGAGTTTGTCGAAGCATCATCAAAAGTATGGAAGTATTGCGAAGTCGATCAGATCGAGGGGTACATTTCCGCATTATCTGTTCCGAACATCGTATATATTCTCCGCAAGGAACTGACTCCACAGAAAACGGAGCAGCTTATTCAGCAGATCATGATGATCTTTAAGATCGTTGACCTGAGATCGTCTGACCTTAAAGCTGCTGCCGAAATGTTTACTTCTGATTATGAAGATGCCTTACAGATGTGTCAGGCAAACAGAATAGGTGCAGACTATATCATTACAAGAAATATCCGTGATTTCAAGGACAGTAAGGTACCTGCATTGAAACCGTCAGAATTGCTTGAAAGGATTTGAATCTGCATCGGCGTGATCAAGAAGCTACTTCTACGCGTTGAAGCACAAAATGCCGGCGATGTTGCTTTGCTTTCCATTCAAAAGAGCTTTTGGGATCTAAATGCATTACAGCTTTTCTGAATTCCCGGCGCCCCGAAAACGCCGAAACACCGAGGTGTCGCACTTCAGAAATCTTGAAAATAAGCAGAAAATGAGGGGCGTGCATCGCCTCCACCATCTTAAAATGCGTATATGCAAATGTTACAAAAGGGAGAAAACCGTAGCTAAGCGGGTTTCTCCCTTTTAACCTTTCAAAAAGCGGACGTCCCCTTCCCAACATTTGTGCAATTTTACCTGCTGTTCAAAATGCTTATTCTTGGCTTAAAATAGCCGAATTTTCGGTGACAGGGGTTCAATTAGGCTGCCGCTACCATGAGCAAGGCCAATCTCTCCAACGCTGAGCCGCTGAAAACTAAATTTGATGCTGCTTGGAGAGATAAGGTGAAGCAGTATCAGATATCGCTCTATTCTCCTGAGACCAAGGGTGCGTGGGTTCTACGGTTTGATGATGTGCTTGCAGATGCTTTGGAGCTCGGATCGCTGGCGGATAAGACTTTTTCCTTCTCCGATGATGAAAAAGATCGTATCAAGGCACTGCTGCCTGATGGTCTGCCCTATGAGGTGGCAGAGACAGTCATCGCTTACTGTATCGCCAACAAGCCCGATGATTCGGAATATGTTATCCTGCCTGTTTCCAACTTCGATGCTTACTTCGGAAATACCAGTTTCAGCCACAAGCGGCTCAATTTGTTCCCCGATACTCTGCTTGAACGTGAAAAGCAGAGTTTTGGAGTGTGCAGGGTGAAGTTGAACTTTCGTTAAATAATAAACATTTATATAAGTGATGGGAGTTTTTTTATTCTTAACCGACTAATTAATAGAGAACCAAAACTATAGGAGGAAAGTTCTTTATGGATAACGGTGCAAGTAGCTACCGCCGTTTCCTCTCAGGCGATAAAGACGGCCTTTCAGAGATAATACGCACCTACAATGACGGACTTATCTTCTATATAAACAGTCTTGTCAATAATATCAATACCGCTGAAGAGCTTGCCCAGGATGTTTTCGCTTTGCTTATCGCCAAGAAGCCTTCATTTTCAGATAAAAGCAGTTTTAAAACATGGCTTTTTTCAATTGCGAGAAATACAGCTGTTGACCACATAAGGCACAACTCAAAAAGCAGCAGTATGTCTGTCGATGATATGCATAATTTATCCGATAGCACCGATCTTGAAAAAAGGTACATATGCGAGGAGCAGAAAATAGAGCTTCATCGTGCAATATCAAAGCTATATCCCGAATACGGACAAGTGCTGTATCTGGTATACTTTGAAGGTTTTGATAATACGGAAACGGCCAGAATAATGAAAAAAACAAAACGGCAGATTGAAAAACTGCTGTACAATGCAAAACAAGCATTGAAAAACGAATTGAGAAAGGAGGGATTTGAATATGAACAGCTATGAAGAACAGGAAAAAGCCGCTTACAGGAAAGCAGAAAAGCTTATCGCCGAACAAAACAGGAAGCATAAAATCGTATTTCGTGCCGCTGTATCTTCGTGTGTCTGTACAGCAGCTTGTGCCGGTATATGGCTTCTTACCTCAGACAATATCAAGTCGCTTCCGAAAAATGATCCTTCTGTATCGACAATTATAGAATATGATCCATCTGTATCGGAAGTGAACGACATCACAGTTACAACAGCACGTGACCTCCCTGTAATAACGATCTCCACATCTTCCTCAGCTGTAAAAAAGACTTTAACTACAAACGTATCATCTACTGAGATGAAAAAAGCCGCCACACAAACCACAGCAAAGAATTCTCAGACTTTTACTCAGACTTCGGCTGTATCATCATCAGCTGAAACTGTACATACTGAGAATACATCTCAAGTCCAAACCGAGCCGTCGGAAGTTACCACTGTTCCCGAGCAGAATGTATCCGACAGGATCACTCTCTACGACAAAAGCAAACTTAAACCGAGTGATATTCACTTTAATGACGATATGACACTATACAAACTCAGGACTGCTGACATCGAAAGCAACGGAACGACAAGAAAAGCCGAGATATTTACAATTACAGAATCGGGAAAAGAAAACCAAACTACGCTTAATGGCGAAAAAAACTATTACGTAATAAAGTATGAAGATTCCGATGAATACTTAGTCTATGAACCCGACAAAACTCCGGCCGAAAAAACGGTTGACAATACTCCGTATACCATGTATCACGGCGAAAACGGAACTATTTTCCGGTCATTTACACTTTCATCTGTCCCCGGGGAGAAGTTAGGCAGTTACCTTGGCAGAGCGCAGTTTGAAGAACTAATCTTTGAGGGTGAAAGACCAAAGGCAGAAGGCGATATGTATGAGATACAGGGCATAAGCAGCGACTACGCAGTTGCCATAAAAGTTGACGGCTCTGAGAAATACACTATATTCTATGATGTTTACTACACTCCACAGACTATAGGGGAGATGCTTGACAAACAGGGCCTTTTGGAAAATATGATCGTAGTCGGTGCTTCGGTAGCGCATGATGAGCCTGTGAAATACACTATATCTCCCGAAATGGTTGCCGAGATCCTTGAATACGCCCGTGACTTGAAGCGGTGTCAGAATGGCGGTTCTTATTTGAATGGGTATGTGAAGATCATTTTCGACCTTCCGCTATACAACTTATATGACAGAGTCATACACATTTACGGAAACGGATATATGAACATACGCTCCGTTTCGTCAACTATATGTGTATACATAGGTGAAGAAAAAGCACAGGAATTCATATCAAAAGTAAAGTCCGAGGGCTTCCCCGAGGACTGGTGAGCACATTTATGAAAATATTTAAGAAATGGAGGTATAACTATGAAAAAAACTATGAGAAAAGCAATGGCAGCGCTTCTTTCGTTTTCTATGGCTTTGACAGCAGTTCCGTTCGTTGTATCTGCTGACGGAAATGAACCGCCGGATTATGAAGCTCTACAGGAAAACTTAGAAAAAATGAAGGAAAACGGATTCGGAACACCTGCCACAGATTCTGAAATATGCTACAAGGCAAACTCAATTGAAGAAGTTGTAACTGAACATTCGGGCGAAAACTATATCGCCCTTTCAGGCGACATAAAAGACCTGCACTTACAGCGTTATGGAGAAAATATCTATAACATGGATGATACAGGCAAATTACACATTATCTCATATTTCTGGGAAGGTTCTGAGATCAAAATAAAAAAGGGAACTGAACTTCCCTGGGATAAACTTGGTCGTACATACATCCAAAAGACAGATGATGAGAATTATCTGCTGGAAAGAGGAAACGAAAGAAATAACGTTGAAAAAGCACTCGCAACACTCAGGAAGTGTGAAAACGTTCTTGCTATATCCAATAATTTCATTTTATATGAAGATACAAAGAATTCAGCAACTATAGAAGGCTTTTATTACAAGGGAACAAAAAGCTCAGATGATATTATTTCAGCAAATCCCGATCTCAAACTCAACTATGTTGATCTTTCTGATAAGGATAGTAAAAATTATCCTCTCTGCGATAAGTATGATTCATTCTTCTACATCAGATCTGATAATTACAAAATGACAGATATCTATGGACTGTTCAGTGAAATGAAAAAAAACGGCGATGATTTCAGCTGCAATATCTCTTCTACAGAACTTGTCGTACTGGATAAAGAAGCCGATGTCTATTCTTACTGTCAGGACGCTGTAATTATAAACGGCATTGAAGGCGACGCTAATATCGACGGTGATACCGATATCTCCGATTCCGTAATGATAATGCAGTCCATAGCAAATCCCGATAAATACGGACTTAAAGCTCCCGAAGGCATCACACGGCAGGGCAGCAAAAATGCTGATATGGATGGCGACGGTGTTACCAACGCAGACGCTCTTGCTATTCAGAAGAAACTGCTGAAGCTTGACTGACATATTCTCCATACTCCAAATATAGCGAAAACCCCCGATCAGGTTCGGACAAGTTTTATGCAGGAACTATACTCAGACCTCACTTCAAGTCTACTGAAGAAGAAAGTCAGGCCACGCAATTTATCGGTGACTACAGAAAAATTCTGAAAAAGAATGAAGACAACTCTATTGATCACTATGAAAGCTAAGCAACACGATTAAGCAAAAGCCGCCGGTACTCAGAAGTATCGGCGGTGTTTTTTGTACTCAGCATTGAAAATAATAACCGTTTATGGTATAATTTATATACAGGTACACCTGTTCTTCTGAAACTCAATAGCAAGATCAGGTGTAAGTAGTCTATGTAACTGACAGCGCTGAGGAATCAGGTACTTTATCGCAATGTCCCGATCAGGAAAAAATTATATGAGGTTCTGCAATGGAAAAAGTTATAACCATCAGCAATTGGTATGATGGACCTTTAGAAGGTCTCGCATATTTTAATGGAATCGTATGTATTTACGAAAGAATATTTGATGAAGCTCCGGACGAATATATCGATGAGTATTATTTAACCCCCGTCACCGACAATGAAAGAGACGAGATAATGGCAGACTGGCAGGAATGGTGTAATGCTTATTCAAATAACGACTTAGAATCATATTACCAAAAGCACTTGAATAATAAAGCTATAAACAGAGTTCTCAGCAATTCCGAATCAAGAAGATCATACCGAAAAAAAGCAAAATTCACCGGCCGATTTGAGAATGGCTTTATTCCTGTTGATTATTGCGTAGAATGGTACGACTAAATTATGATCGAAGCAGATCACTGCGCATTGTTCTATATGCAAGTTCACGATTCCGAAAATTATTATCTGAGAGGTGCAATAATGGGATATGATTCATACATAGAGATCGACTGCCGTCGTTACAGCGACAGAATAGCCGATATGATAGAAGCATTTAAGGCAACACCGCACAAAACCCGCCTGACGGCTTTGCACTGAATCTGCGGGCATATTTTCCGTCATCTTGCACAGAAATTTCTTGACATACGATAGTATGCCTGCAAAATTTCTATACAATCTGACGAAAAATCTGTCGGCGCATCTTCAGCACAAGCTTTGTGCGGTGTTGCCTTAAAACGATCGGATGGGATATACACAATTACGATGGTGCAATTGAATATTTGCCCATCGGTGATATTGACGATTTTGACTGGCAGGTTTCAAAACTATCGGAAAACGAACTGAAAGCTATGATAGACTACAAGCAAGATCAAGATGAATTAGTCGGACTGCACCTTTTTTTCACTTGTGAAGAAGCAGGTATATCAGTATCAGCGAAGTCAACCAACGAAATAATGATCGGACTTGACATCTATCGTAAGACCTGCAAAGACAATACTACCGATCTTGCATGGTACTTTAAGGCAACACCGCGCAAAGCCCGCCTGACGGCTTTGCACTGAATCTGCGGACATATTTTCCGTCATCTTGCACAGAAATCCCTTGACATACGATAGTATGCCTGCGGAATTTCTATACAATCTGACGAAAAAATCTGTCGGCGCATCTTCAGCACAAGCTTTGTGCGGTGTTGCCTTAATAACATTATAGTCCCACTGCGAGCGAATGGCTGTATTATTGATCATATTACTATCAGAGAAAGTACGGACTGATATTGCTCCCGGACTAACTATTGCATTTTTCTGCTTGTCCTGACAGCAAAATACAGGGACTGTGAAAGCCTATGAGAATTTCTTGTTCTCATAGGCTAATTTTCTTTGTCAACATACCGTTATATCCACTTTCGATTTCACGAATGGTATCGCTATTATTCGTCGGGCTGCATATATACATATTCCTTTATTTATACAAATTGATGATTTTTATAAATATTAACGGACTTGCAATATTTATGGTATATAATATGAATAACATAAGTTGATCGTTTTTTTGTGCTTTACAAAAGCAATAATAAAAAAAGGAGGGATCACAATGAAAAACAAAGTGATCAGCATACTTTCCGCATTATTAATAGCCGGAACAATGGCAGCAGTACCACTCAATGCAAGCGCAGTATATGAGGAGGGCGATGCAACAGTATTCAGTGCAGAAGAATACGAAGAAGAGGTTCTCAAATATTTCTATTATGAAAATGTAGACGCAAAACTTTTATATGACAAGGAACTTGACTCGTTCCATATAATCTTTAAGACTAAAAAGGACTACGAAGATTTCACTGAATATTTCGTAAGAACTAAAAACTATACAACACTCAGCAAGGTTTCATTCCAATATCCAAAGGAAAAAACTATCAAGGATATTTTGGGTGAAATAAAACCTGTTGAAAGACGTGAAAAGCTTGAAATTTCAGAAGACGGAAAAACACTTTTGAATTATCCGGCAAATCAGACTGAAGAAGTCTTTGTTATTCCCGACGGAATTGAGGTTATAGGAAGAAGTGCATTCGCAAGTGCAACAAATTTAAAAAAGGTTGTTTTCCCCGAAACTGTAAAAGTTATCGGTGATAGTGCATTTGCGGGCTGTAATTTTGAGACAATAGATTTCTTACCTGACAGCCTTGAAATAATCTGCGACAGAGCCTTTGCATATAATGAAAGTCTAAAATCTGTTACTATTCCGAAAAATGTAACTGAATTACAGAAAATTATTGTCGGACCGTTTGGTTACTGTGTCAATCTTGAAGAAGTCACTTTTGAAAGAGAAAATCCTAAAATGCACCAAATGCCCGTCTCTTGGCATTCACCTGATGATAAAGAACTCTATGATACATTTTATGATACCGGTATAACTGGATTAGGAATAGAGTTAGGACATTTAGTATACTATTTCCCCGACAATTCATTTGATATTTATTCAGGCTCACTTGGGTATTATGACAGAGATTTTTACAAAATCAGCATGAAAGACTATAAACCATCATTCTCACCGCCGAAACCGGATCTTACCGGTGACGCAAACTGCGACGGTAACGTGGATATGTCTGATGCCGTACTGATAATGCAGAGCCTTGCAAATCCTTCCAAGTATAAGCTTACTGATCAGGGCAGCAAAAATGCTGATTGCTATAATGTTGGTGATGGTGTTACTAATGCAGATGCACTGGCTATCCAGAAGTTTAAGCTTTCACTCATTACCGAATTACCCGAGAAGAAATAATAATCTTAAGGCAACACCGCACAAAGCCCGTCTGACGGCTTTGCCTTAACGGGTCAAAGGAGAATGTGATATGAATGAAGAAATAAGAATACCATTGCATTTTAAAGAGGGAGTTTATCCTCTCGCCTCACTTCCTGCCGGAACAGACGATGATCTGGTACTTTGCTCAGAATCTTTTGATATATTATCTTACAGAGTTCCAAAACAAAAAAATACAGTCAGACTTTATTCGATATCAAAGCAAGATATTATGAATTATCTGACCGCAACTTACCGCAGCAGCGGCGAGCTGTATTGCGTTGAACTTCGCAATGGTGAGAATGTGACGCTGGTATATCTGCATTATCTTGATGCGGAATATGCAAAAGCCGAGGTCCTTGACTTTGCAGAGCAAAGCGCAGCTATGATCTCAGACGAGCTTCTATGCTGCCGTGATAAAGTATTCCGCCTCTTTATCGAGCATTTCTACGACGGTGAAAGCTTTGACTATGCCGCAAAGATCGCAACAGAAGAAGACCGGAAAACTTTGCTTGCAAGTGCAGGTGATCGGGCAGAGGATCCGAAATTTTTACAGATGCTGATAAACAACTCGGGAAACTATCCGTATGATAACAGGATCCCATGCGATAGCCATACTATCGGAATAATGCTGCAATGTGCGCCGTGTGCCCTTTATGAATTTGTGGTCAATGAAATGACAAAACGCATCAGAGAACGTGCTATTCCGTTACTTGATAAAACAGATGATTTTCAGTTTGTTGCATCCGAGTACGATTGAGGAAATGCAATGGAAATAGGGGACGGCGTCCTCGACGTCCCAAAATTAGTTTTTCGACAAAATGAAGGGCAGGCTTAACCGTTGTACTCTTACAGAAGTTTTTACACGAGTCTATTGAGGGAAACCCTTTTGAAAAAGGGTTCTCCCTCAAACTCCCTTCCTAAAACTTTCAGTATTAATTTTTGCCCATTATAGGGCGCACTTGAAAGAAATGAAAAATTCTTACTTTACTTGTGTGCGCCCTATAATGGGCAAAAATTCTATTAAAAGTCTTTGGAAAGGGGTTCGGGGGAGCACCTTTCCTCAGAAAGGTTTCCCCCGATAAATACGTATAAAGCTGCTATATGAGTACAGCAGTTAAAGCCTGCCCTTTTCACATTCATACCCTTAGTCTCCGCTCATCTATCCCTGTCCGACTCGATACGATAATATATCTCATAATTAAAATCATCCGGTCTGATCAGATTATTCTCTTTTGGCGGAACTGCGGTGAATTCTTTATTCAGGATCTCGCTTAATTTATTTTCGATAGCCTCTGAACAATAAGCTTCTACAATAATAATATCACTTTTATCGACCTGTTCCATCAGCTGACGGAAAAACCATGTGTCTTCAGTCTGGAAATTATCCGGGTCCTGAGCAAAAGACGGTCCCTGCGGCGAATGCTTTGTAAGTCCGAAGAATTGATGTTCTCCGTTAAATCCTAAAAACTGATATCTGTCAACTTCATAGAAATCAAGAAGTTCATCGACATACTCAGCCTTTTTCTTCATGGAATCATATTTTTCATCGTAATATCCGCTGTAACTTGTTTCAGAAGAGAACAGTACATTTGCCATAACAAATATGCATAAGGATATTATCGCTCCGGAAATATATTTGTTTTTGACCTTTATTCTGTCTAAGTATTCTCCGCTGTACATCAAAAACGAGGCATAAACAGGAGCGGCAAAAATATAATGATGATTATAGTACTGTCCTCCCAGGCCGACACAGAATGATGCAAGATATATGGCCGCCACTGCTTTTACTGAATGCAATAAGACTGATCGGTCACTTTTTTTATAAGCGGCTGTCAATGTCAGAATGATCGCAGCTGCTATGATTATCAGCAGCAATTTATTATACGACATAACATCTGCTTCCAGTAATTGTATGTTTCCCATTTTAGCAGCGATAGAACTGTCATTGCCTAATCTGGTATTGAACATATGCTTTACGTAAATAGTCAGATATGGCTTCAATACGCCTGTTACGCCTAAAAGAGCTACAGTGAAAACTCCGCCTATGATATCGGGGATCACTATCCCCTTTATAAAGTCACTGAACTTGTCAACGAACAGAAGAGCCGATATTGTAGCCACAACTAAAAATGGCTCCTTTAACATTACAGTCAGACTTATATAAAGCGCCGTAAGCAGCGTTCTTGCTATTTTATTCTTTTTGCTCTGAGCGCTGATAATTCTGCGAGCCGAATTTATATAAAGCAGCGAACAGGCCGTACCAAGCGCCTCGACCTGAAAAGCACCCGAACGGTCCTCAACGTATATCGCCAGCATGGTACTGCTGAATAATACTGTCAAAAAGCAAAAGAGACCATATATACAGGATTTTTTATTATCCTTGCCGTAGCTTAGCAAGTCATTTTTAAAGCGGCTGAAAATATGTATCCCCGGAACCAGTACTATTATCACAATTGCCAGAATACTTATCCAGTTACAAAGTATAGTACTATCCGTCAAACGGAAGGATAATGCCGACAAGAAAAACACACCTATCGGTTTATTCTCATACATTTCAGAGTATGGAGTAAGGCCATTCAGCATTCCCCTGCCCACAGCCCAGTAAAGCGGTGCATCAGCTGTATATGCATGAGATAATTCATAGGTTATTACGCTGTAAAAGGCACGTATCATCACATATATCACCAATACTATGAATACAGGTACATATGTATTATCAAGTATAAATTCTGATATATTATTTTTCTTTATTGATGTGCTGCTTTTTTTGGCATTCATTATTCTGTTCTCCTATAAACATAATTTAAATTAATTATATCATACTTGCATTTTTATTGTCAAGGCTGTCAGCGAGGCCTGT
>ACOK01000098.1 GCA_000174895.1 Ruminococcus flavefaciens FD-1
CTCAGAAAGGTTTTCCCCGATAAATACATATAAAGTTGCTATATGAGTACCACGGTTAACCGTTCCTGGTTTTTCGTCCGGGCATTTGTTGTATTTATCAGACGCTTACTTTCTTGGTAAAATCGGAAGGATAGTTGTGGGCTTTAAGGGGCAGTTCTGTAAGCCCTTTGAGATAAGGTATGTTGTGTGGATACCGACTGTATTGACTGTGCTTGCACCGCCTGTAGTCTCGTCTATCATCTCATCAAGCTCGTCAGCCTTGACAACGCCTGCTTTTTCCATATTCTTCTCTGACATATCGTTCGCCTCCCCGGATCAAACTCTGCAAGAGTATGTGCAAGCGCCTGTAGGGCACCAGTCAAAGCCTGTTGTTGCAGCTACGATAAGGCCTGTGATAGTAACTGTGAGCGGAGAACCGGCACCTGCCATGTTCTCATCGAGCATTGCATCGAGTTCCTTTTCTGAGCCTGTTGCTGCGAGCTGTTCGTATAATTTCTGTAATTTTGTATTGTTATCCATTATTGATTACCTCTTTCTTGATATTGTTGTTTCAGTGATTTATTGTTTAGGCAACACCGCACAAAACTTGTGCTGAATATGCGCCGACAGATTTTTCGTCAGATTGTATAGAAATTCCGCAGGCATACTGACGTATGTCAAGGGATTTCTGTGCAAGATGGCGGAAAATATGTAAGCAGATTCAGTGCAAAGCAGTCAGGCGGGCTTTGTGCGGTGTTGCCTTTATAGTTTCTTATCAGAAACGGCAGGATGTTGTGCAAGCGCCTGTAGGGCACCAGTCAAACTTGGAAGTAGCTGATACGACTACGCCTGTGATCTTGAGAATGAGATCAGCACAGTCGTTAGAGCTTCCTGCGCCTACTGTTGTTTCATCGAGAAGTGTATCGAGTTCATCCTCTGATACTACTGCTGCGAGCTTCTTGAATTTTTCCATATCGAATTTATTTTCCATTGTTATTACCTCTTTATTGTTATTTTATCAGAAACGGCAGGGCGGTGTACAGGCTGATGTAGGGCAGCAGTCGAATACCACGGAAAGTATCGTACCAATTGTAGTATTCACGCATTGGATCGTGCTTCCTGCGCCTGTTATGTTCTCATCGAGCATTTCGTTGAGTTCGCTTTCGTCTGCTATCGCTGCCAGTTCGTTGAATTTTTCAGTATTGTTATCCATTGACATCTCCGGTCATCAGAAACGGCAGGATGTTGTGCAAGCGCCTGTCGGGCACCAGTCAAAGCCTGTTGTAGCTGCAACAACTACTGTTGTTACCTTTACTACTACCTTAGCGCAAGGGATAGAGCTTGCGGCACCTGTTACGTTCTCGTCGAGCATCTCATCGAGCTCATCCTCGCTTACTACTGCTGCCAGCTTCTTGAACTGTTCCATGTTGAATTCCTTGTTGTTCATTTTTTGTTCCTCTTTTCTTTAGTATTGGTTATTGTTTTTTTCTTGGAGCATCGGGAGGCTGTCCCGACGCTCCTTTATTATCATAAAAGACGGCACTTCACTGTGTTTTCAGACACAGGGCAGATCTGCGGATTCTTTGTCACAAGCGGGAGAATTCCCCAGTATGTGGTGTATCCCACAGCACCTACCACGCTGTCGTCAAACATTTCGTCAAGTTCGTTTTCAGGTGTGATACCTGCTATATTGTTCATCTTTTCCATATCTATATCTCTCAGAAGCGGCAGGAGTGTGTGCAAGCGCCTGTTGGGCACCAGTCAAAGCCTGTAGTAGCCTTAACGATGATACCTGTAACTGTTACGACTACCTCAGCGCAAGGGAGTGTGCTTGCTGCACCAACAGTTGTTTCGTCGAGCATTTCGTCGATCTCGCCCTCAGAAACGATAGCTGCCAGCTTCTTGAATTTTTCCATATCAAAGTTATTGTTGTTCATTGTGTTTTCTCCTTTTGTTTTATATTATTTATCTTACTTGTTGCAGGTCTTTGAGCACTCTACTGTGTATGTGCAGCAATAACCGCCGTTGCCGAGGCCATAGCTTACCAGGCAGCCTACTGTGCCCTGTGCGATTGTGCAAACGATTGTCTGCTTCCAGCCTGCTCCGTTGATAGCGTCCAGTGCCTGTGAGTTTTCGTCAAGCTCTGCTGCTACGTTTCCGCAAGCGATGTCCTTTGCTTCTTCCTCTGATCTGTAGATTGGGTTCTTGTTCATTGTTGTTTTCTCCTTTTTTATATTTTTGTTTTTATTATGAGCTTATTACTTGTTGCAGGTCTTTGAGCACTCTACTGTGTATGTGCAGCAGTAACCGCCGTTGCCGAGACCGTAGCTTACCAGGCAGCCTACTGTGCCCTGTGCTATTGTGCAAACGATTGTCTGCTTCCAGCCTGCTCCGTTGATAGCGTCCAGTGCCTGTGAATTCTCATCAAGCTCTGCTGCTACGTTTCCGCAAGCGATGTTCTTTGCTTCTTCTTCTGATCTGTAGATTGGGTTCTTGTTCATTGTTGTTTTCTCCTTTTTATATTTTTGTTTTTATTATGAGCTTATTACTTGTTGCAGGTCTTTGAGCACTCTACTGTGTATGTGCAGCAGTAACCGCCGTTACCGAGACCGTAACTTACCAGGCAGCCAAGTGTGCCCTGTGCGATTGTGCAAGCGATTGTCTGCTTCCAGCCTGCTCCGTTGATAGCATCCAGTGCCTGTGAATTCTCATCAAGCTCTGCTGCTACGTTTCCGCAAGCGATGTTCTTTGCTTCTTCCTCTGATCTGTAGATTGGGTTCTTGTTCATTGTTGTTTTCTCCTTTTTTATATTTTTGTTTTTATTATGAGCTTATTACTTGTTGCAGGTCTTTGAGCACTCTACTGTGTATGTGCAGCAGTAACCGCCGTTACCGAGACCATAGCTTACCAGGCAGCCTACTGTGCCCTGTGCGATTGTGCAAACGATTGTCTGCTTCCAGCCTGCTCCGTTGATAGCGTCCAGTGCCTGTGAATTCTCATCAAGCTCTGCTGCTACGTTTCCGCAAGCGATGTCCTTTGCTTCTTCCTCTGATCTGTAGATTGGGTTCTTGTTCATTGTTGTTTTCTCCTTTTGTATTTTTATAGTTTTTATTTTGACGGACCCTCAGCACAGTCCCGCTTACGGGACCGTGCCTGAAAGTCCTATATATATCATCCGATCATAAAATTATAATCGGCATGAATACGTGCAAGCTGCTGATGGGCAGAATTCGATCCTTACGGTAAGATTAACTGTTCCTTCCGGTGTATTGCTTGCCAGCCTTACACAATCGATCGAACTTGTTCCGCCGATCACATTGGATTCAAACATATCGTCTATCTCATCAACAGGAATGACGCCTGCTAAATGTCCGTATCTTTCCATCGGTTATTTTTTCCTCCTGTATTATTTCGTGCAGCAGGCAGCGGAAAGAGATGCTGTGGGAAAGCTCCATTGTCTTTCCCGTCAGACCCGCCGCCGGCAGATCTGTACGTCTTTTCTTTATATCACGTACATCTCCTCTGCTTCTGCGGCCGCTGCAAGACCAGTTTTACGTTTTGTTGTTCTTTTCTTTTTTTATTTAAGCAGACCTCAGTCTGTTGTAAAGTGAGTAATAGATACCTCTATGTTCGAGGAGTTCCTCATGTGAGCCACATTCACTGACCTGACCGTTTGCGAATACGTAGATCTTGTCTGCGTCGATGATGGTCGAAAGTCTGTGAGCTATGACTATCTGTGTACAGCCCTGTTCTCTCAGGTAATCCGAGATCTTTCTCTCGTTGGTATTGTCAAGGCTGCTGGTAGCTTCATCGAGTATGAGTATCTTCGGCATACGTGCCAGCGCTCTTGCAAGGAGTATCCTCTGACGCTGACCGCCTGAAAGATTCATACCCATTTCCGAAACTATTGTATTGTATCCCATCGGCATACTCTCTATCTCTTCGTCTATGCAGGCGTACTTACAGCACTCCTTTACCTTTTCAAGATCGATGGATTCATCGTTCATTGCGATATTTTCAAGTATAGACTTATTGAAGAGCATTGCGTCCTGAGGTACTATTCCTATCTGGCTGCATATATTCTTTCTGTCGTAATCCTTGAGCGGGATCCCGTCATAGAGTATCTCGCCTTCCTCTACATTGTAAAGGCCTGTGATAAGCTTGCTCATGGTGCTCTTTCCTGAGCCGGAGGCTCCGACGAAAGCTACTCTCGAACCTGCCGGGATATCGATATTGATATCCTTCAGGACCTTTGCTGATGATTTGTTGTATGCGAACGAAAGATTTCTTATTGTTACGCTGCCGTGCTCGATCTTATTATCTGTTGCTGCGTGATTATCCTCTTCCTCTGTGTACCAGATATCGCTTATCCTCTGGAGATATTCATCTGTAGTAACGAACTGCATATAGGTTCCGATTATCTGTGAGATGTATCCGAGGAAGCTTACGCTTATGGATTCAAAAGCCACGACCTCACCAAGTGAGAGCGCACCCTTGAAGAAGAATCCGATACCGCAGAGAAGGATGAATATTGGTGCGAATATTGTTATGATACTGTTTACCACGCTCTGTGCGCTGCTGATGACGATCTTCCTCTTGAATGCGTTTACAGCCTTGTCATAGAGCTTTTTCCAGTTTGCGAATACAGTATCCTCCATGCATGAGAGCTTGATGGACTGTATCGAATACATTGTCTCTACCTGAGCTGACTGCATCTTTGTCTTTTCCGAGACCTCATCGTTTACAGCCTTTGTTACCTTGGGCTGGATGTATACCACGAGGAGTACGTTTATTACGAAGAATCCCAGTGTCAGCATTGAAAGCGTAGTGGATTTATGCAGCATATATGCAAATGTTATTATAAGCGTGCCGATGTCTATTGCTCCTGCAATGAGCTGTGTGGCGATAAGCTCCTTTACTGCCGTCGTGCTTGACAGGCGGAACAGCAGATCTCCCACCGTTCGCTGTTCAAAGAACTTGTATGGCAGCTTCAGCAGATGCTTGTAGGTATCCGCTTCAAGATGATAGCCTATCAGTATATTCAGCGTGACGAGCCTCAGACTCTTCAGTATGCTGACAACTGCGTAGCTTGCGGTGAATCCGAGAACGGCGTATATGAACGGCCGCAGTCCCGACATTCCCGATATGGTCACAGCCTTGTCGATTATCTTCTGTATCAGTATCGGTGTAAGAAGTGATACCGCATATATAAGCGCCAGAAGAACTATTATCTCGACTATGAGAAGCTTGTGGTTTTTCAGGCTTGAGAAGACATCCACCCATATATTGGGGCCGCTTTTCCTGACGGGGACGTAATCCTCACTTGGTTCGACTGCAAGGACAGCCTTTGAGAAATGCTCCTCAAACTGTTCCTTCGTCAGCACTGCCGGTCCGTCAGCGGGGTTTTTGATGTAGTACTTGCCTTTCTTCACCTTTTCGACGACGACATAGTGCATATTGTCCCAGAAGGCGACGAACGGTCCGTTGAATTTTTCAAGTGCGGTCACATCCTCGACCATATAGGCCGCTGTGTCCATCCCCCTGCTTTTCAGTATCTCCTTCATCCGCTTGAATGAAAGGCCGTCTCTGCCTATGTCGACATCATCCTGAAGACTTTTTACAGACTCCTTGCTTTTGTAGTATCTCAGAATCATCAGGCAGCAGCACAAGCCGCATTCTGTCTGAGCTACTTGTTTTATCATTGGTACGCTTAATTTTCTATTCATAGAATACTTCCTCCTTTCTCACGTCAACCAAAGATGATCCGGAATCGAATCGTCTGTTTCTCTGAGGCAGGAATATCCTATTCCGGAAAGTCCAAGCATAATGCCATTGTACTTCTGACAGGTCATTTCTGAACTGTCTTTTGCCTTTGAAGCATATTTATTGTAAAGCTCTGCGAAAGTAGAAGTGCATTGCCTGTACAACTTGTTATCCCCGTACATATCCGCATATTTTCTGAGAATTGCCAGATTTCCGAGGTCGCCGTGACAGCTTGTCAGCGTAGTGCCTATGCTGTCCCGTTTCATCAGCTCCACCGCAGCAGCTATCTCAGCTTCGGTCTCGTCATCGGTATAGCCCTCCTGCCTGAGGATGAGCCTTGCGCTGAGAAAACCGGGTGTGCCGTGACACCAGCTTGCAGTGATGCTTCCTTCGTGTTCAGCAGACAGCCAGCCCTTTATAGTGCCGTTTTCGGTCTGCCTGAAACGTGTTCTTTCATATGTGAGCAGCTTGCGGAAAAGATCAAGTGCCTCCTCGCTGCCGCTTTGTCTGTAGTATCTGTATATGTATGGTATCGCTCCTGCTATGCCGTGAGCGAAGCCCGAATACTCGATGTTTTCTGCTATGAGTTCGCCGTCTCTGAGAGTGCGGCTGCGGAGTATATCCAGCAGTTCTCCCGAAGTCTTCATTGCAAGCTCTCTCAGCTCACTGTCAGAAGAATCCGCCGTAAGCCCGGTAGTAACTGCAAGAGCTCCCGATACTCCCGATATAAGGTCGAAGAAGCATTTCGTTTCCTCTGCGGCAAGCTCTGTTATCTTGCTGAGGGAATCCTTCATGAGCTGCCTCAGACCGTCATCGTCATCAAGCTCTGCGAACTTGTTCAGCACGTAGAAGTAGCCTGCTATTCCCGTATGAGCGCCCACATTTTTCTCGTAATTGAAGTTTCCGGCTTCCATTACGCTGATTATCGGCTCTATAAGCTCATAGGCCGCATCGGTGTACTTCTTTTCGCCTGTTGCTCTTCCAAGGTATCTCAGGAACAATGCTGCTCCCGAAGCGCCGTTATAGAAGTTGAAGTCGCTCATGACCGTTGTCCAGTCCTCATGATCGGTCCTTTCGATCTCGCAGCCGATAAGGAATCTGTCACGCTTGCCCTTATGGTTGACACCGCCGATGCTCCTGTGATCTATGAGATAGTCGCCTATCTCCGAAGCCGTCCTCAGAAGATCTTCGTCCTTCGCCCTGAACACAGGGATCTTGTGAAGGTCAACAGCGGTATGGTCAGCAGCCATGTTCCTTATGAAGTAACTCGTCTTTATGAGATCGGTCTGCATTTCCAGATCATGCTCTGAGAGGCTGTCTATCTTGTCGATAAATTCCTCCTGCGGCGATTGTTCAAACACATTATTGAAAATGCGTCCGTCACCGCTTATAAGCCTGCGCTTCGTGAAGTCGGCATAGTATATGGGGACATTTCTGTGAAGCAGTGAGTCTATCTCATAATCGATGAAATCCTCCGCAGGCTTTACAAGTCCCATTCGTGAGAAGAGCAGCTTTGCGAATATCTCGCTCCTCTGAAAATCGGGGTGTGTCGAGATATTGAGAAGATTGCTGTAGGCGAAAGTCGCTTTCAGCACTATTCTGTTGCGTGTATCCGCAAACAGCTTCAGTACCAGCTCTTTCAGTTCATCTCTGTGTGCCAGTGCTATCCTGTATGCATCAGTGAAGCCGTCTGTGATGTATCCGGAATAATTTCTCGGGTCGAGCTCTACGTCGTCGAGTACGGCGGAATTGTTTGAGCTTCCGATATCATATTCGCTGCGCACCATGCTGACTTCGTCCGAGCCGAGGTTTTCGAGCCTGTATGTGGAGAAGGGGCTTCTCTGTGCCGCACTTCCCGACATACCGCCCACACTCAGCGGCTTTACCTTACCGTCGCTTCCCCTGAAGTTGATGTATGACGGAAGAAGTCCGATGCTGTGGACCGATCGTCCGAAGAAACGGAGAGTGTTCATGTATCCGCCCTCTCTGTCCTTATCATGATCCTTGTCCGCAGGCTGACAGTGGAAAAGTGTCTCCAAGTCTATGGGTATCGGATCTGTGCCCGAAGCGATGACGTTTTCAAAGTGAAAATCGGTAGCATTGCATATGTAGAGAAGTGCAAGGAGTATTCCCGATTTTCTGAAAAAGACCTTTGCATCCCCGTCATTTGAAACGGGGGTATGCTCGATGAACTCCGTCCATCCGTAGTCTTCTTCGGTCACTATCTTCGTAAGACGTATACGGCTCTCCTCATCGAGATGTTCGTTGAGTTTCCCGAGAAGCACCTGGAACGCCGCTTCGCTTTTCAGTGAATGGGGCTTGTACACCAGTCTGCCGTTTTCAAATATCATCGTCGAGACGTTTCTGCATCTGACATGGGTATCGCCGCCCGACATGGATATATGTACAAGCTTTCCCATATCCCTGCCGCCGAATATCTCCTGCCTTATGGCATTGATATGCGAGGCGGTATTGTTTAGCATCTCTATGGCGAAATCCATAGCGTTGCCGGCTGTTTCCGTAAGCTGTGAATGCATTATCCTGTATTCGGAATGCAGTCTTTCAACGTATTTTTCGTCTTCCAGAAGTGTATCCCGGAAATATCTGAATCTCTCATCAGGCGTATCGCCTTTGAGGAGGTCATGCTTCTTTGCCGATTCAAGCTCAAATATCAGCGTCCTCATTGCGATGTTGCTGAGTGAGGAATATATCTGAGTTACCAGGTCAGCCGTTATGGCTGACGGGTCGCTGCATATCTCCGAGGCTTCGGCTGCATCGGACAGCGCTTTGTATTTTTTCACGAGAAAGCCTGCGAAATATCCCGCAAACATTGCGTTCTTCGAGGTGAGTATCTCCTTGACTTCGGAAAACACATCACAGCGGCTTTCTTCGGTATATTCGGGTGTATATTCGCTCTCGCTCCTGAATTCGCTCAGGAAGTGATCGCCTGTGATCCTGCATTTTTCTTCAAGATATCTGCTCAGTGTTTCGTAATCCTCAAATTCAGGATACAGCGAAAGCATATATCTCGCTATCTGTGTGTTCTGCTGATCCACTGTCTGTCCTCCTTATTTCAGGTATTTCGATAGAGTTAAGGGCAGGCATTTCAGGGTGTGCAAGTCTCATAAGGGTATAGGCGACGCCTGTTATACCTGTCATACCCGATGGGGTAGCGGACATTCCCTTGATACCTGCTTTGAATCCTTCTTTTTCTATCTCATTCATGTACCTTCCGGCGGCGGAAACTGCTGTTTCTCTCAGTTCACTGCTGCCAATTGCATTTGCGTAGGTCAGCAGCATATCCATGGTACCGAATGTTCCGTGACAAAGGCTGTGATCCATATCCGAAGCGAAGCCCTCCCTGAGAAGGATGTGTACGCCTCTGAGGATGTCTTCCGAGATCGTCTCGTTATTCTCAAAGCCTCTGAGTTTCTTCATCATAAGTCTTGCAAGGCCTATTCCCGGAGCACCGTGACACCAGAAGCTGCCGAAGCCGCCCTTGTCTCTGAGGTCCTTCCAGTTCTTTTCGTCCTCGCAGAAATATTTGTTTTCCATATCGACAGCCTTTGCTGCAAGTGCAGTATAGCGCTCATCGCCTGTATAATCGCCGTATTCAGCGAAAGCAAGTGCTATGCCTGCATAGCCGTGTGCAAAGCCTGTCATGACCTCGGTCTCGCCCTTTTCAAATCTCTCTGCCAGGTGCTCTGCCGATATTTCAAGTATCTCGTCGATAACGTCAAGTCTGAGCTGTCTGTTCATTCTCGAAAGGGCTACAAGTGTGCCGGCTGCGCCTGCGATGATATCGTCACGGATATCGTCGGGGCTTTCTTTCATCTTAACAAGGCACTCCTTCAGGTAGCTATTGATCTTGTCAACATAGCTTGTGTCGCCTGTGAGAGCGAAGAAGTTGTACCAGAGATACACAAGTCCGGCAGCTCCCGTAAAGAATGATACATCTGCCTTCGGCTTGGTGTAGCCGAGTTCTTCTGCGCCGCTCATCACGTTTTCTGCGGCTCTGAGCCATTTCTCCCTGCCCGTGTACTTCCACAGGTAGAGGAAAAGCATTACTGTTCCGCCGCCGTCGTACATCTTGACATCAAGCACATCAAGCTTGATATTGTCTATGAGCGATTCCGTGAACCATGATATAGAATCAGACTCCTTTGCCTGCAATGCCGATGAAAGAAGCTGTTCACCTATCATCTCTGCTGCTCTTGTCATATCGCTGTCGAGAGCGAATTTCTCTCTCGGAAGCTCTCTTCCGAAAACCTCTCCCTCAGCCTTGCTGTTGTATGAGGATGCAAGAGACATTCTTATGAGCATGGTCTGACGGCGTATGTAATCCTCGTCGATCTTTCCGATGAACTGTTCAACTCCGTCTGACGGGGATGAGGTATTATAATCGCTGATGGTATAGTTATGATTTGCTATGATATCCTTTCCGTTGAGCTTCTGCTCGAAGAACGGGATATCGTTGTTCATGAGGGCTTCTACCTCGCATGAGACTCTTGAGAACTCCCTCGGCGACTGGTCTATGCCCTTGTAGAGCTTCGAGAACAGCTTTACTCTCGCTGTCTTGTCTCTGTAGTAGAGCGGTGAAGACGCTACCTGAAGAAACTTTCCGTACATTGCTGTCGGGCGGAGAACACGTCTGATAGTGCCTTCCGATGACTTCATAGCGTCGATTATCTGCGCCTTTGATGCGATAACAGCATTCATAGCGTCCTGATAGCCCTGTATCATCTCCTCGGCGAAGTATATGGGGAGAACTTCCTTGCCGTTGCAGTAAAGCAGGTTATTTGCCTCGGAAAGTCTTCCCTCTCCGCTGGTTATGCATATCCTGTCGGTTCCCTCGTTGCAGAGAGAATAGGATTTCCACTTCTTGCTGGTCTGCTTGGGAGAACCCGAGATACCGCCCATATCGAAATCGAAGAACACGAATGAACTGTTCATCGGGTACATCATGGTTCCGAGAACGGAATCCTCGAAAGTTGAAAGCACGTCCCTGAGGAAAGGCGGATAGTTCTTGGTGTCGGATTCCTTGCTGTTGTTCTTGACAAGTGTTTCAAGGTCAACGAAGTAAGGTCTCTCGCCTGCGCATACGATGTTCTCGTAGTGGAGATCATCGCATCTCAGCGCATTGAATACGGCACTGAAAGCGCCTATGCGGTAATAGTATCTGCAAGCCTCCTCCTCGGTGGATACGGGCTTCTGACGGATGAATTCCTGGAAGCCGTAATCGCCGCAGGAAAGGACCTTTGCTGTATCAAGGCTGTATTTTACCTTGCCTTTTTCCATTACGATGTCACGTACCTTCTCAAAGAGAAGTTCGGGAGCGAGAGCGTGGGGCTTGTAGACAAGTGTACCTGACGGCCCCTTGACGATAACGACTTTCTTGCCGCCGTTATGGGAATCTCCGCTGGAGATGGAGAGATCGCCTGTCTGTGTGCAGTCGAACCCGAAGGTCTCCATTATCTCGTCCTTATGCCCGATCATGCCTCTGAGGCAGTCTGTTATGAGCTGCACTCTTTCATCGGCGTTGTGAAAAATGATATCGTAAAGGCAGGGATACTTTGCTGCGAATGCTTTTATAGTCTCAGCAGATCTCATATCTTCATAGAAATTGCTGTAGATGTCATCTGAGTCGTATACTCCCGATTCCTTGCGCTCATTTATCTCAATAATGAGTGTGCTGAGCGCAAGTGAAGCCTGATCGGTAAGGAAATATCCTGCGCTGTTGAGCATAAATGCTTCACGGTCTACAAGATATCCCCCTGCTCCGATATCATCGAGAGCTGTATCGAGTTTCCTGAGGAAATACTCGGTGAAGGGCTCATAGAAGCTTCCGAACATTTTATCATAAAAACCTGTTACTTTTAATGTGTTTTCTCCGACGGGGAGTACGTTGTCTATGATATCATGTATCTCATTCAGCTTCATTCAAGTCATTTCCTTTCACTGAGAATACCTGGATAACTGCGAGAATAACAAATAAAGCTACCAGAGGGATCATGCCTGCGTTTGATGTCCATCTTGCCGCTGCGGCAGGGAGCTCAAACAGGAATCCCTTGACGAAGTCAAATCCTGATCTTGTGAAGAGCCCCGGTGTGAGGAAGCACTTCTTAAAGCCGAAATCAAGCGGCGTATGTCTCAGAAGATCGGGAAGGGTGAATATAACGAATACGAATAATGCGTCTGCGAATAAGAATAATGTGCGCTTACTTCTTTTTTTCATAATTTACCTCATTTCTAAGAATCAAAAGTGTTATCGTATAGATTATCAGCACCCTTGCTGTGACAGACACTATAAAGATAATGCTGTCGCTTGCAGGGAGAGCTAATGTTGTAGCTGCGTCATATGCGCCGCCTATAGTGAACGGATATACTCTGTCGCCGCCTATGCCTGCCTTTTCTGCCAGCTGTGCTATCAATGCGCCGCTGTTGCTGAGTACTATGAAGAACAGCAGGAATGATACTATCTCATTCTTCGTTATCACGAAAAGCAGATCTATCACTGCTATCTCCATCACTGAAAACAGTGTGAACCGCAGGAAGGTCAGCAGACTTTCCTTTATAAGCCCTGATGCATCGCCTGTACCTCTTTCAAGGGTAAGGTAGCATATGCTGAAGCATATGAGAGTCCAGACCATAAGTGAGATGCATACGATTATCTGCGTCAGGAATTTTGCTGTGAAGTACTGCCCCTTGGTGGTATCGGACATACAAAGGTTTTTCATCGTTCCGTATCTGTACTCCTGAAACCACACGAAGTACAGCACAAATACTGCCATTTTTACAAGTGAGTAGAACTGTGATAAGGTTCCCGATGTGAATATGGTCACACGGTCGTTATGCTCGGCAAATCTCGCAATAAACGTCATGAATATGAAGCCTGCCGTTACGAGAATGAAAGCAAAAAGCGGGAATTTATCTTTTCTGCACCTGAATAATTCGGCTTTTAAACTATCTGTCATGCCATTACTCTTTTCTCGAAATATTTTTTGGTCAGCAGGTGAAGGACTATTGAATATACAACGCCTACCACTACTGAAAGTGTGATGTGAATTGCACTGAAATGGAGATTGCCAAGGTTGTAGAATTCTCCTATAGGTGTGAGGTGTCTGAGGATTACCATATCTTCAGGCATTGCACCTGCCATCATAAGCTTTACTGTAAAAAGTTGTGCGAAGGAATAGTAGTATATTATTGCTGCTATTATCTCGTTCTTTGATACAACTGTTATAAGCTGGATGAGTGCGATAATTGCTGCGTAATTCGGGATAGTCGCAAGGAAGCTGATAAAGCTCTCTGCAAGAAGCCCTTTATCTGAATCAGGCGAAGGTGCAAGCCTGAAGTAGGTAACTGTGAAAGATGCCATGAATACTGCTGCGAATATCAGGCAGAAGATAAGTGCCGTGAGATATTTTCCTGTCGTTATCAGCGGTATGCTCCTCGGATCGTTCTTCAGTGTGTTGTATTTGAAGATATCCGTGAAGATTGGGAAGAATATCATCAGAGCCACACAAGCTCCCGTGAATACAAACGGCATTATCTTCGGCAGGTCCGCACGTGTCTCAATGCTGAAGCCTACGATACTTGCTATCTGCGGAATGAAGAGTACAGCTATTGCTATGAATATCGAGCCTCCGATAAGACAAATGCGGAAGTATGTGCTTTTGAGGCTTTTGAATATCTCCGATTTTATTACATTAACCATTTTTATTCACCCCCAGCAGCTTCATGTAGTAGTCTTCAAGAGTTTCCTTTCCGCTGGAAAGTCCCTTTACGTTAACGCCTTCTCTGGCAAACGCTGTAATGATGCCATCGCTGTAACCTGATGTGAAGTGGATGGAATTCTTATCGGTAGTGAACTGTGCCTCCGGGAATTCGGATGATACTATCCTTGAAGCTATCGCTACGGAATCTACAGTGATCACCGTTTCCTCTGAGCCTGCCGATTCAATCTCGCCGATATCAGCCTCCTTTATCATTCTGCCCTTATCAATGAAGCCGAACTTTCCCGCAAGCTGTGAGAGCTCTCCGAGGATGTGGCTGGAAATAAGGACTGTTGTTCCTGATTTCTGATTAAGGTCTCTGATGAGGTCTCTTACCTCGATGATACCCTCGGGATCAAGTCCGTTTATCGGTTCGTCAAGGATGAGAAGCTTCGGTGAATGAAGCGTAGCAAGGGCAAGTCCCAGTCGCTGTTTCATTCCCAGTGAGAAGTCCTTGAACTTCTTTGAGCCTGTATCGTCCAGCCCTACAAGTCTGAGAGCCTTGTCGATGCAGCCCTTATCCTTAATGCCCCGCTGTATCCTGTAGTAGTTGAGATTGTCACGGGCTGACATATAAGGATAAAACGAAGGCGTTTCGATCATCGAACCTACCTCGCTGCGCTTGATTCGCAGATCGCTGTCCGAGCTTGCTCCGAGAAGCGATATCTCTCCCGATGTCTTCGGAACAAGTCCGAGCAGGATCTTCATTATAGTAGTCTTTCCTGCGCCATTCTTTCCTACAAGGCCGTAGATCTCACCCTCCTTTACATTTATACATACGTCTTTCAGAACGTTTACATTCTTATAGCTTTTACACAAGCCTTTTGCTGTAATTACGCCTTCCATATCTAACCTCCGTTTGGTAATTGGTTTCAACGGTCTGAGAGGTTTTTTGTTTTTTTCTCTCTTTCCCGTCCCTGTGATTATATTATAGCTTCTCTTTTCCATTCACGCTACAAAAATGGAGTAAACGTCATTTTAGTCAGAGTGGAGGAGTAAACGGGGCTTTTTTGGGAGTGACCGGCATTTTCGGGATAGGCCTGACAAGCTCCTTTTACCTTATATAAATACAAAAACCGCTGAGAGAATCGATCTCTCAGCGGTTTCATCAAGGCATACACAAGATCGTTGAATGCCTTGATCTCTTTTTAAATCAATTTTTCAATAAGATATATCAGAATGCCGACGGTAACTGCCATAACGCCTATTTTGGCATACATTTTTACAAGTACGTCACTACACGCTGACGGACGAATGTCAGTTTCGATATGCGGATCTACGGTGGAACGGAAGTTTTCGGCCGCCTCAGCACCGCCGATCAGTTTTCCGTAATGTATCGGTATCACCGTATGCGGAGAGATAAAATTTGCAAGTTCCGCTGCCTGCTTCGGATCCATGGTAAAGGATCCTCCAACGGGAAGAAGTGCTATATCGCACGACACTCTCCTGCTTTCCTCGGTAATATCGGTATCTCCTGCAATATATACCCTTGTTCCGTCAATATCAAGAATATATCCCAGCCAGTTTTTGGCTTTTCTATGGTTCGGCTTCTTTATATTGTAAGCAGCGACTGTCTCCACAGGAATATCGCAAAGCTTACAGCTCTGTGACGGCATAAGCGGAACAGGCTCTTTACCGAGAAACATCCTGCATCTTGTGCTCATACCTGTCGGAGCGGCTATGACCGTATCGGCTTTAAGCAGTTTTTTTACATCTTTGGGTGAAAAATGATCCCCATGAGGATGCGTGAATAGAATAAGATCGGCGTCATGAGGTGTACCGCTTACAGATATCGGATCTATGTATATGACCTTGCTGCTGTTAATACGTATTCCGCTGTGATCAATTACTTCAATACTTTCAAGAACACTTTGTTTAAACATTTCCATACTCCCTTTTTATCGCTTTTCGGATTTATAATAATCCACGTTACGGGTCCGCAGAATAAATGCTGCTGCCCTTATATTTTTCATAATATGTTATAACTGTCAAATCATTTATTGTATGTATTATACCACATTTCATTTCCGAGGTCAATCATTTGTTCAATATTTATAAAAATCCCTCGACTGAGCAACAGCTGAGAGTTAATAATTTAATTCTCTTATTCATAAGTTTCCCTATACAATAAGGCATTCACCACAAGGGTAAATGCCTTAAATCTTTGTTAGCTGCCGTCTGATCCATACCGCAATATGATAAAATATAAAATCCCCGAATCGTATAGATTCGGGGATTGTGTGTAGTCCCAGTTGGGATAAAATTATCTCTTCGAGCTAAGCAGTATCGTTTCGCTTACTTTATCTATTTTTCAAAAAACGCCGAAAATACGATAAAATCTGCAATTCAGAGCAAACGCTCTTATTGTAAAATTCAAGTTTTATCGTAACTTGTTTCAACTTTGTTGAACATAAGTTGAACTGGCGGACATGACAATCTCGTCGGTATTCAGAGAATAAAAACTATAATAATCGTGGCGAGGAGAAGCGTTATCCCTCGCCCTACCAAATGGAGGCAATCTATTATGAGTAACATTCTCGATGAACTTTACGACTATGACCTGTTACACCTGACCGAGATCGAAGATACAGACGGAGCATACAGAGCCGCCCTCGACAGACTCGTCAAGGCAGAAGCCGAGTTAAAGAAAGCCTATCCCGACCGCACTGACATTCTCGATGAGTACCAGTCAGCGGACATTGAACTGCATAATCTCTCTAACCGCAATGAGTTCCGCAAGGGCTTCAAGGTCGGCGCACAGCTCGTCCTTGAAATGATTAAGCCCATTAAGTGAGGTGGACGGTATGAGCAGATATAAGAGCGAACAGACCGCATACAGCCCGCTGAAAAAGAAATACGTTCCGCTGTGGAGACTGGATACCAACACCGTGACCGTCACCCACTTCAATCCCGATACTCAATCCGAGGAGAGCAAGACCTATCACACCGACTTCATCAGGTATCATCTTCATTTCTCTGACAGCCATTGCCCCGACAGGCTTTGCAGGCTCATCAACGAGGGCAGGATCGTGCAGTACCTTGATGATATGGAACGGAAAGTCAGTGAAGCTATCTCACGCCAGGTCGAACTTTGGAAGCAGACCGACAGTTGCTATCAGAAAGCTGTCCTCAGCGGTGACACCGAGAAAACGCTCGGTCTGGAGAATTGCTTTGTATACATGGCAAGAGAAGTAGTGTTTGAGTGTATGGTTTATATTTGATCGTTTACGGCTGTGCCTTCGGGTGCAGCCGTATCATTCTGTGATTCGCTATTTGTATAATATATAGCAATTGGAGTTATTATAAATAGATTATCATCTTTCAGAGGAAGAATTGAGCGTAAGCTTTCGTTTATCCCATGTTGTAGTGAGGCAAATGCATTACTATTATCTTCTATATTAGTGTCTTTTCCAATAATGTTGGTGACATATCCTAAACAAGTCATCAAGCCTCCGTATTTGAAGCCAAATGATTCTGGGTAATCTCTTAAATATCTATCATCAATGGGAATAATATACCCTTTATTTGAAATATACATCCTATTACACGGCAGTAAATTCCGCAGAAGGTTAATAATATCCTGTATTTCTTTATATTTATTATTTATAGTTTCTTTAGCCTCTCTTTTTCTTCTATTGAATTCTTGCTGATTGGTTCGACGAGCGTCTCTATTTAGTGATGCGAATTCAGTATCAATTTGTTCCTCAATCTTTTTTAGCTCTTCTTTTTTTATATAATCAATTAATCCATTTTCATTAAAATATGAGACCAATGTTTTGAAATCAATATATTGAAAATCACCTGTTATCTCAACGTATTCTCCTAATTTTTCGACTTGAGATTTGTTTAACTGATTAGAAATATAATCATAAGCTATATTGTAGGCGGCATCATGAAGGGTTTTTTGAACAATATCTTTTGAAACATGATTATCTTGTGTGCTGTTGCTACGAGTATGCTCATAGTCTAATTCTGCTTCCGCTCCAAAAAAACGATAAAATGTGCTACTTATTCTTGCAAGTGCTCCAACCTTTGTTTCTTTATCAAATACTTTTCCGCTACTGTTTTCGCTTTCATTCATAAATTCTGTAATCAAGCCTTGCTCAGCTTGCGATATGATTGAATTAACTATATCATTATTCAGATATAAGAAATACTTCACGACAATTCGCCTCCAATTTAGTTAAAGCATTCTTTCGCTATTTTATCAAGCTGTATCCTTAATGTATCAAATGATACATTAAGATCTAACGTCCTCGCCCCGATACGATTCCCACCGATCACAAACGGTTCTCCTTCCGGAAATACCTCGTCTTCAGTCTTGGCATAAAGCAGCAGCCCCGAAACATTCCCCTTATTCGCAGTATCCATGTTCTTCACGTAAGCAAATATCTGATACAGGTGTGCCGACCGCAACGTTTCTTTTGAATAGCTTTGCGCCATTGACTTGCCGTAATACTTGGCATCAATGATAAGCGTCTTATCGCCTTTCTGCAAGGTGATATCAGTCTGCATTTTCGGAAGAAACTGTATCATCGGCTGATCTGGTTCCTCGGTCAGATTCCACTTTACCTGAGCAGATTTCGGATCAAGCTCAGGATGGTGCTGTTTGTAGTATTCCAGAATAAATTTCTCATACAGCCGTTCCATGTGTTCATCAGAGAAAGCAAGCAGCTTGTAACTGCCGTCCTCGGTGGTCTGGAGCATACCGTTCAGCACAAGATAGCAGATATTCAGCAGCAGCTCATAATTGCGGTTGCTGCGCTGATAGATGAGCCGGTTCCATGCAATATGATCGGGCTGTATCAGCCTGATATTGCCAAAGTATACGCTTACCCGTCTGAGTGCCTGCTTCCTTTCTGGTGCAACATCTTCTGCTCGTATAAGCCTGTGTATCGTGACTTTCAGTATCTGATTATAAGGGTTATCTTCTGAGAACTCGTCGAATTCACAGCCGAGCTTTTGTTTGTTCTGCACTTTCAGCCGAACCGTTTCGCCCATGTTCAGCTTACCACGCATGACGGAAAGGTCTTCCTGCGTCGGCACATATTCACGGTACAGCCCCTGCTTGACCTGTCGGGAAACGCCCTTTTCCAAAATCGCCGCAAAGAGGTCGTGTATCTTCTCAAACTTTTCGCCTGCGACCTGCTTGTAGTCCTCCTGCTTCAATATCTGAAAGGCGTAGGACAGCATATAGTAGATATTCTGAATAAAAATGCCCTTATCAACGGTCATATCAATCACCTATCACCTGATAGAGAGCCTTTGTCCATTCATCGACCTTCTTATCATCATCGAACCAGTACTCCTCTATCAGCGGAATGATCTCATACTCCACAACGCCACGGACCCATTTATCATCTATATCCGATTTATTTTCGGGTGCAAAATAGCTATGACCGATCTCAAAGCCCTTGCCGAGCGTACTGTCCTTGCGGATAGTATCGTTTAGCTCTCTGATCTTAGTGATAACAGAATGATAAAGGTCGCAAGAAATGTCCTGTGTATATGCGCCAAACCCGTTCTGATCGGCGTTTTCAAAAGCAGGCTGCATCGTATAGAAGCTGAAACGTCTGCGGAGTGCATAGTCGATCATAGCAAGACTTCGGTCTGCGGTGTTCATCATGCCGATGATATGCAGATTTTCGGGGATATAGAAAGCCGTTCCGCCGTAAACGAGGTTTAGCTTATGCTTCTCGCCACGCTTATCAGTCTCGATCAGCATAAGCAGTTCTCCGAATATCTTGCTGAGGTTTCCTCGGTTGATCTCATCAATGATAAAGAAATACGGCTTGTCGGGATTTTCCTTGCATCTCTCGCAGAAGTTGAAGAACACACCGCTTTGCAGCTCAAAGCCGCCGCTGTCATTCGGGCGGTATCCCATAATGAAATCCTCATAGGAATAGTTCTGATGGAACTGCACCATACAGATACGGTTTTCGTTTTTCTCTCCGATAATTGAGTATGCAAGCCTCTTTGCAGAGAAAGTCTTTCCGACACCCGGAGCGCCCTGCAAGATGATGTTTTTCTTTCTGAGGACGAGGGAACGGAGTTTGTCATATTCGGGTTCGGTGAGAAAGACGTCTTTGAGGAAATCTTCTTTTGTATACTTGCGGTCAATCTTCTTTTTATAATGCTTTGAAAGGTCTATTTCGGGGATAGGCTCACCTTTACGTTTGGCAGTATTGATCTTTACCCATTTCATATGGATAAGCCCTGCCAGTTCCATTGTCATATCAATATTCATTCCAAGCTCAGTAAGAGCCCATACACCTTTAGTTCCGCTGCTGATAAATCCCTCGTGAGCAAGGTCATTCCGTGCAAAATCAATTTGATTCAATACACGGCTTGCACCTGTCTTTTCGTATGTAACACTAAGTTCTTCCTCGGTGATATCCATAAGCTCAATAACCTTTTCATGAGCTTCTTTTCTGGTTGCACTACCGCCAAGTTCTTTGATTGCTTGAATCAAAGGAGCAAAATATTTCAGGAATTCCGAATTGGAAGAAGGTAAAAGATCATTTCCTTGATTGTTTTTATCCGTGATTAACGAGTAATAATTTGTTCCATTATCTACACTGCTTATGTAAAACAAGATATTATTTGATTTTTCAGAAATATCCACATCCAAACAATGACGCTTCAATGCAGTATCGACTTTTCCTTTTCTCTCACGATCTTTTGCATCAAATTGATATAAGTTTTCAGCAACAATAGCATCATAGATTTCATCTATGTTCATACTGCGTCCAGTGTTTTCTAATACTGCTGCAATAGCTTCATATATCTTCATCGGTTGGTCTTTCACAGAAAAGAGATCATAATTCTGAGTCGCATCATTGAATAAAAAGTCATAGAGCGCCTTAGTACGCCAATCATCTTCTTTCGGAAGAGTTATAGTGTTCCTAAATGTGTAGAAATACCACTCTTTGGGCTTAAAAGATGTATCCCAATCCACTTCAAGTGTTCTTCCGTCCATATGATTTGCAGTAACAGTGCCTACTATCTTTATTTTCATAACAGATATAGTCGCACCTTTATTATCGAACGGCAACCCTTTTTTCTTCGTATACGATGTCTTTATAGCAATTTTATCGCCAACTTTGACACTGTTTACAGTATCAAGAAACTTATCGGTATATCCGTTCTGCCATATACCTTGTTCAATAAACTCTTCGTCTTGATGAGTATCATCAGAGTCGTTATATGCACCGACAAACCAACAACGAGTTATTTTTTGTTTTTTGTAAAACCTTGCAAGATAAAACCCGAAATCAATAGTCATAGTTTTAAGCTGACTATCCTTATAGCAGCTATCCGTCAGAGCGGATTCGAGCATCTGTCTGAGCTCGGTATCTCGGTTTAGTATCTCACAGATCTCGTCATACATCTTAAATCCGCCGACCATAGTTTCAGCAGCACCGTTCTTTTTTGGCAGATAACTGTCATCCAGTTCTTTTGCTACTGCCCGGTACAGCTCATATTTATAGATGTAGTATTTATCAGGATACATCAGCCACAAATACGTGCTGATATAATTGGTATTCTGATAATGCTGTTTCCAAGTGCCGTCATTGTACTTGATTCGCAGTTTCTCAGCGGTATTCATAAACTCGGTCACCCTGTCTGAAAGGTCAAGACTTTCATCAAACAGTCTGCGGAACATTTCACGGACAGCATTTTCATCAGCTTTTGCAAATTCAAGGATCATTCCCCTCGGATAAGCATATCCTGATGCAAGCAGATTAAAAGTCTTATCGGTTGCTTTCTTAAACATTGCACCAAAATTCTCGGCTTCAATATCCCAGTTATCCTGAAAATGCTTGACAGCTTCCCACTTGTATTTTTCATCTTCCCAATGTTCAGGGAAATACTGTTTGTAGCCTTCGATAACAGATACTATTTTGTTAGGATTTATCATAATGTCCTCCCAAAAGCAAGAGATTTTATTATATTATACCATAGCTTTGTCGAAAAATCAACACCATTTCCCGATTTTACGCTGTTTCCAACTTCGACTCCATCGGAATCAAAGTTTCTCTCACTCCGCCTCAGCCTCCAAAGCATACACAAAGCTCATAACGTCCTGCTTCATCTTCTCATAGAACGCACTCAGCTCCTCATCAGGCAGGCGGTTCTCGGCTTCATACTCATCGAGCTTATCCTGCATCTGCTTCGTGAACACCTTGCGCTGCTGGTCATACTTCTCCACAAGTTCGGGATCATCAAGTACCTCGGCAGACAGTTTTGTTTTCTGCTGACCGATATAGTTACTGAGCCTTGTGCTATATACCTTGTAAGTACCGTTCTCTCTTTTGCGCCTTTTGGCATTCTTGACTTCACGCTGGTAGGTTGCCTGACAGCTCTCTGCTTCACAAGCAACTGAATTTTTCTTTCCGAGGAATACCTTACCGCAATACTTACACTTGCAAACATATAGCTTCATCTTATGAATCGCAAAACTGAAATCATAGAAAAAGTTTACAAGGGCTGTATCTGCTACAGTGTAAATATCGTTACGGTCATTTCCCCGTATGATTATCTTATCAAAACTGAGCCGAAACGCTTTCATATCGCTTTCGGAGTTGAAATCGAAGTTCCAGTCATCACGCATAACCTCACGGATATGATTGAAAACATCATTCACATACTCGGTGGACTTTTTCAAGGCACGGGTATTGAAGAAAGCTCCTGCCTTGTCAATGTCTGCTCTCGCTTCTGTGAACACATCACGGAGCGTGTCGGAATAGTATCGTGTAAAGAAGTTGAAGCTGTTCAGGCGGTTATCGTCAAATCGTTCCAACATCTCACGGAATACAGCACCTCTGCCGTTGATAGCTCCGATAAGCTCATCTGTGAGCTGTTCATAGTCAAGAAAATTGCTCCTGAACTCCGTTATGTCCCTGAATACATCATCAAAGCTGATAACGCTGTATGCGTCCTCGGAGATCTTTCCCCATACTCTTTCGTTATCCTCAGTAACAACAAATATCACGTTTTTAGCCTGCTCATCGATGCGATAGAGCAGGATTTTTTTATCTTTGCCCATATTACGCTCCTTTTTCTATAACGTTCAAGATAGTGTACGTTATGATAATTATACCATTACAACCCGAAAAAGTCAAGATAATAACGTTCAAATTATAATACGTTATAGCGAAAACGAGGTAATTAACGTAATTTGCGCGAATTATAACGTGATATTATAGATTTAGCAAGTGTCGTTATGGTATAATTGGATTGTCAGGAGAGAACGATACCTGACAGCGGAGCAGCATAGCCTATGTTGACCGCCACGAATATAAAGCGTTTTATATAATAATAGAAGAAAGGCGATGATCTATATTGACCAACGACCAGTGGGCACAGCCCACACCACTCCGTCCCGACGGGACAAACCTCCTGCCGTTCCCTGTGAACGCCCTCCCACCTATTATAGGTGACATGGCTGACGCAATTGCGACAACAACCTCAACGGACGTTGCAATGGCAGGCACATCTATCCTCTCGGCGGTGAGCTACTGCTTTTCGGGAGTATACCGAATGTCAGCCAAGCGTGACCATACGGAGCCGCTTGTGCTTGACACTCTGACGATAGCTGAGCCCAGCTTCAAGAAGTCACCTGTAATGTCGCTGATTAAGCGTCCGTACATTCAGTTCGCACACGACTGGAACGAGAACAACAAGCAGGACATATTCACTTCCCAGGCTGAACGCAAGCTTCTACAAGGCAAGCTCGAAGCACTTGAAAAGAAGAAAGACGTTACCGCTGAGGAGATAGCAAAGCTGCAAACAGAGCTGAGTAATATCCCTGCAAGCAACTTCCGCAGGATAGCGGTGGACGATGTTACGCCCGAATCCCTTGTGAACCTGCTTGAAGAGAACGGCACGCTCCTGATGATCTCGGACGAAGCAGGAATGCTCGGTAATTTCAGCGGACGGTACAGCAATAATGTACCTAACCTCGATTTGCTTCTGAAATCGTGGAACGGTGAGACTTACATCAGCGACAGAGCGACCAGGGCGAGCATTGTGCTGAAAAAGCCCTACATGAGCATCTGCCTTGCCTGTCAGCCTTATGTGTTCGACGGTATGATAAACAACCCTGTGTTCCGTGGCAGCGGACTGATAGCGAGGTTCATGTATTGTTTTCCTGTGAGCAATATCGGCACTCGCAAGTACGACACGCAGGCTGTTCCCGAATCCGTTGCTGAGAGCTACAAGAACCTTGTGTACAAGCTCCTCGGTGCGAAGTTCACCTACCATGACGAAAAAGAGCTGTATCTGCATTTCGATGCAAAGGCTTACGGTGAGTTCGTTGACTACTACAACAACTTCATCGAACCGCACCTTGTCACGGATATGGCTTTCTGCAAGGACTGGGGCGGCAAGTATCACGGCGAACTGCTCCGCTTGTGCGGTATCATTCACTGTATCAAGTGTGCGCTGAACGATGTAGAGCCC
This sequence comes from Ruminococcus flavefaciens FD-1, assembly GCA_000174895.1. Classification (GTDB taxonomy): domain Bacteria; phylum Bacillota; class Clostridia; order Oscillospirales; family Ruminococcaceae; genus Ruminococcus; species Ruminococcus flavefaciens_A. The sequence goes on from ACOK01000098.1 coordinate 23,982, forward strand.
GTGGAGAACCGTGTGACGCTGGATACGTTCTGCAACGCTATCGAAATCGGTGAGTATTTCAGAGAACAGGCGATATATGCTTACAGCTTAGGTGACGTTGACCTCGGCACGATCAAGGCTGAGAGGGTACTCAACAAGATACGCTCCAAGCACATAACCAACATCAGGCAGAATGATTTGTACAAACTCTGCCGCTGTACGCTGTTCAAGAATGCAGCCGACTTCGGTGAGACTATGGATATGCTGGAGGAATATGGCTATCTCCGCCGTGAGACTATTCAGGGAGCGAACGGCAACAACAAGAGTGGGATCATGGTTTTTATCAATCCCAATATCTGAACAATCGACATTATCGACATTTTCGGACTTCGATTGTGCTGAAAATGCCGATAGTTCATAAGACTACAAACATAAAACCGAGAAAGAAAGAGGTTTATTACTATGAATACAACAGAAAAGAAAGCTATCGTAGACAACATTCTGGAGCTGCTCATTCAGCTCACCGAGGACGGGGAGAACTCCGCTCCGCAGACCACTACCGCACCGACTTCCAACAAGGTGGAGATGCTGACTATCAAGGAGAGCGCCGCACTCATCAGCGGACTTTCCGAACACACCGTCCGTCAGCTTGTGAAGCAGGGCAAAGTCAAGTCCGTTCGCACCGGCGAGGGCAGGAACGGAAAAATTCTTGTCAACAAGGCTGACCTGATCGCCTATTTCAATGGAAAGGGGGTGTGAGATATGCCCGATATGAAAAAGGTAAAAGCACTGACTTCGCTGCTTGAAGAAAGAAGCGGTCTTGATGTGCGTGAAGCTGTCGCTCGCAGCATTCACTACCTCGACGGTTATGAGAGTTATCTCTATCGTGATGAGGTAAAGTATCTGCTCGAAACTTTCGATGTTGAGGAGGAGCCGCCGTTCTGATTCAGGAAATCGAACTTGCTCATTTTTGAGCGGGTTCACTTCATCAAAATCTCCATAGGCTATTACTCATTTTTGAGTAAAACTCGTGTGATGATTTTGAAAAAATGTAATGCGGATTTTTGAATAAATGCGCCCACATTTTCGGCTGTGACCTCAGCCGTTCAGCCTCGCAGAGCCACATTAGCATTTTTGATAGTCCGAGTAGGCTGTCAAAAGTGCTATGGGGTTACTGGCGGCGCACCGCAAGTAAATCCGGCTCTCCGAGCCGTTTGGTTTGCCGATATCCTTATCGTTGCAAGCCAATTCGCCCGTCAGGGCTTTGCATAGCACATAGCTGTGTCTTGTGCAAGCAATCTCCCTCATCAGAGGGTACAACTATAATTATAAAGGAGATTATATTATGATCACAAAAACTATTTCGATGTGTCAGGGAAAAGGCAGCCTGTCGCACAATAACAGGGAGTTCACTGCCAAGAACATCGACCCGTCCAGAACCGCTGATAACATCGTGTTCATTCAGCAGGATCTGGGTGATGCTTACCACCAGCTTTTCGATGAAGCCGTAGAGAGATACAACGCTCATCAGAAAAGAAATGATCGTAAGATCGACGACTACTTCCAGCACCTGTTCAACCGTGAGCCGAGCAAGAGTGTTATCACCGGAGCGAACAAGCAGAAGAGCTTCTATGAAGACTTGGTGCAGATCGGTACTAAGGACGATACAGGTGTCGGCACTCCAGATGCAGAAGTTGCTGTCGCTTGCTTGAAAGAATACATGGAGGGTTTCCAGAAAAGAAATCCGAATCTCTATGTGTTCAATGCGGTGATGCATCTCGATGAGGCAACGCCGCACCTGCACATCAACTACATTCCTGTCGGTCACTATGACAGAGGTCTTGATACCAGGAATGCTATGGCGAAAGCTCTTGAGGAAATGAACTTCGGTCATGATGCAAGAGCGATCAACCGCTGGAGACTCAAGGAGTGGGCTGTACTCAGTAATATTTGTGCTGAACACGGTATTGATATCAGCGAACCGCAAAAGTCCAGAGGTTACAGCTATACGGTCGAGGAGTACGGCAAGCATCAGGATGAGATAAAAGCTCTCAATGCTGAAATGGCTCAGGTCGAAAGTGAGCTTGCTGAGAAGCAGGCAAAGCGTGAAGATCTCGACCAGCAGATCGAGCAGAAAACAGCACAGGTCAATGCAATTATCAACTACATTCCCGACTATGAAAAGGAGTTCAAGATCGAGGATGAGTGCGATCAGCTTCGCAGAGAGCTTATCGGTCTGCTTGACGGTAAGTTGTCTATCATGAAGCACAAGGATGCTATCATCGCAAAGGTGCAGAGGCTCTGCAAGCTTGTCAAGAAGGTCAATGATAACGCTTACAAATCCGGCAATACGATCTACTCTCTCCATGAAAAGCTCGATGCTGCGATGAAAGAGTATGATGATGCGTGTCAGCGCTGGAAATGTGCAGCAGAAGAACGGACGGAACTTCGCCGTGATAATGCAGCGTTGTCAGCTGAGGTCGATGACCTGACAGAGTTTGTGAGCCTGCTGAAACGCTTAGAGCCGCAGAAGTACGCTGAGGTCAAGCAGGCACAGGAGTATGTTCACAGTCAGCGTGAACAGGAAGCACAGCAGCAGTCCACCACCAGAAAGAAAAAATCGTGGGGACTTGAATAACACAAAAGTAGAATAAAAGACAAAATACTATGGCATATCTCCGAAAGTGCTTGACAGAAAGAAGAATGCGCGCTACAATGATAATGCGAGATATGCCATAGTCCGCAAAGGAGATAATATGGCAAATATTACAAACAGAAACGGAAAGTTTCTCATAAGAGTTTTCACAGGTCGTGACATCAGCGGAAAGCAGATCGTCAAGTCTACAACTTACGTTCCGCCGGAAGGTACATCACCGAAAAAGGCTGAGAAGCTGGCTCAGGAGTATTCTTTTGAGTTTGAGAGGCATTGCAAGGGTTATGCTCAGCTCAATGAAAATATGCGCTTCTACGAACTGGCTGAGTGGTATTTTGAGAACTATGCTCCCGAAGAATTGAAGCCGACTACGGTTCTGAACTATGAAAGTCAGTACAGAAACCATATTGCACCGATCCTCGGCAACAAAAAGCTCAAAGATATTACCACGCCGATGCTGACAGAGTTCCTGAAAGTGCTTGGCAAGGAGCATCATCTCAACCCTATCTCGGTCAGAAAGGTCTATATCGTGGTGCAGAGCATTTACCGTAGAGCCTTACAGCAGGGCTTTGCAAGGGACAATCCTTGTCAGAACGTGATAATTCCGAAGAAGCGTGACAGCGGCAAGCGTTATTCTCTTTCAGAGGAAGAAACAAAGCGGTTTCTCCACCTTATCCGTGACAAGCCGTGGGACGAAGATGTGAAACGTATCCTGATCGTTCTGCTGTTCACAGGTATGAGGATAGGCGAGTGCCTTGGTTTGGCGTGGGAGGATATTGATTTCGAGAAGAAAACGATATTCATTCACCATACGCTGTCCTGCGTTGATGGGAAGTGCTACCTTGACTCACCAAAGACAAAAAGCAGTATTCGTCTGATAGCCATGAATTCTACCGTTGAGAAGTATCTCAACGATCAGCAAGCCTACGTTGAGCAATTGAAAATGGCTCTCGGAAATAAGTACGCTCACCCCGAAATGGTCTTTCCCTCGGGACAGGGCAACTACCGTGACCGCAGCTCCGTGTATCATTCTTTAAAGCGTATGACCAAAGGCACTGAGTTTGAGGACATGACGCTACATAAGCTGAGACATTGCAATGCTACGCTTTTGCTCAACAGCGGTGTAGACCTGAAAGTGATCTCTGAACACCTCGGTCACTGCGACATAGGTGTTACAGCGAACATCTATGCTGATGTACTCCGGAAGCAGAAGATACGTCTTGCTGACACGATCGACGATAAACTTTCCGATGAACTGAGCTGACACAAAAAACCTCTCTGTCGGTTTCCCGACAAAGAGGTTTACATTCACAGTATTTAGTTGAACAATTTGTTGAACAACTTTGTAAAAAAATTCTCGAAAATACCGTAAATAGGCGTTTTGCGAAAAATACTTTTAACGCTTCGAGAACTGTGGAGCACGACGAGCAGCCTTGAGACCGTACTTCTTTCTTTCCTTCATACGTGGGTCACGTGTGAGGAATCCAGCCTTCTTGAGGGTAGGACGGAGCTCTGCGTCGAATTCGAGAAGAGCACGTGAGATACCGTGTCTGATAGCACCAGCCTGGCCTGTAACGCCGCCGCCTGCAACTGTGCAAACAACGTCGAACTTCTCAACATTATCTGTGAGAGAAAGTGGCTGACGAACGATGAGCTTGAGAGTTTCGAGACCGAAGTAGTCATCGATACCTCTGCCGTTGATTGTAACATTGCCAGAACCGGGATAGATTCTAACTCTTGCTACGGAGTGCTTTCTTCTGCCTGTTCCGTAGTAATATTTTACCTTTGATTCGTACATTTAAAAGCACCTCCTGAATTAAAGCTCATAAGCAACAGGCTTCTGAGCCTCCTGCTTGTGATTAGCGTCCTTGTAAGTTCTGAGTCTCTTGAGCTGAGCTCTGCCGAGGCTGTTGTTAGGGAGCATACCGTTTACAGCGATAGTCATAGCTCTGTCAGCCTGATTAGCCATCATGTCCTTGTAATCGATGGACTTGAGGCCGCCGATCCAGCCTGTGTGCCAGTAGTACTTCTTCTGCTCAAGCTTCTTACCTGTAAGGATAGCCTTAGCGCAGTTGATAACGATCACGTGATCGCCGCAGTCTACGTTAGGTGTGTAAGTTGGCTTGTGCTTGCCTCTGAGAATATGAGCTGCCTTAGCTGCTACTCTACCGAGGGGCTTGCCCTCTGCGTCGAGAACGTACCATGTACGAGTAACTTCAGCAGGTTTTGCCAGTGTAGTTGACATAATTTATTCCTCCTATTGATTTGATCGAAGTCAGCGGACCAACGTAAAACAGCCGCTGATGCGCATTTCCTGCGCAGTAACAAGAATTATTATACCGTAAATCTACACAGTTGTCAAGGGCTTTTCCAAGATTTTTTTAATATATACCCTGTTTTCTCTGCTTTTCTCTCTCAAATGCTCCGTTTCTCTCATGTTCTCGTGTTTCGTTTCAGTTTTTGTGCGTAGAAAAATAAGCTTCATTTTTCTGCAATTGTGTGAAATATGACTGTTCATATCATTGCTTCACCCTCAGCCTTTTAAGTGTAAAGCGTATATCATCGCCGCAATTGCAGAGTGTCAAAGAAAGCTGATATTTTCAAAAAAATTCGGGCGAGCGGAACTCGCCCCTACATAAGCCGACTAACAATAACCGATCTGTACGGGCGCTTTTCGAGCGTCCTTAATATAATCCATCCGCAAAAAACTTTATCGACACACAGAAAGGGCGCACAATGTGCGCCCCTGCATATTCATATTGATTTTAGTCAGCGTTCAGATCAGTCAGCAAACATTGCTTCGTAATCTTCGGGAGTTTTGCCGTCCACCTCCGAGGATACGTTTATGAAGCAAATGATATCGTCATCGATTTTTCTTGCATAAAGGCAATTGCTCTTGAATCCGTCATATGTGAACACATCTCTCCTGTATTCCTCACCGCAGAGAGTTACTGATTTTCTGTCCTGATACTCAACATTTCCTTCTGCGTTTCTGTTCTTGTATACATCAAGGACATCGTCAGCTGTTTTGCCTGTTTCACCCGGGAATGCCAGCTTTGTGTTAACGAATCTTACAAGCACATTCTCCATGCTGCTGGAGAACCACGCATCCCAGATAGCAGCGTGTTCAAAAGCACTTTCCTTCTCGTCGGTATAATAGGAAACAGTGCTTGCTCTCATGCCCTCGATAGATTCATCAGTCTCAGCCTTCAGCCCTTCGGGAATGTTGATTTTGATATTTGCATACTTGTTCTCGTACACATTGTCCTTGACGCTTCCTCTTTTGAAAGCGGTACCGTTTGCGGACTCATTTACCAGGCTTGCTCCGGAAGCAGAGCCTGAAGAAGATTCTGAGTTATTATTGTTCTGAGAGCATGACATTGCCGAGCCCAGCATTGCCAGCGCAAATATAAATGCGATAGTTTTTTTCATTATTGTACTCCTCCCCGTACATTACTTTTAGTTTATTATACCATACTTTTTTACAAAATGCAATTCGATATTTGCGGATTATGGCAAAACTTCCCATTATTTGTTGATAAAAAAATGACGGCTCAGATGAACCGTCATTTCTATAAACATGATTATGAATTACTTCATAGCCTCTTCAACAGCAACTGCACAAGCAACAGTAGCACCAACCATCGGGTTGTTGCCCATGCAATGTCAAAAAAATTTACTGTTACGAGAAGCGACTTGCAATGACGAGAAAAGCCCGTAACTACGCCATTATAACGCATTGTCGAAAATTTATCAAAATCTATTTTGACGGCGTTTTACTCACAAAAATTTATTTTTGGGTGACAAATGGGTGACAAAAATGCTTGACTTTTTCGGGTGTGGCGCGCTATAATAAATGAGGGTGATCTTATGGCAGATATCAACGCTCGCAAGCGTGGAAAGAAATGGGAATACTACTTTGAGATAGCCAAGATGGACGGCAAGCGAAAGCGTATCAGCAAGGGCGGTTTCAATACAAAGGCGGAAGCGGTCAGCGAGGGTGTCAAGGCTATGCACGAATACCAGACCGCAGGCACAGTGAACACGCCTTCCGAACTTTCCATGCACGACTACCTCAATTACTGGATCGAGATGTACTGTATCCCGAATCTGAAACCAACGACTGTCGCTAACTATAAAAAGTATATCAGGCTTCATATATCTCCGAAGATCGGCAAGTATCGTCTTGCTACGATCACGGCGGAACAGCTTCAGAAGCTGATCAACGATATGGTCGCTAACGGTTACAGCAAGAATACCGTCATCGGCATCAAGGGTGTGCTGTCAAGCAGTCTGAACTATGCCGTACAGCCGCTTCACTATCTGAAAACCTCGCCTATGGCGTATGTGAAGATACCCAAAGGCTCACGCACCAATTACCGTTCGTCACAGTACAAGCGTGAGGTCATCGAAAAGGATATTATAGATGAGATATTTGTGCGTTTTCCGAAAGGCAGTTCCACCTATCTTCCGCTGATGTTCGCTTATCACTGCGGTATGCGTCTTGGTGAAGCCTTTGCGATCACATGGGATAACGTAAACTTCACTGACAGGACGGTCACGATCAATAAACAGCTTCAATGGGATCTGGAAAAGAAGTTCTGGTATCTGACTCCGCCGAAGTATAATTCAAGCAGAACGATAGATATAGATGAAACTATCGTGGAACTGCTGAAAGAAATGCAGGAAAAACAGATACGGGCAAAGGAATACTATGCCGATGAATACTCACTGATATATTATGATGAGGAACTCGGCATCAACGAAAGCACAGGCAACGTGATTGACTTTGTAAACGTATATGAAAACGGCGGCTTCATTCAGCCGAGAACGATACAGCACACAAGTCAGGTCATACACAAGTTCTATCCTGCGTTCACATTCCATTCCCTGCGCCATACACACTGCACCCGTCTGCTCGAAGCTGGGCTTCCTATTAAATATGTGCAGGAGAGATTAGGTCACAAAAACATCAGCGTTACCATGGACATCTACAATCATCTGACACAGAGCCAGGCAGAACTGAGCAAGAGAGCGCTGGAAGATGTGTTCAAATAAACATAAAAGAGGATAGCACCTTTTCATGATGCTATCCTCAGTTTTTATGCTGTTGCGGTGAGCTTTTCCACATTCTTCGGGTCGGAAAGGTCATAGCCTTCGTATTCGGACAGAAACTTCATCAGAGCTTCGTGCCGAACCTTATATGAGCCCAGCTTCAGAACAGGCAGCAGCCCCGTATTGATGAGCTGATAAACATAGGATGGGTTTGTGTGAAGTATCTGCGATACCTCTTTGACTGTGTAAAGAACTTTCTCCATTCTTTTTCCTCCTTTATTTTTCGGAACATAAACAACTTGATAAAATGGCGTGTACCCGTGTAAACGGCGCAAATACGCTGGTTTAAGCGTGTACCTATGCCGTGTAAAATGTCTGACAGCGTGTGTGTTACACGCCTTTTCTGCGATCACACGTCCTGTATACACGGCAAAAAGTTCGCAATTACGGGCTTTACACGCCTACACGCCTTAATAACCACTCGACTTAAACTTTAACGCAATGCCCTTGAATCCTCGGACATGACTGCTCCCACTCGGAATATTGAGATCATACTTGATATGATACGCCGCTTCATTCTGCCTGAGCCATGATACAAAAGTTTCACGTTTCAGGGCGGTGAGGGCGTTGTCCTCGCACCAATGGTAGTAACTGTCATACAGCGCCGATGATGCGACCCGCAGATTCTCCCCGTACTGCACCCTGTCCGTATCTTCCAGGAACTCCGTGATATTGCAGTTGTCCTGCATAGTCTCCATGACGTTCTGCCTTGCCTTGTCGGAGATCGTAAAGCGGTAATTGTTGGCAAGCAGGCGGAGCAGTCCGTCATACATCCAGCAGAAAATCTTCTCTTTCTCGGCGATGAATTTCTCGGCGATGTAGGGGTCAATGATTCGCTTTTCGGGTGGCGGCAAGGTGGTGAGGATTATCATTCGCCGTGAAAAGCCCTTGCTCTTGTCATACAGCGTTTTCGGACTACCGTTGCCGAAACACAATAGCCTTGTATAAAGCAAAGCCTGTTCGCTCTGCTTGCCTTTCGCTTCAACGTCAATAGGCGTTTCGGCGGTGACAAGGTTTTTGATGTAACCCGTTGAGGACAGCGCCTGCATCTGCATATCATCGTCCACCATCAGCAGACGGTCTTTCAGGTTGTAGCGGAAAAAGCGGTCATTCTCGATGCGGTGGACGTTGCCCGTCAGCATATTGTCCATGAAGATCTCCCGAAGAACTATACCGATGCGTGATTTGCCCTCACCGCCCTGACCTATGAGGAACATCATCTTCTGCCCTTTTGTGGAGGGTATCAGCAGATAGCCGAGATATTCCTGCAAGGTGGTCACATCTTCGGGAGTGAGCAGTTCCATGAGGAATGTCAGGAACTTTTCGGGATAATATGCACCCTTTCGGATATTCGGGTCATAGCAGATGTTCAGGCGGTTGGTGCAGAACTCCCTGTGAGGATAGAAATTGCCATTCAGGTCGAGCTTTCCGTTTTGAACGTGGATAAAGTTCATGTCGGGCGGTATCGGTTCGCTGTATGTATAGAGCCTGAGTGCGTCCATGATCTGCAAGACCTTTTTTGACAGCCCTATCCACACTCCTTGACGGAGCATACGATAGACCTCCGCCCCGAGAGCATTCTCGTCAACCAGTCCGTCATAGTCGAAGAACCGTCCGCCGATGCACTTCATGGGGTGCTTCTGCGTGAAAGCCCCACAGAATTTCAGCTCATTGACCGTAGTTTTATCGAGCATCCAGTTCGGCAGTTCACGTTCCTGCTTTTTCTTTTCAGGTGGTGCTTTGGCAGCCGTATTCTCTTTGGCAGAATCGCTATTCTCCCCATTCTTCGATACATCGTTTGTATTCTCGTTCAATCCTGTCTACCTCCAGTTTAACTTCTGCCTGTTGCTCTTTGTCGAAACGGTTGAATGCTTCAAGCATATACTCCGCATAGCCGATATTCTGCAAAGCGTATACAAACCGCCTGTCCGTTTCCTCATCGGGAGTTTTCGGAGCATAGCACATTTTGTACTTGTCCAGCAAAGTAAAATACCTGAGCAGAACATCATACATATGCTCCACCCTTGCTTTTTCCGCCTTACGCTCGGCGATCTCCCTGCGCCGTCTGTTGATTTTCTCCATATCGGGTGGCTTGTCCAAGTCCAGACCAAGTGCGAAATCGCTGTTGAGCTGTTTTACCGCTTCTATCGCCCTCAGCCCGAAAAGTTCCTGCACCAGCCTGATAACATCGCCGTGCGCCTGACAGCCAAAGCAGTAATAATGGTCTGCGTACAGCTTGCAGGACGGGTGACGCTCCCGATGGAACGGGCAGAGCGCCATGTTTCCTCGGTGTACCTCTACACCGTAACTGCGAGCTGCCGTCGGCACATCGACAAGCTCTTTTATATCGTCGAAAATAGTCATTTCATGACCTCCTGATACTTGAATTTGATATAGCTTTGTGCTATAATTATATTGGAATAATATTGAAAGGGGCTGCCGTATGAACTGTGATATCAAAACTGTAATCGCCATTCTGTATAAACAGCTCGTATCATCGTCTGTGGGCACCTATCAGGCATTGGTGGATATGCTGTTCAAGTCCTATTTTAATGATCCGACCAGTCCGGAATATGACCGTTCAGAACCGTCAAAGCTGAATAAAGGCACTCGCACGTTATCCTCTAATATCACGGATTTTTATGTGCGAAAGGATAAGTCTGTACTGCTCGGTGATATTAAAGGTATGCTGAAATATATCCTCGACAAGCCGCAGCTCCACGTTTCGTTCTTTGACCTTATCATCAATGATCCGCTTATATCCAAGCCCTATAAAAAGCAGTTTGCTTTGAATCATTCCCGTGAATATTCCGATGATGAACATCTTGCTGAGGTGTTCTATACTGCCGTGACCATTGCTGTATACCGTCCATATTATAAGGTTGATAAGTATTGGTATGCGGATTACTACTTTGATACGAACAGCAATTCAGAAGGTCTGTTTTCCAAAGCTAAACCTAAAGCTCCGCCAAAATATTTTACCGGACGTGAGAAGGAGCTTGAAGAGCTGCACGCATTGATACAGTCCGATGGTAAAGTGTTTCTGACTGGCGTTGCAGGTGTCGGCAAGAGCGAGCTTGTCCGCACTTATGCGCAAAAGTATGCTTCGGAATATGCCCATATCGGATATTATAATTACAATGAATATCGTAACGGCATAGCCGATATGATTGCGAATGTTCTGCCGAATATGGCATTTATCCGCAGTGACATTGAAGCTCTCTATGAAGAAAACCTTGAACTTCTGTCGGCATTTGGAAAAAATCTCCTGCTTATCATCGACAACTATAATGTTCCTGCCGATCGTGACTCAAAACTGCCTGACCTTCTTGAATTGGAATGTGATGTTATTTTCATTTCCTATTCTCACTATGACGATGATTTTACGGTATATGACCTGACAGAGTTAAGGACATTCCGTGAATCATATGATCTGATAAAGCAGTTTTACCCGTTTGATGAGAATGATCCTGATGTGAAATTCAAAATGCACCGTCTTGCGTTGATAACAGATAAATATCCGTTTTCATTGGAGCTGTGTGCCCGTTCCATAAAAAGAGGAACCGACACGCCCGATACCTGTGCAGATGCCCTTGTAGGAGGAATCAAGAATATGAAAGCAAGAATCCCTGCTAATAAAGACCGTAAGCCTAAGACCGACACACACTATCGTCACATTGAAAGCCTGTTCAGAAAGGCAGACCTCACTGTTACCGATAAATATGTTCTGTCATATATGCGTTTCATGCCCGAATCGGGTGTTCCGAAAATGTTGTTTCAGAAATTGACAAGGCTTATTGATTTCACAGAGATAGACAAGCTGATCGACCTCGGCTTTATCCATGATAACTCTGACGGTACGATCTCCATAACCTCTATTGTGCGCAAGCTCGTTGAAGCCGATTATAAGATCAACCCCGAAGAAATGCTTGCGTTCGGTGAGACTTTGTTCTCTACGGATACAAGCGAAGCTCCCAAAGAAGTACTTTCTGAGATTGCTGATAGAATTTCACCCTTGAAATATCTAACAATGATCGAAAGTGATATTTTTGTTGCATATCATCTGCTGTTTCAGTTTTACTTCAAGATCGAAAGCAATTTCAGCACAGATATGGCTATGAGCTGCTTGGCTATGAACTATAACAAGAACATTTTCAAACACCGCCTGCTGTATCAGGCGGACAAGGCTCAGTTTTTTGAGCGTTTCAAGGACAGCGAAAACTTTGATCTTATCAAGCAGACTCTTGAAAAAACAGAGACCAATCCCCGCTGGCACGCTCATGAGGACGGCAAGGAGCCGCCCTCGGATCCGCTTATCAGATCATTCATTGTTTCAGAGGAAGATGATGCTGAGATTTTCGGCTTGAATGACGAATGATCAGATAAAATCAAACAATCTCAGCAGCACATCTATCACTACCGCAACAGGTGCGGCATAGTACAGAAGATCGCCAATCGTTCTGACGGTGCAGAAACGTTTTACTGACTTGCTGATCTCTTTTGAAGCCCAGTTTGCGGTTATTGTTAGCGTTTTCATGTACTTGATGTAGGCAATCATCTCCTTTTCCATATCATCACAGGTGTCGTAGAGATACTTCTGTACCTCTCTGAACGCCACTGTCTGCTCGTTTTTGAACTGATGATAGATGTTGTAAACGCTGTCAGCGACCTCTGTCCTGACGCTTTTTGCGTACTGCTCTTGCAGGCTCAGGTTCTGCATCTGATGTTCGGACAACCTTTGTATTTCGACGTTTATAGCTGTCGAATAATTCTTCAAAAGTTGGCACATTTTTAGCGTTGCCGTCACCAGAAGAAGAACCCTCTCGTCCCTCTGTGCGTCCACCGAGGAGACTCCGATCTCCTCCGCCATTTCCCGAACTCTCGTTTCGATTGCGTCCAATTCCGGAAGCGGTGTTTCCTGTTTGTGCGGTTTCTGAGATTCCATTACTGCTGCCCCCTGTCTCTGTGCCTTGCGTGATTGTTCGTACTCCCTGTGGATACGCTCCGCTTCTTTTATCATCTGTTCCCGTGTGAAGTACGCCGTTTGCTGTTTGGGTCCTGTCTGCGGTTTGGGTGGTGTCGGCGGTGAGGGCTTCGGCTCTGTAGGCTTCTTGCCCTCGCCAAATCTTGGTAAGCTCATAGTTGATTCCTTTCACTGTGTATTTATCACCCAGCTTACTGCCCCTGACCGAGACAAGTTTACCGTTCTTATCGGTGAAATTTGGGTGACGGTAGGATATAGTGTTGCCCTTGACACGGCACTCCACATGATAATGCTTCATGAGGGCATTCACCACATCTTCTAAAGTTTTGTTGTTCGAGTCGGCGCACTCGATTCTGATAACCTCCCGAAGTTCATCTTTGAATGTCTCTTTGCCCTTGGCTTTCATTTGCTTCTCGGCAAAAGTCTCCTTATCGGGGCTGTCGTCAAGATCGTGATTATAATATTCTTCACGCATTGAATGGACAAGCCCTCGCTTCTGACACTGCTCGCCCAGGTACTCACACATATTATAAAGGTCTCTCTCGTTTCGGCGGAACGCCTTTCCCGTGACGGTGTGGCAGTTGCCTATGAGAAAATGTGCGTGAGGGTGGGGCTTGTCAATGTGGACTGCGAACAGCACCTCGTAGCCCTGAAAAAACTTCTCGGCAAAGTCTTTCGCTATCCTGAAAACTTCCTCGTTGGTTAGCTTATCCCTGTCCTCCGGCGAGAATGAAATCGAGATTTGATAAGAAAGGTTCGCATTGCCTGAATTGCGCTTGCCAAACAGCTTTCTCGTCATCATAACATCTCTCGGAAAATTATCACGATCACAGTTAATGCCCCAATACAAGTTCGGGGCTGTTTTTATAACTCCGTCCTTGATCTGCTGAGGCAGCTTCCCCAAAATGTAGTGCGCTGTGCGCTCCACCGCCACTTTGGATTTGCAGGGGTTGTAATTGACTTTCACGTTGCCGAACATTATTTACTGCCCTTGATGCTGAACTTCGGGTCATTCAGAAAATCGGAGAGCTGCCCCATAACTCTGTCATTGGTCTTGCGTATCGCTTCGATCTCGGCACGAACACGATACTCCTGCCCGATGTTTGAGAAGTAGGCAAGCTGATTGAGGTTCGTACCGATCTTCCTGATCTCATGGACGATAGGTGCGATGCTCTCCTCAATGGAATATACACGCACCTCACTGTTGCGGATAGCCTGCATCAGATAGTCAGTCTTGCTCAGACCGCTTGCTTCATGCTTGGTATTCCATAGCTGAAGCTCCTCATCGCTCAGTTTCAGACTGATAGAGTGATAGCGCCTGCGATTTGGCATAGTCGCTCCTTTCTCCGCCTGCGGCGGTCTTAGGGGAAGGTCTCGGAGGGGGAACGTCTCTGAGCTGGGAGAACAATGTGTCACTACATTGGTACTACCAGCCCGGCGCAAATCCAGCGGCGGGCGCCCGTCTTGTTCCTGCAAGACTTTCGATCTCCGTATCGATTTTAAGCCTCGCCCAACTGGCGTTAGGCGCTCGATTCTACAAATTCCTCTGTGATATTTGCAGGATTTCTCTTTTCGCATAAAATGCTATTGCATCAATCTCAAATTGATGCGGGCATTCTTTGCGTTATATCTCCGATTTTTCCCCTATCTATTGGTTTGTTGCTGTTGTTATTGTTATCCGCTATATGAACGGCGGTAAAGCTGTTTCAAGTTATATCAACCGCCGATAAAATCGAAATCAATACCCGAATAATCGTCATTTTCGCTGTTGTTAGCGTTCTCAAAGCCCTCCGTGGCGCTCGTAGGCGCGAGCTTGCTCGTGCGGTCGTCCCCGGCATATTCTCTGCTGTTCTCCGTTCCTACGGTGACCGTCTGAATTGGTGCTGACTGCATAGGGTAGCCCCTGTTCAAGCTCAGCATCAGGCTTGCAAGGAACTTCGGCATTTCGGCAATAAAAGCCTTGCCCACCTCCGAAACGATCTGCTCCACAAAACGCTCCTCACGCTGACGGGTCTCGAAATAGGGATCGTCAGCAAGTCTCCCCATACGGTCAAAGTAGTCATTGACCGCTGTGATCGCCGCCACATTCGTGGACTTGATCTTGTCCTTGTCAAAGTTGTGGAGATAGTCCCACGCCTTAGCGTGATCGGGGTTGTCCATATTGAAGCGGAAACAGGTGGTTCTGACGCACTCTCTGTCCTTGCCCATATCATTTGCCCTCCTTCCTGAGCTGTGCGGCGGCGAAAAACTCATAGCCTTTAGCAGAAGCACAGATGTCCCCGATGATAGTCACTCTATCCTTGTCATAGCTCCCGAAATTCTCAATCAGCTTTCCGCCACCGCCAGTGATGTAAAGGCGCATCATTTTAGGATCATACTCATACTTACGAAGCAGGGCGAAAATATCCTCGGCGTACTCAGCAATCGCCTGACGGAGTACCTCAGCATATTCGCTCGCAATGTCTGCCTTGCCGTAACGGATCATCGACTGGATAATGGTCTCGTCTACGGTCACACCGAGTTTGTTCATCATTGCGTTGGACGCTGCCTTGACGCACTGGTTCACACCCATTTTCTCGGTGTAGGTCTTGGTGTTGATGACACGCTTGTTGCTGACGAAAATGATGTTGACTGTTCCGTTGCCTATGTCAGCGATCATGCTCAGACCTGTCATCTCGTTCAGTTTCTCCACCACGGCTGCATAGCCCTGCGGATAAACATAGCACCCGATGATGCGGACGGAGTAGAGCTTGTCCTCATATTTGAAGTCCACGCTCTCCCTCTGCAACATATACTTGCGGAAGTCTTCACGCTGTCTGCCTACCCATGTGATCGGGAGACCTACGGCGAGGTAAACCTTAGCCGAGGTGATGCCCTCACGGTTCAGCTCACGGGCAATGCCCATAAGAGTGAACAGGTAGTTGTCCTCGTCCTGCCACTTGTCGGCAAGATACTCCTTGTGTCCCTCACCGATCTGGTAGTAGCTCCCCTCAAAGAAAAGAGTGTTCTTTGTAAAGGTAGGTGCTGCATCGAGCTTGGTGATGCCTGTTGGCGTTACCGTGTTTGCGGTCTTGATATTCCCATAACCGTGGTCGATACCTACGATCAGGAAGTCGTTGTAGTGTTTCATTGGTATTCCTCCAATCTTTTTATTCAGTCATTCGGATAGCAGTGCGCTGTCCGTCTGCTGTGATTTCAGTATAGCAGATATTTCATGCCTTGTGGTTGGCAGGATGTTGGCGAGGTGTTGGCAAAAAAATAACCGCATTTCTTATATACAAGAAACACGGTATAAAAATGGAGCAAGGCTCATAATAAGCATTGCTCCATGAAAATCTATTTACTATATTTTTTTAAATTCTCTGCTTGTTCCAGCACTTCCTTGTACACATCATCAATGGTAACAGGGGGATAATCAAACTCATCAAGCAAAAGAATCAGGTCAACTTGCAAATTTGCTTTTATATCCTCACGGGTTGCCCAATCGGTATACCTCGCTTTATCATCTACAATGATTTTTATACGTTTTGAAAGCTCTATCATTTTATCTTCGGGATATTCAAACTCATACTTCTTGGCTACGGAGCTTAGAATATCATAGAACGCTTTCTCCTCAAAGTCAATCCCCATATCCATAAAGGAATTTTTTTCGTTTTTTAACTCTGAAAGGAGTTTGGCGAGCTGCTCGGCAACATCGTCAAGGACTTCGTTGGCATATGCTTCATCACGCCTGCGGTTATTATAGTCATCAACAACCTGTTTAAGACGTTCGGAGAATTCTATACCTTTGATCTTATTGACTTTCTTGTATTCCTCTATTGCCTGAGACAGTAATCTTTGCAGTATTTTTATCTTGGTGTTCTGAAGCTGAATAGCATTGATCCTGTTCATGTATTCATCGCTGAATATATCAACTTCAATATGCTTGCCAGATTCAAAAAGTTCCTCAATACCGTCAGACTGAATCGCACCCTCCAACAGTTCACGGACACGGGCGTTCATCTGAGATATATCGGGGGCATCGCCTTTGGTCAACTTGAAAAGTATAGATCGTACCGCACAGTAGAAATGAATATAGTCCTTATCTTTATCAGAGAATTTATCGCTTGAGCTGCAAAGATTGAAAGCCTGCTTCATTCTTCTGACTGCTGCCATGAACCTTGTTTCAAGTTCATTGGATAGCTGAACATATTCTACCGCTCTGTTTATGCAATCAAGCTGTTGCTTTGGAGTACCTATAAAGAAATCATCGCTATTGAAATTATGGAACATCTGACCGAGAACTTCGAGCTGGTCTTTGACTATTTTCACAGACTGCTCTATTCCCTCAAATTCGTCACATTCAAAATTGGTGTATTTCTTCAAGGCGATATTCATGTTCTTTTTGATGCCGATATAGTCAACGATCAAGCCTTTATCCTTGCCCTCATATACACGATTGACACGGGAAATAGTCTGTATCAGTGTATGCTGCTGAATGGGCTTATCTATATAAATAGTGTCAAGTGCAGGAACATCAAAACCTGTGAGCCACATATCTACTACAATGGCGATCTTGAAATTTGACTTGACGTTTTTGAACTGGCGGTCAAACTCTTTTCTATCGTCTTTTGTTCCGAGCATATCATAAAGCTCAGGCTCGTCATCTTTATTTCTCGTCATAACGAGCTTAATCATTTCGATAGGTTTAAGCTCTTTCTTGTCTTTCTCTGTCAGCTCCGTTCCGTCAGGACATAGCTTCTTTTCAGTCCATTCAGGTCGAAGCTCTTTTATTATTTTATAGAAACGATATGCAATATGCCTGTTGGAGCATACGAACATAGCTTTTCCTGCTACAGTAGCGCTCTCTGCAACACGGGTCTCATAGTGATTGATAAAATCTTCAGCGACAGCGCGGAGACGGTCCGGATCGCCAATAATAACATCAAGTTTGGCTACGGCCTTTTTGCTTTCTTCTATCTGATGTTCATTCGAGCCTTCAACTGCACACTGATCGTAATATTCTTCGATCTCTTTAACCTTCTCCTGATTAAGAGTAACTTTTGCAGCGCGTCCGTCATAGACAAGATTTACAGTGATACCATCCTCGACAGCTTCTGTCATGGTATAGGAATCCACAACAGCACCGAAGACCTCTATTGTAGCATCAATAGGCGTTCCAGTGAAGCCTACATAAGTGGCATTAGGCAGGGAGTCATGAAGATATTTTGCAAAGCCATAAGTTCTGTTTACTCCCTCGGTAGTAATTCTTAACTTCTGATCAAGACTGACCTGACTTCTATGTGCTTCATCAGATATACAAATCACATTACTGCGGTCGGTCAGCAATTTAATGTCCTCGGTGAACTTTTGAATTGTTGTAAGATATACGCCGCCGCTTGTTCTGCCCTGCAATTCCTCTCGGAGCTTTTCACGGGATTCTATGCTGACAACTGTATCATCACCGATATATCGTTTTGAAGATAAGAACTGCTTGGAAAGCTGATCGTCCAGATCAGTGCGATCTGTGATTACAACAATGGTCGGGCTGTGCAGAGATTTTGACTTCATCAGCATACGGGTAAGGAACAGCATTGTATAGCTCTTGCCGCAGCCTGTTGCTCCGAAATATGTACCGCCTTTGCCATCTCCATCAGGACGCAGGTGTGCCTTGATGTTTTCAAGCAGCTTGGTAGCAGCAAAGAACTGCGGATAACGACATACTATCTTCACATCTCTATCTGAGTTATCGGGGAAGTATACAAAATCCTTTATTACAGCCAACAGGCGCTCTTTTCGGAACATACCTTTTACCATTGTCAGCAAGGAGTTGATGCCGTCAAGATCCGTATCCGACGATTCGATTTTTCTCCATGCATAGAAGAAATCATATGGTGAGAAGAATGAGCCATACTTATTATTCGCACCGTCGCTTATAACAACGAAGGCATTATATTTAAAAAGCTCAGGTATATCTCTGCGGTAACGAACAGTCAATTGAGTATATGCGTCCATAATTGTGGTATCTTCACGGACAGCACTTTTGAATTCAAAGACTACAACAGGGATACCATTTATAAAGATAATGGCATCAGGTATGCGTGTCTGATTATTCATGCCGGAAATCTCAAACTGATTAACGATCTTGAATATATTCTTCTCAGGTGCTTCAAAGTCGATAAGGCTGATATACAGGTCTTTCTGTGATCTGTCCTCACGGTTAAGGATAAAACCGTCACACAGGAGCTTATATACCGCTTTGTTTGCTTCATATATAGTTCCGGAAATACTGCGGAGATTGAGAATGATTCCGTCAATCTCGCTGTCTGTGATGCCATCAGAAGAATAACGGTCATGCAAATATTTCCGCAGATCATCGGCAAGAAGAACATCAGACCTATCCCTGATAATACTTTCGCCGTTTATGTAGGTGTATTCCTCGTCTTGGAAAAGCTCCATAATGGACATTTCTAAGGCGTGTTCGTTGAAGTTAGTCATTTAATCACCCCGTTTTATAATCGAGTAATCAATGTTGCAAGTAAATTCGCAGTTAATCCTCCTCCGGCAGTGATAAGAAAATCCCTTAATCCAACTAAACCGGATTTAATAATGCTTGGCTTTTTGTCGCAATCTATTTTATCACGAATATCCGACAATAGTTCCAGTGCTGTTTCTATGTCATCTGTTGAAATCTCATTTGTATTTTTTATCTCATCAGCAATCTTACTTAATTCATTGCATAAATCTTCTTTTGTAATAGAAACAGTATTATTATTTCCGGCTACTATAGGACTATTGCTTGCAGTTCCATTAACGACATTCGTGCTCCCATAATAATTGTTTATAGTCTGCGGAATAGATTTTGCCTGTTCTTTTTCTTTTTCATTGAATGCCATGTTCTCACCTAAAATTCCTTCCTTTTCAAGTTTAAGTGTCCATTCAAGCAATGTATTTTTTACTTTTTCGACGATATCTGTAACAGATGCTTTAGAAATATGATAGACAAATTGTGTTGGAAGTGGATTGTCAAAAATCTTATTAAAACAATCTATTTCTGTGCCGCTGCAACTTATACCTAAAGTGTCACCATTTGAGTTTACTAAAGCAATTATTTCAGAAACTGATTGTTTAACACTATGTTCACAGATTTCATTCTCTAATTCTGGGGACGTTATTACGGCTTGAACCCACCCGTAGTGAGGATTTAAAGCCATTAAAGTTGAGTGGATTTTTCTATAATTCGGACATAAATCCTTAGATTGATACCCATTTAATTCGTTACAAATCCATTTGTCAAACTCTTCAAGCCCTAACTTGACTGCAATCAAATGGGCTTTTCGGAGTGCGTTTACAATATCGCAATCCTGAGAAATGACTTCTTGCTGTAAATCTAATACTATACTTCCCAATGTATGCGACCTCCTTCCTTTATGGAGCGAAAAATGTTTGAAAATGATAATTTAGCGGCTTAAAGATGATATCTGTGATAGCAGGATTCTACTTAATTCTCGTAGCTTTATAAGTTCTTCATTATTATTCTGAATTCTTTCAAACAGCGGCTTTATCAAATCATCTATTCCATTTCTATATTCTGCCGAAGGATACTTAATCTCAAATCCTCTTATATCACTTAGTAAAAGATTTTTCTGTGCAGAACCATGTGCGAACTCAATAATCTTAGATTTATTATATGATAAAGACAAATACATAAAAATAGAAGATATTTTTTTAGTGTCTGGTTTTAATATAGCTACACTTTTCTGAAATGTTGTTATATTGGCATAATAACTTGAAGTTATCAGTGCCATTCTTCCTAAAGTACCACTGTTAGTAAATAAAATATCTCCGACTTCAAGATTTGTTCTTTTATTGGCATCAGAAAAATCTGCTCGGGTAATTTGACGAGCGTTTTTGTATTCGATACATCCATTTATAATGTCTTTTACACTCACAAAAAAGTATCCTGAATTATCCTCTGATTCACAATCACCGTGTTTTCCGTCTGTAATCTGCTTACAAAGACTTCCTAATGGACTTGTTGTTGTTATCTCGCTATTGTCAGCTACTTTATCTTTATAAACCGTCATTAAAGTTGCTTCTAAATTATCATTTATCCGCTGTTTCAAAGCAATTCTACGCTTGATAGCATTATACTGTCTCACTAGATTATCTTGATAAGATTTTTCAGGAATCTGTATTTCTAAGTTCAAAAAAGTATTCCACGAAAAAACAATAGTTGAGCTGCCCCAAGCATGATAATTTGTTTCTCTATCCCATTCTGAACGATTAAAATAAAGCCACAGATATTCAGGATTTAATATTCTCAGTGCATCATCTTTAACTTTAAAGGCAATATTATTCCAAGATGTTATGTAAGTGTAGTTTGTTTTATTAAATCCCATTCCAAGTCTAACTCCATGAGTTCGGGGATTATAGACAAAAGTATCAGGCTTTACGATATAGAATTTATTTAGTGCAGTCTGCTGCAAATTTGCTATCGTTGGAATAAGTCCCTTTTCTATCGTCACTCCTACAATATCATCTAAACCATATTTAAGCTCTGTGTTCTGTTCGGAGATTTCTTCGATTAATTCCGAAAACTTATATTTCGATTTCATACCCCAACTCCTTAAACACTTCCAGCAGATCAGCCTTAGACTTTTCTTCTTCGATCAGCAGCTCTTTCAGTTCAGCCTGCAAGCCCTTCATCTTGGTATCAAAATCTATGTTTTCATCACGGTTCACGAACTCAATATATCGGCTTGGCACAAGAGTGAAGCCCTTCTCAGCAACTTCATCGTAAGAAGCGCTGTAACAGAACTCAGGAATATCCTGATAGGTTTCTTCATAGCCTTTCTGCTGCCAAGCGTGGTATGTAGCTGTAACTTTGGCTCTGTCTTCCTCGGTCAGCTCCACATATTTCTTTTCAAACGGACTGCCCATCTGACGCAGATCCATAAACAGTATTTCACGCTCACGGTCACGATAATGAATAGTCTCGCCGTTTTTTTCAACATCACGGGCTTTCTTGTTTTTATTCAGTATCCAGAGCGTAACGCTGATGTCTGTTGTGTAGAACAGGCTTCTCGGTAGAATAATAATCGCTTCAACAAGGTTGTTGTCAATGAGCTGCTTTCTGATTTTCAGCTCCGTGCCGTCATCAGATAAAGCACCGTTTGCAAGCAGGAAGCCAGCAACACCATTCTGTGACAGCTTGGAAACGATATTCAGAATCCAGCCGTAGTTTGCATTACTTGTAGGCGGTACTTCGTAACCGTTCCAACGGGGATCATCGACAAGCTCGTTCTCAGCTCTCCATTCCTTCTGATTGAATGGAGGATTTGCCATGATGTAATCTGCTTTCAGGTCTTTATGCTGATCGTTAGTAAAGGTGTTCGCAGCCATTTCGCCCAGGTTAGCAGAAATGCCACGAATAGCAAGGTTCATCTTTGCGAGCTTGAATGTGGTGTTGGTATACTCCTGACCGTAGATAGATACTTTCTTTTTGTTGCCGCTGTGGGCTTCAACGAATTTTATTGACTGCACGAACATTCCGCCCGAACCGCAACAAGGGTCATACAGTATGCCGTCATATGGCTCTATCAGCTCGGCAATAAGATTAACGATACATTTCGGAGTATAGAATTCGCCCTTG
Source organism: Ruminococcus flavefaciens FD-1 (assembly GCA_000174895.1). Classification (GTDB taxonomy): domain Bacteria; phylum Bacillota; class Clostridia; order Oscillospirales; family Ruminococcaceae; genus Ruminococcus; species Ruminococcus flavefaciens_A. The sequence goes on from ACOK01000098.1 coordinate 46,347, forward strand.
CCTTTACCTTCTGCGAGAGCAAACTTGCCGAGAAAATACTCATAGATACGCCCGATAATATCATTCTCGGAATCATCGGTATTGATTTTATCAATCTCATCAAGCAGCGATGCGAGCTTGCTTGTGTCGATATGCAGACGGGAATAGTAGTTGTCGGGAAGTGCGCCTTTCAGTGCAGGATTTGTTTTCTCTATCGTAAAGAGCGCGGTATCTATTTTCAGTGCAATATCATCCTGCTTTGCATTTTCCATGATAAAGCTCCAACGGCTCTCAGCAGGAAGGTAGAAAACATTATCTTTCGTGTAAAAAGCGATATTATCAACAAACTTATCCCCATATTTCTCAGCAATCATTTTTCGCTGAGCTTCAAATTTATCACTTGCGAATTTCAGGAAGAACAAGCTCAGAACAACGTGCTTATACTCAGCAGGCTCAACAGAGCCACGGAGCTTGTCCGCAGATTTCCATAAAGCTTCTTCCATTGAAACAACTTTTTTCGGTTTAGCAGCTTTTGCCATGTTATAACCTCCATGCCCCTCAAATGTTTCAGGGTATTATCTTATATATTATACCACATTTCACCATATTTTGCAATGCCAAACGCTAATAATTTCGCATCTTTTCACAAACAAACGCTCTAAAACTGCGTATCAGTAATCAAAGCTGACAATCAGATAGATTCCTGACCTGTTTTCCTTGTTTCACAGCATACTGCACAGTTTTATACGCTCCGCCGCTTTTATGCTGAATACAGCATACGACAAGGTCTGATCGGTCAACCATGCACCTGTTACGGACTTGTATAGCAGACTTGGGGTGAGCTTCGGACGATTCGGCACACACCTCGACCTCATCGTAGTAGTCAAGGAACTCCTTTTCGTTGTCACGGTACTCCGCTTTCATATAAGGCAGCATCAGGATAAAATGAGCATTGCCATAGCCATAACTGTGGATTGCCCTCTTTATAGCGGCAGAAGCAATAGTATCAAAATCTCCGTCTCTGCCTACCAGAAATTCAACATACTCTTTTTGTACGATAAGGTCATGCAGTAGACAGTCAAGATGCTGCTCCACCTCTGGTGCGTTGTCAATGTACCTATGCCCGAAGAAACTGACAGTATAAATGTTTAACATATCGGCACACCTCTTTTAAGTAATTACTACTTTTATTATATCAAGGTGTCAATGTGGTGTCAAGTAGACTGCATACAAATATATGTCAAGGTGGTATCATAATAGTGAAAGAGAGGTATCGCTATGGCTGTTATAAAATCTCAGTTTACGCTCCGTCTGAATTTGGACGATCATGCAAAAATCAAGAAGATCGCTGAAACCGAAAACCGTTCCATGACAAATATGATCGAAACACTCGTCAAGCAAAAGATACAGCAGTATGAAAAAGAAAACGGCGAGATCATTCTCACCGATGAAGATTTATCCGAAGAATAATCCATAGCTTCATAAATACGAAAAATAGACAGAAAAGCGGTCAGCCTGTGTAGGTTGACCGCTTGTTTACGTTTATTCACCGACCTGTAAGAACTGCTCTGCTCTTTTACAACACTCTATCATATTAGTACCCAATATTAGTACCCATATACTGTTTAGCCTTATCATTATTGAGAAGATCAAGAATGAAAGGAATAACAACAAACGAGAACATAATATGCATACCGTCTGTTTCTTCTGCATCTGCCGCATTTGCCAATGCTTTAAGTTCATCGGTGCATTCAGGAAACAGTGAATTGAAATCGGCGTATAGATTATTATAATTCATATCGTTTATGCTTCATCGTTTAATTCGTTATCAATGAGCGTATCAACTTCTGTGTCAATCTCAGAGTACATATCGGTGAGATTATTAAAGAATTCAATGGAACTAAGTCTCCCGTGTTCATAAAGCTCACATGAGATGCCGGCACTTGTCAGCTTATTGAAAAGCCTTATGATAAGTGCAAGTCCATTTTCGTCAACCGCATCACACTCAACAATGTATGCGTTCTGCGCAGCTCTGCTTTTGATTTCAGAAATAGACATATTAGTTTCTGCTCTGATGATTTTTATTCCCTGAACGGAAACTGCTGTACCAACGATTTTAAGTCCTAATGTATCCATATTAGTTTTCCTCCTAAAAATCAATTATGAGAACAATCGGTTTACCAGCCGAGCTTTTCTTATAGTTTCCTCCGTGCCAGCCCCTAAAATGTTCTCGTGATGTCGCAGGATAAATGATCTCACCCTTATCAGCTAAATGTGGGTACTTAACAGCACTGTATGAATGGTGACCAATAACATAAAGCCCCTTAAATTTTGGCGTTTCGCCACGGATTATAGCGGCTCGTTGCTCTTTAGTCCAATTTCGAGTACCTCGCTCTCCTCTGAGCAATCGTTCTCGCTCTTGCCGCCAAAATCTCTTAACGCCCTTTTTCCTTCTCTCTCGGAATCTGACGTTCCATTGATATTCTTTGTACTCTTTTTTCGTAGCCTGTCTTGTTTCAACCTTTTTGGCAAGTGCCTTCATTTTCGTTTTACTAAGCTGACGATGCACGGAGGGGTGTTCTCTTAAATCAAGACCTTTTGCTCTCTCCGATATGGTATTTACAATATGCTCTAATGCTAATCTGCTTTCATTAGAAGATGCTACGAATGTAGCGTCACTATTTTCAAGCATAAGCTGCGGAGAACCGCTTGTACCATGTGCAAGTCCCGAATTGCCGTGGTTCATGACACCACCGCCTTTCGAGTATGCCTTTCCTGATACAAGGTCATATTACGATTCTTCAACGTATTATCGGGTATAACGACCTCGATACCTCTTTCGATAGCGTAGGAGAACGTATCAAGTGTAGCATCATTGGTACTGCACACATCGTATGCAATGATTGTTTTAAGGTTCGGGAGCTTGTCAACCGTCAATCGGATATTGGCTTTTAACCTCGAATTTTCGGCAGGATCGCCCATGTGACCTTTGGTGCTGATAGTCACAACCGAACAATCGCCATATCCGTCAAGTGCAAAATTAGCACTTTCCTCGGTAGGAAATGTAATGTTTGGAATTACGACTGCACCGACTTCAAACATGAACCAAAGCCCGATAATTCGACCTTTGAACAGCCGATAGTTGTTCTCAATCTTATGAATATCACCAAGCTCCGAAAAATCGGGGATAATGACATACTTAATGCCTTTGAAACGCTCCTTGAAATACGCCAAGCGTTCCTCGACATTGTAGTAAATAGCCCAATACAGACCGAATTTACCGTCAAAATCCTCATCGAACTGAAAGAATGCTACGGCGGTATGCTCCGTCTTGTGATAAAGACTTGTCTGACTATACAGAGCAATATAATCAGGAAGCACCGATACATTGCAGTTGATAGCAGGCAAATCCATACCACCGCAGGACACCGTTCTGTTCGTCAGCATAAGGTAGTTCAGATTGAGCAGTCGTATTAAATTGTTGTTTTTCTTCAAAAATATACTCCTTTCTCCTGTCAACAGGGAAACAGATGATAGATTCGTACAATCTGCCGCTTGACAAAGGAGAGGGAGTTATGATATAATATTCGTGCAACCGTTATGATTATATCATAACACCCTAAAGCGCATTGACTTGTTGTTACCAGCAACTTGTCAATGCGTTTTTCCTTTGTCTTGATCGTAGTCCATCGGGATCACCTTACCTTTCAATACAGTACAGTCATTTTTTCTTCTTGTCTTGCTTTACCCTATACTTCGCAGAGGCTTCTGTTACAGGGTATTTCTCCATAATTGCTTTGGCTTTCATGCCGACAGTAGCGTCATATGGAATGGTCAACTCGCCGCAAAGTGCTTTTGCCTGCCATTCAACACTGCAATACGCAGGGATTTCTTCATCTTTTGCGAGAGTACGGGTTGAAACAGGCGTATAACCAAGATAGAACAGTATCACATGACATATTTCATGACATATGAAGCACAGAAAAGCTCTGTTGCCGTGATAGCAAGCACCATCATAGACTGTCTGTTTGATCTCGATCATGAATCCGCCTTCGGGCTTTGGATAACACCAGGCAAAAACATCAGCAGGCAGTTTATCGTCTTCAAGCACAGAATACTCTGTACCTTCAAATATAATACAAGTACGTTCGAGAATTTCAAGAACGGGGAACGGTTCTGACTCGTTCAGTCCAAAAATCCTTCTAACATATTTGCTGATCTGCCTGATAGCAATTCTGCTTAGGGGTTTGGTCATATAATCCATTAGTTATTACCACTCCTTTTCAGCAGAGCCATGATCTTTTCTGCTGTATCCTCGTCAATTCCATCAAATGAGCGGGCAAATTGCAATGCCACCTCTCTCTGATAGTTTTCTGACTTGGACAGCGTGATCTTCACCTGATTTCTTGAATTTTCAGCCGCCATCTTCATGTCTGCAATTTCATCATCTGAAAGAGCGTAATGCTCAGCAATGATGTCAAACCATTCATCGGGGACATTTTTCCGCCCGTTTTCAACCGCTGATAAAAAAGGAGTAGAGACACCGAGCAGTTTAGCAACATCGCCCATGACCTCATGATGCTGAACACGAAGGACTCTCATGAACTCGCCAAATTTAGTATATGTCATCCTGATACACCTCCTCACCAAATATAATATCACAAATTTACACGTTTGTCAAGTATCATTTTTAATCTTTTTTAGGTTAACGCCGATAGCGTTATAATGGGCATACTCAAAATAATGATTGAGTATGCCCATAAATACTATATCATAATACAATTCCAGCATCAGCAGTATTCTTATGTCCACCGCCTGAGAAATGTACTTCCTCCACAACGATCTCTGTGGAATTATTTCCAGCATTCCTGAGCGTACCAACCATAGTAATAGTCTCTCCTTCAGAGAACAGATTACTGATCATTTCGCCGTTTCGGTCATAGGCGATACAGATAAATGTGTCACTCTTAGATGTATCAGTCATGTAATGTCTCGGTCGCTCAACTTCGATGCCAAACCTACAATATTGGTTTCCATTGTCTGTTGTAAGTGCAGGCTCGGAAGTGAGCCTGCCTGTCATCATAATTTTATTCAGCATATCAAAGCTCCTTTCAGTCCTCATCTGAACACTCATCAAGTCCGTGCATAAGTTGAATATAAACGCACTCCGCACGTTCATGTTCCTCGCCGTCAGTAGACATCATAAGTTCAAGAAAATACGTCTTCGCTTCCTCATAGTTCGTCCAGACCTCACGTTTGCCGTTGCATATGGTAGTGACTTTGCGTGACTTCGGCATTGCCAATTCTGAGATTTTCAACATAGCTGTGACCTCCATAAGTTTTATTGTAGATACATTATATACCACAGCAAACCAGGAGTCCAGCTCTGCGGAGAATCTGTAACTATTCTTGTGAAATGCGCAGCAATCATAACACTTTCCCCGGTGCAAAACCACAGTTTCAATTAATAATTCAGGGCATTATCGGTTAGTGCAGGAGCAAAAAAGCTCTGCTGCTCATCTGTTTCATCATCCTGCGATGAATTATCTGTTCCGTTGATGTAATCTTCCATATTTTCCGCTTCATCTTCCTCGGAATACATAACAGGCTTACGACCTTTGGCTTTATGAAGTTTCAGAATATCAAGAGGATACTTCATTTTTCTGTTGTAAAAGAAAAGGATCGCCTCAGCAAATCCAAGAGAGCCGATGCTTCTTTCATGGGCGCTGCGAGTGATCTCTCTTATGGATCGCTCTCCGAGCTTCTCCTTGAAAACATCGTCTACAAGCTCCGTATCATAGGTAAAAATCAGCCTTGCCATAGCACTGAGCATATTTGCCGAGAAAGAGTTTACATCGCCCTCCCATGTACCGATCGTCAGACTAAGCACCCTTGTGAGATTTTGCAGTCCATATTTATCATAGATATTTTCAATGGTCGATATTGCACAGATAGCACCGACCTGCTTTGTCGATGAAATATGTAAGCCGAATGACTCCACCAGGTCTCTGATGATAAGCTGTTTATCGTTTCCTGCTTCAATATTGGCGACAAATATCTCATAAGGGCTGAGAGCTTTGGTATACTTCATCTGATTGGCGAAGATGTCGGCTTCATGCTCATAATACAGATCGTCATAGACCATACACCAGACAGGTGTATCACGGGAACCGGATACTGTTGCAACGATCTCTATGGTATGCTGACCATTAAAAACGTAATTGATGCCGTTTCGGCGGCTGACTTTTACAGGATTGATTTGATACAAGTCAAAATTCTCAACAGCTTTTTTGACGTGCTTCATAGAGAGATTACGCTGATAATCCTGACTGGAAACAAGGTTTTTGATCGGTATCTGTTCAAATATAACATTCGGTACATATTTCGAGTAATCTTCCATTTAATTTTCCTCCAATATGTTCTTTATTGTTGTCGAGATTGAAATGAGGTCATTCAGCACTTTTACAAGATCACACCTTGCCTTTGCTGACAGCGTTTTTATATCGGAATTGGCGGCGGTGCGTTTGATACTACTGATCCATGACGGGATTGTCAGCGTCAGACTTGATACATACGCATCAGGGTCAAATGCGGGCATATCCTTTACCGTAGCTTTAGCTGCAACAGGGATTACCGCTTTTTCTATATGATCTGCTCTGCCCTCAATGTCTGATGTTGTGACTTTTCCATTCTCAGCTGAGTTTGCAATTATCCGCTTTATTTCGTCTTCCTGCTTTTTGGCAAGTAGGATAATGTTATCCTGTGATACTTTTATTTCTTCATATAATATTTTTCTGCCAAAATCGGGGAACTCTGCTTTCAGACGATCTATGGCTTTAGCGTATTGCAAGTATTTGCTTACTGTAGAATGCGAGATATGAAACTCAATTCCGATTTTAGTGGCAGTTACACCTGAATGTGGTTTCCGTCCCGAAGAGTCAAGGGTGTATTGATTTGTTCCTGTGATATTCATGATACCAACAGTTCTTTCAGCTAAGTACTTTCTTCCGATAAGATAATGCTGATAGTTTTCAGGCAGCTCATGATTATGCAGGAGATCGGCACATATCCAAGATATTGCGTCCTCTCTTGATTTCAGTAGTATTTCTTCTGTATTAAATTCAATTTCATACTCGTGGCATATTTTATAGCGCTTATGCCCGTCTATGATATAATCTCCCCATACCTTGATCGGCTCACGGCAGCCGTTACAAACGATGTTCAACTCAAGTTCCTCATACGCTTGTTGGCTTAACGGCGGTATCAGACTTTGAAAATCAGGATCAGTTTTCAGGATTGGTAATTTCGTTTTCATAATCGGTCACCTTTTCTCCTGTTGTATCTTCGGGTGCTGTATTGTTATTATCTGTTATGCTTATGGTAGCATAATTTTTGAAGGTAGTGATCTCCATGATTCGGTCATGCTCTTTGTATGGCAGACCAAACCGACCTTTCCAATCATCAGGAAAATAGCCTTGTGAGCGCTCGGTATCACTGCCTGCGGCTGATCCCTTTGTAAAGACTCTATATGAGCCTAATTCAAACACGAGGAGCTTTATTCCCCTTGAGATCTTGATTTTTCCTATGAGCCTGTATCGGCAGTGAATATCCCAGCCCATGTAATCAAACAACATAGCGCTGAATATCTGTGCAGTTATGTATTTCGGTTGCCTCTTGCCGTTCTTACTGTTTATAGTCCGCCAAAGAAATGCATCCCGTTCGTCTCCCAGGCACGGGAGCAGAGCGAGCTGTTTCTTTGTTTTGTTGATAAGGAACTGAACATAGTCAGTCTCAGGGAATTTTTTAATGCAGACCATATTGACATATAGCTGACAGTTATTGAATGATATGGTCGGCTCATTGCTGTCAGATGCGTATTCAGCTCTTACAACATCTATTTCATCATCAAAAAAACTGTCATCTACCTCAATGTCTTCGGTTTCAGACATCTCAGCATTTGCCGATATCATAGAAGGCTGGACAGCGTTTCTGTATTCAGGTTCATTCATGGTTATCATCTGCTTTCTCAATATTTTCGATCATACTGCCGATCTCAGCTTCAAGAACGGACGGCGAAGTAACATCAAGCTCCTCTGTTATATATGGTATGCCCTCAGAGGAGGTATTCCACGTCTTATTATTTGTAAAGTTCAGCAACTCTCTAATCTGTGCCTGACGGTAGTATTCATCTCCGAAACTTGCTGTCCAGTGCAAAGGAAATGCACGAATAGTCTTGGAACTGACGGGAGAGACGGTATCGTCGCTTTCGGGTGGTTTATCCCGATAGAATACTTCTGTATCGGTCATTTTGAAAAGAATAACTGCCTCTGTTCCGGCTCCATTTGATAACCGCTCACCTCGGACACTGTATTTGCAGTTTATATCCCAATCGAGCAATTCAAATAATCTCGGCAAAAACGCTTTACCGCCTATGGATTTTGGTTGATGATCGGTCTCTTTCAGGACACACCACTTGATCGCATTCTTGCTGCTCTTTGCCGCAGGACGTACTGCAAGCAGTTTTAATTCGGGATGTATCAGCATTTCAACATATACTACTCTCGGCAACTTTTTTAGGCATCCAGCAGAGAATTTGATATTAGAAGTTGAGAATGAGATACTGGTTTTCTCCCGTGTATTGAACAATTCTGCTCTTGCAACCTGAAAGCCTCTGAGGTCAAAATCTCCTGCATTGACATTGATTTGATGCTCATCCGAGAAAACATGACCGTCCTCATAAACGCTTGCACTGGCGTTCCGGTAATCGTCTGCTGTGAAAGCCGCCCATTTCGGATTGATAATGACAAATCCCTTTAACGCACCCTCGTGTATAACACTGAGCTGTGGCAGTATCCTGCTGCAACCGTACTTGGCATTGCTTATCAGGCGCTGTACGGCTATAAAATCATCTCTTGATATGATAGCTTCATGATGATCTCTCATCAGATACTGATTGCGGTCTTGCTTATTTTTCTTGGCTTTATGGTCCAGATAGCTCGGTGTCCAGGTCTTTCTTGCAAGAACATCACCGCAGTGACGTTCGTTTTCAAGCTGTTGAAGGACTGCCCCAGGAGACCATTTTGTATTTCCTTTTTTCGTCTTTCGCCCTAATCGTGTAAGCGTTTCAGCGATCTGAACACAAGTATACCCGTATAGGTACATGAAAAATATCAGCCTGACCGTCTTTGCTTCTTCCTGATTGATGACAAGGTCACCATTTTCGTCCTGATCGTAACCAAGAAGCGGCGGTGTCAGGAAGATTCCCCGTCGGAAACGCATCTCAATAGAGGAATTCATGATCTCGCTTTTGTTATGGCTTTCTTCCTGAGCAAGCGTAGAGATAAATGACAGGCTCATTTCGCTGTTGGGATTGAGTGTATAGATGTTCTCTGTCTCAAAGAAAACACCTATCGGCGGCTGTAATTTGGCAAGCTCCCTGACATAGCCGATGCAGTCAAGGACATTTCTTGCGAAACGGGATACACTTTTTGTGATGATAAGGTCGATTTTTCCTGTCTTGCAGTCCTGTATCATTCTTACAAATGAGTCTCTATGCTGTAACGATGTACCGCTGATACCCTCGTCAGCGTATATCTGACTAAGCTCCCAGCCTTCATGACGTGACACAACATCGGTGTAATGATTCTTCTGAAGCTCATACGATGAGGTCTGATTCGGATCATCGGTCGATACTCTTGCATAGACGGCAACGCGCTTATTGCTCTTATCACTGTAAAAATCCGCAGGCTTTATTGCAGGGATAACATCAAGCTCATTCGGGTCAATGCCCTTATAACGCTCCCTTATTTTTGCTTTTCGTTCTTCCGGTGTAGTATATCTTTCTTCGCTGCCGATCATGCCCATACCTCTTTGCTGTTTTAGGATAAGTCTATCATAGCATAAATACTGTATAAATAGAATAAACCGGAGGTCAAGACTTGACTTCCGGTTTAAGATTCACAAAATATTTTCAGATTTTATTCTTTTTAGCTTCTGTAAACGCTTTTCGCATATTTTTGGCAGTCTCTATGATAGATGCTTTTTCCATAGGAGTACAGCCGTCAAGCACCTTTGAAAGATCATCGGCAGCAATAATGGTAGTTTCTGGTATATCAGGTCTCAGCAGTTTGTCTGTTGAAATCTGTAGTGCTTCGGATATGCGTATCAGCACGCTGACACCGAAATCAGATTTTCCCATTTCGATCTTACTCAGATACGGAACGGAGATATCGGCTCTCTCGGCAAGTTCCGTCTGACTTATATCAAGCTCCTTGCGAGCCTGTTTTATACGCTCTCCGATAGGAACGAGCCTTTCTTTTGTATCACTCACGGCAACTTCTCCTTAACCGATTGATTATCACTTAAACTATTATATAAATTATTTGTTCCAAATGGAATAAACGATTGACGAAGTTTTAACCGATAGTTTATAATAGATAAGGACATTTTGCAAAAATCGCATTCAGGAGGCTGCGATTAATGATAATAAATGCGAAACTTATCGGTAAACGAATAAAAGAAGTGCGTACAGCGAGAAAGATGCCGCAGATGCTGCTTGCGGAAAAATGCGATATCAGCGACTCTTATCTCAGCTATATTGAGTGCGGAAGAAAAACGCCCAGTCTGGAGGTGATAATCAGGATCGCAAGGGAGCTTGACACAACAGTTGACTCCCTGTTGGAAGGTAATCAGAACACTGACACAGGAACATACGAAAAGGAGATATCGGAGATGATGAACGACTGCTCTCCGTATGAGAAGCGTGTTCTTTATGAGATGCTTCATTCCATGAAAGTGACGATCAGACAGAACAGGACACTGATCGAGAGTGAGATCAAGACAAGTATAAAGGCATACTGACCGAATTACAATAAACCCATAGTCAAAGGTTGTCTTATAGGCAAGCAATCTTTGTGAAAAAATATGCGATTTTTGTAAGATGCGCCATTTCAGGCGCTTTGAGGTTTCACACATGATTTTGGGAGAAGCAAAATCATGTCGCCAAATGCCTTTATTTCAATATGGAACTGTGCTATAATGAATATACTGATAAGCTCGCATATGATAACAATGGAGGTAATGAAAGATGAGTTGTCACGATATTGGCAGAGGTTTGAATTCCGTAGTAAAAGTTATTCTTGAAAAGCTCGATTCAGGAGAGATAAGTGTCAATACAGCAAGAGATCTGCTGTATGCTTGCCGCAAAGGTGTTCACTGGTGTGACGGAAACGAAAACGAAGCAATGATACAAATGCATCAGATGCGGTGCGGATACTGTCTGAAAAAGCTGTCTGAGGGCGATACGATATATAGCTTGTACGACATTCCACATTCCTTTGAGAACGAGCATCATCAAGAGATCAGAACTATAGATGCAAAGATCGCTGATTATTTCCTGTGCAGTGAATGCTTTGATATGCAGTTTGATACCATTGCACCAGGTACGGGAGCAGAAATGCGTAAGTATATCGAGGAAAAATGCTCGGAAGATTGCTGGCATTATCAGGATTGCCGCAGACCGTGGGAGATAGATGAGTGATGAAAATGGCTGAGATATGTATTGAAATCGACGATGATCTCTTGAAACAGCTCAAAGAAATACTCACACCTATGGGCTTGACACCTGAATTTGTTGCGGAGCAGTTTATCCGCTTCTGTGCCGATCCTAATAATGCGGTACTTGTCAGGTCATTGTTTGATGATTGGATCAAAAAGGAATGATAATATGGAACATAGGAAAATAAGGCGAAACAGACTTCAATGCAAGCTGTGCGGAGATATAATAGAATCAAAGTATACACATGATTATGTAATGTGCAGCTGTAAGAAATGTGCGATTGACGGAGGTAAGGAATATGTCCGTTTCAGTGCGCCTAAGCCAGATGATGTTATATTTCTGACGGAATATGAAGATAATAAGGATTGACTTATGCATCTGAGACATACTATCAACAGGTCATAATATCAGCAGTACAGCTTTCTGAATAACTTTTCACTGAACTTTTATTCAGAAACTTGACAACCTCAAAGTGATGTGATATAATATCATTATACTGAAAGAAAATTCAGAGAAAATATTTTCAGAAAAGATGTGATGCTATGTTTATCGGCAGAGAAAAAGAACTCCGGCAGTTAAATGCCGAGCTTTCCTCATGGAAACGCAGGACAGCGGTGCTGGTCTACGGCAAACGCAGAGTTGGAAAATCCACGCTTTTGAGCGAAGCTGCAAAGAGCTTTGAGGGTGTCGTCATCAACCATATGTGCGTGACAAGCACCTTTGAAGGCAATCTGGAGCTGATCTATCAAAGCGTTTCGGAGGGGCTGGGGCTGCCGAATATCAGGTTTGGTTCGCTTTTTGAGATGATGGATTACCTGAAAACACTCGATAAGAAGATACTGCTCATCATCGACGAATACCCCTACCTCAAGCAGACAAAAAAGAAGAACGAGGTCGATTCCTATATGCAGGCGGTCATCGACAGGCTGCCTGAAAATGTCAAGCTGGTGCTTTGCGGTTCGTATATCACAGTGATGAAGGAACTGCTGGAGGAGGGCAATCCGCTGTTCGGACGGTTCTCGCTGATACAGCATATCCGTGACTTTGACTACCTTGATGCAGCGAAATTCTATCCCGAGCTTTCTGTTCGTGACAAAGTCGCTTTCTATGCCGTATTCGGTGGAAGTCCCTATGTTCTGGAAAATCTGGATACAAGCCTGACTATTCGGGAAAACATCGAACGCCTTCTGCTGCCCGAAACAGGTCTGGTGCGGTCACATATTGAGAATGTCATGCTCAAAGAGATACAGAAGACCTTTGATGCAAGGATTCTGGAGATCCTCGGTAACGGCAAGAAGCGTTACAGCGAGATACGGGACAAAATAGCGAACAGCGAGACAGGTCTCCTCGATAAACAGTTGAAAATTTTGCTCGACATGGAGACCATTCAGAAGACCGAGCCGATCAACCGCCGGAATGACAAGAAAAAGCAGTTTTATGAGATCGTGGATAATCTGATGCGGTTCTATTTCACATTCATTTTCGGCAAGGCGGGAACGATCGCCCGTATCGGTGAGGAGCAGTTCTATAATCGAAATATTGACGCTGTTCTGGAGCAATTCGTCAGCAGACGGCTTGAAGGCATCGCACTGCAATACTTCCACAGAGCCGCTATGCTCGGCAAATATCCCGATATCGACGATTTCGGGAGTTATTGGTACGATGATCCTGCTACGAAAACAAACGGCGAGTTTGACTGCGTGATACGGCGTGGGGAGCAGTATGATTTCTATGAATGCAAATATTTCGACCGTCCCATGACGCTTGAAGAATGCCATCAGGAAAAGGAACAGCTTGACAGCATCAAGGGCATCACCGTGTCGGGCGTGGGATTTGTCTGCACGGGGGGATTTGCGTCTGAAAAATCTGACGACTTTGAGTTAATCGACGGAAAAACACTTTACTTCAACGAATGAAAAAAGCCGCCGCTCAGGACGAACCTGAACGGCGGTTTATGTTTTCTTGTCATCCGATTTTGTCATCCGTCTTGTCATCCACTTAGAATTTAGGGTGACAAATGGGTGACAAATCGCATTTTTGAGCTATTTGGCAAATTTTGTTAAATTCCTGAAATTCAGAAAACCACGTATTTTAGCCCTTCATAGCCTCTTCAACAGCAACTGCACAAGCAACAGTAGCACCAACCATCGGGTTGTTGCCCATGCCGATGAGACCCATCATCTCAACGTGTGCAGGAACAGATGAAGAACCTGCAAACTGAGCGTCAGAGTGCATACGGCCGAGAGTATCAGTCATACCGTATGAAGCAGGGCCTGCAGCCATGTTGTCTGGGTGGAGGGTACGTCCTGTACCGCCGCCTGAAGCAACTGAGAAGTACTTCTTGCCAGCGTCAACTCTTTCCTTCTTGTATGTACCTGCAACAGGGTGCTGGAAACGAGTTGGGTTTGTTGAGTTACCTGTGATAGAAACGTCAACGTTTTCCTTCCACATGATAGCAACGCCTTCTCTTACGTCGTTAGCGCCGTAGCAGTTAACCTTTGCACGGAGGCCGTCTGAGTAAGCCTTGCGGAATACTTCCTTAACTTCGCCTGTAGCGTAGTCCATCTCTGTCTCAACGTATGTGAAGCCGTTGATACGAGCGATGATCTGAGCAGCGTCCTTACCGAGACCGTTGAGGATAACACGGAGGGGCTTCTGACGAACCTTGTTTGCCTTTTCAGCGATACCGATAGCGCCTTCAGCAGCAGCGAATGACTCGTGGCCTGCGAGGAAAGCGAAGCACTCTGTATCTTCTTCGAGGAGCATCTTGCCCAGGTTACCGTGGCCGAGACCAACCTTACGCTGGTCAGCAACTGAACCGGGGATACAGAAAGCCTGGAGGCCCTCACCGATAGCAGCAGCAGCGTCAGCAGCCTTCTTGCAGCCCTTCTTGATAGCGATAGCGCAGCCTACTGTGTAAGCCCACTTAGCGTTCTCGAAGCAGATAGGCTGAATGCCTTCTACCATCTTGTAGATGTCAAGGCCCTTAGCCTTGCAAACCTCAGCACACTCCTCGATGGAGTTGATGCCGTATTCCTTTATAACAGCGAGAATCTGCTTCTCACGTCTCTCATATGATTCAAATAAAGCCATTGTACAAGTCCTCCTTAGTCTTTTCTTGGATCAACGATCTTAACAGCATCAGCAACTCTGCCGTACTGACCCTGAGCCTTCTCAAAAGCAGTATTAGCATCGTCACCAGCCTTGATGAAGTCCATCATCTTACCGAAGTTAATGAACTTGTAGCCGATGATCTCGTCGTCTTCATTAAGAGCAAGACCTGTGATATAGCCGTCAGTGAGTTCGAGGTAACGTGGACCCTTCTTGAGAGTACCGTATGTAGTACCGATCTGTGAACGGAGACCCTTACCGAGATCCTCAAGACCTGCACCGATAACGAGACCGCCCTCAGAGAATGCAGACTGTGAACGTCCGTAAACGATCTGGAGGAAGAGTTCTCTCATAGCTGTATTGATAGCGTCACAAACCAGGTCTGTGTTAAGAGCCTCGAGGATTGTTCTGCCGGGGAGGATCTCAGCAGCCATAGCAGCTGAATGAGTCATACCTGAACATCCGATAGTCTCAACGAGAGCTTCCTGGATAACGCCTTCCTTGACATTGAGGGTAAGCTTACAAGTACCCTGCTGAGGAGCACACCAACCGATACCGTGTGTGAATCCTGAGATATCCTTTATCTCCTTTGCCTTTACCCACTTAGCCTCCTCAGGGATGGGAGCAGCGCCGTGAGCAACGCCCTGAGCGATAGGGCACATTGTTTCAACTTCGTGCGAATAAATCATTGTAAATACTCCTTTCGGTTTTCAGACAGTCGGATACCTGTCCTTGCATACTTTAACATTATACACTATTTTTCCGAATGAATCAAGCCAAACGGACAAAAGAGATGCTCCAAACGGTTAGTATTCGCTAACTATATTAAGCATAAAAAAACTCATATCATACATTCGCAATTCATTAAGCAACTAAAAAGGTATGATTTTTCTGTTAGTTAATTTTAACCGCTTGATATTTCTTCATAATTGACTTTTTATTTCATCGTGTTATAATTTTAGTGTGCAATTCGGCTGAGGTTGGAGAATAGTCTTCTTTTGTGCCGAATCGTAATAATTAATGGTTCCCAGATTTTAATACAATAGAAGGTGAAAAAATGTGCTGTTATGACGATTTTGATGATGACTTCGACGATTACTTTGACGACGATTTTGATGATGATTTCGATGATGACTTCGACGACGATTTTGATGATGATTTCGATGATGACTTCGACGACGATTTTGATGATGATTTCGATGATGACTTCGATGATGATTTTGACGAAGATTTCCAAAAAGCGTTCGTATTATGTGAATCAAGCGAAGAAATCGGAAAATATGGAGAGTATTTAAACGAAGAACAGCTTTATTCTGTAAATTCTTTAGGTTATAGTGGTATTGCTTTAAGGAATATATATATTCCAACTCATAATAATGATATGACTGAAATAGATCATATTTATATCACCAAAAAAGGTATTTTTGTTATTGAAAGCAAAAATTATTCTGGATTAATTTTAGGAGATTCTTTACAGCAGGAATGGATACAATATTTAACAAGCCAAAAGCATCGTTTTTATAATCCGATTAAACAAAATGCTTCACATATTTTTTGGCTAAGAAAGCTGTTGAAATCAGATGTCCCTATGTTTTCATTAATAGTATTTTCCGAAAGATGTAAGTTACAAATAAAGAATACTTCAAATTCCTACGTTTTTAAAAGAGAGCAAATTTTAGATGTTATAAGTAAAATATGGAAACAATCAAAAGATGCTCTTTCAAGCGCTGAAATAGATAAAACAAATGCCGATTTAAACAAATACAAAATTACAAGTGATGAAGCAAAAAAAGAACACATAAAAAGAATTGAACAGAGAAAAAGAATATGTCCTAATTGCGGTGCAAAGTTGATTATTCGCACTGCTAAAAGAGGATATAACATAGGACATAAGTTTTATGGATGTTCTAATTATCCGAATTGTAAATATACTAAGTCGATATAGTTCATACTCATGATAACAGGGGCGGATGATATCCGCCCCTGCATCCTGATACCTGACACCTACATATCCGCAAACATACCCATTATGCGTGGTGTACTGAAGCATTCCTCATCGTAGAAAGCATCGGCAAGTGCGTCGAGATTTTTCTCGCTGTACTCCACTTCCTTTGAGTAATTCTTCGCAGTTTCGGCAATATCAGCTCCCCTGCCCTCGCAGAGCACCAGATGCCCCACCATCCATGCGCTGACCGCTGCCAGCTTCACACGTGAAAGTATCTCTCCGTCGAAAACTCCTTTCATGAAGAAGCGGAATATGCTGTAAACGGCTATCCTACGCAGATACACCTCATACTCGGGACAGTATCTGCCCTCCCCCGCCATACAGCGTTCCATGTATGGCCGCCAGTTCTCATCGATAGGCTCAAGAGATGCGTAAAACTCCATAATCGCCTGTATATCAGGAGTTTCCACCTGTGTTGTCCTCTCCCATGCAGGAAGCGTGAGATCGCCGTTGTCTATGCGGAATTGCAGTTCCTCGCCGAAATCAAGCATGGTACAGACAGCCTCGGGAAAGCTGTCATTCTGCAAGTGCTTTATAATAGCATCACGGGCGCTGAGAAGCAGTTCATACAATCCGCTGTCACATTCATCACAGTCCTCATCGGGGATGACGGTCTCCGTAAGAGTCATATCTTCGGAGAGTATCAGCTTCGCCGCCGCCTCACAGCAAAGTCCCAGGCCGCCCTCTTTCACATTCCCGAACCACTCATAAAATCGGGGATGGTCGGTGCAAATCTGACAAAGGTGTGCCTCGCCCAGTTCAGTGTAGATATCGCAGAGATTGCGGCTGTTGAGGAAGGGGCAGCGTTCCCCCTCCGTCAGCACGAATGAACCGTCCTTTATGCTGTTTTTCAGCCTGCCGCCGAAGCTTCCGCCAACCGATGAGTAATAGTCCATAGTCTCGCTGTCGATGTCTATCTCCCAGCCTATACAGCAGTTATCGGTGCATTTGTCGGCGATGCATCTGAACTTCCCGTAGTAACCTGGAGTGCGGAATATCATCAGCAGTTACCTCCGCTCATGCAGTAAATGATTATCGCCTGCTGAACGGTTAGCAGGTACTTTTTGAAGCCGTAGCCCACGAAATATTCGCTGTCGATAACGTCTGCCGTTACCTCTTCACCACGGAAAAACGGCGGACAGGGATTGAGGACTGCGCCCTTGTTTGCCTTCTTCATAGCTTCAAGAGTGACACGGCATTCGTCGTATTCGTCAGCAATATAGGCAGGCACCGAGTCGGTGCAGATTATGTCTCTGCCGATCACTGCCTTGTCGATATCATAGAAAACGGGAACTCCGTCCATTTCGCAGGCCTCACAGCAGCACTGTGCAAGGTCAAGCCCCAGAACATCTGCGGCTTCCTTCCATGAATGGCCGATATTTCCGACTTTTCCGCAGAAGAGGTACTTATCCTTTGTGAAGTCGTCACGTATCTTCGAGAGGGCGTAGAGGTCGCTGAGTATCTCACAGGGATGGTTCGCATCGGTCATGGCGTTTATCACGGGATATTCGTGGTTTTCTGCGATAGATTCAAGCTTTGCGATATCCTTGTGACGGATGACAACTGCGTCTGCCCAGTTTCCGAGGTAGCCGCTTACATCGACCAGCGCTTCCTTTTTGTCAAGGGTCCCGGGCGGAAAAAGAATGGTCTGTCCGCCGAGGAGGTACACTCCCTTTTCAAAGGTGACACGGGTGCGGATACTGCTTTCGGGAAAGAACATCACTACTGTTTTTCCGCTCAGGAAGTTTCTGAACTCTCCCTTTTCCAGTCTGTCGGCAATGCAGAAAATGCTGAAAATGTCGTCTTTTGTCAGGTCGGTAAGTCGGATAAAGTCTTTCATATGATCCACCTCTTCAAAAATATTATGGCGCACAGAAAGTGCGCCATTATGGGCTGTATTAATACTATTACTTTTTGTCTTTCTTATTGTCTTTCTTCTTGTCTTTCTTCTTGTCGGTCTCCACTATCTTCTCATAGCTTTCCTCAGCCGCTTTTTCTTCGGCTTTCTTCTTAGCCTTCTTAGCGCCACGGTCAGCGGATTTTCTGCTCTTTGTCATAAGCACAGCAGCCGCTGCTATAACTCCGATTATAAGTGCGATAACAACGATAATAAAGATGATACTGCTGAGGTCACGTCCCACAACGTCATACTTCACCTTTGCCTTCTTTGCGTATTTATGGGCGGCAGAACCGCCGAATACGCTCATGGTGAAGCCTTCAAGGTCAATGACATTTCCCTCGTTGTCGTAGGTCTTGCCGAATGCCTGTTCACCTACAGATGTAACGCTCTTGGGCACGTTCACGCTTTTCAGCGCATCACAGCCGATAAACGCCTTTTCTCCGATGGTTCCGACACCTTCGGGTATCAGCACCTTGTCGGCGTTTATGCAGTTTGCAAAAGCAAGAGGCCCTATGGACGAAACTGTTGTCGGTATCTCGATAGTGGTAAGTCCCTCATCAAACGCAAACGCCCATTCTCCGATAGAGGAAAGCCCCTCCGGCAGGTCTGCCTTTTTGATGTTGTGGCAGTACGCAAAAGCATAGTCATCTATAACTGTGGTTTTGTCGGGGACGAACAGATTGCTTATACCGAGGCATCCCGAAAATGCGCCTGACTTGATGGTGGTAACGGTATCGGGGATGTACAGGTCGCCCTCAATGGAAGCAAGTCCACGGTAAATGACAGCCTTTTTCTTATCCATAAGCATACCGTCCTCAACTACATATGAATCGTTGGCGGATGCATCGATATCCTTTATGGAGTACCACTCGTTGAAGGCAAGTGTTCCGATCTTTTCAAGGGAAGCAGGGATGCGGAATGTTTCAAGGCTGGTGCACTCATAGAATGCGCCGTCGCCTATAGAAGTAACTGTATCGGGGATATCTATTGACTTCAGATGGTCGCACATATTGAAAGCATATGCAGGTATCTCCGTGAGAGTTTCCGGGAGAGTTATAGTCTCAAGCATACTGCATCCCATAAATGCGTGTTCACCCAGATGTTCAAGTCTTTCCGGGAGTATCACCTCGGAAAGGGATGTACAGCCGACAAAAGCGTTATCACCGATAGTTTTGACGGAATCGGGAATATCCAGCTTTGAGATAGCGCTGCAATTCGCAAAGGCATTGTCGCCTATGGCATTTATGGTAACACCGTTTCTGACAGCAGGTATCTCGGTAACTATTGAAGCTGTACAGCGCTTTATGGTATAGCATCCGTCAACAAGGTCATAGATGAACGCACCGTCGGAGAGTACATCGTCCGGTCCCTGAAGTCCCTCAGCGCCGGCAGGGAATGCTGCAAGCGATGACAGTGCAGCTGCTATGGCTGCGGCTGCGGAAAGGAGTTTATTCAGCTTCATCTGCTTCCGCCTCCTCTGCCTTTTCTTCTTCGGCATTTTCAGCCTGTTCTTTTTTAGCCTTTATCTTTTCGGCAACATTTGCCTTTATCTTCTCGATCTTCTGCTCTTCCTTCTTTTTCTTATGATTCTTCGCAGCTGCAAGGATGATGATGAGAAGTATCACAGCCGCAAGAAGTACTCCCATTACTATAAGGAACATCTTTGATACATTGTGTTCGCCTATCTCGATGGTGCCAGAAACTGCCTTTATACCGTAATCCTCGGCATACTGATAAGGGATAGAGCCTTTTTCAGCGTAGACCTTGAAGCCCTCGATAAGAGCGTCTGTCGGTTCCTTGTCGGCAGAGCTTTCGTCTACGAGGTTAATCTCGTCGTCATAGAAGAAGCCGAATGAATATGTGCCTATCTTTTCGATCTTGTCGTAGAATCTGAGGCTTTTCAGCTTCATGCACTCATAGAAGGCGTCAGCGCCGAGTATTCTCAGTTTCTTTGACATCTTAACCTTTTTGAGCGCCTTGCAGTTTTCAAAGGCGTATGTACCGATCTCCTCAACGTTTGAAAGGTCGATGCTCTCAAGATTATTATTGTATGCGAAAGCGGATGAAGCGATAGTCTTTACGGAAAGCGGCACCTTGAATTCGGTCGCCTCTCTTGATGCAGGATATGCCATAAGAGAGGTCATTTCCTTGTCATAGAGTACGCCGTCAACGGAGCAGAAGCTGCCCTCGCTGCCTTCGGATACGTTTATCTCCCTGAGATTGTTGTACTCGATGAAAGGCTCGGAATCGTCGATATTCTTGCAGTTGCCTGAAATGGTGATGCTTTCGAGCGATGGGCAGGTCTCGAATATGGAAGCGCCCAGCACCTCAGCGCCGCCCAGGTCAGCCTTTACCAGCATAGGGCAGTCACCGAAAGCGGCCTCGCCGATCTCTTTGACGCTCTTCGGGAGTACGATTGATGTGAGATACTGACAGCTGTAGAATGCGCCCTTTCTTATCTCGGTAACAGTCTCGGGAAGCACTATATGCGAAGCTCCGCAGTTTGTGAAAGCGGTAGTATAGACCGCTGTTACCTTGTGTCCGTCAAGAGTATCGGGGACCACAAGCTCCACCTCAGATGAATTACAGCCCGTGATAACGGCATTTCCGTCAACGATAGCGTATTCGATGTCGTTGTAGTACTTCTTTTCAAGATTCTTTATCTCCTGACTTTCCTCGAAATTCTCTGGAGTCATGAATGCGAAATTATTATGGTAATCGTAGTCTTCATCAGAGTCCACACAGTATGCGGATGCAGCCGAATCGGATTCGCCGACTACTGTGAAATTCTCAACCGCCGTTTCAGTGCCGTCGTCAGCTATATTGTAGCCGAAAGCAGAATAGCCTATATTCTGCACGGAAGACGGGATGATTATATATGTAAGGCCTGTATTGGCGAAAGCTGACTGTCCCACGGAAAGAAGTCCCTTGGGAAGCTCTATCTCCTCGATGGCAAAGCAGTTTGAGAAAGCGCCGCCGCCGATAGTCTCGATGCTGTCGGGGAGCTTTACATCGCTGAGCTTCTCACAGTCGGTGAAAGCAAAATCGTCGATATCGGTTACAGCTGTCTTGCTCAGGTCAGCAGCTTTAAGGTTCTGGTTGCTGCTGAAAGCATGGCGTCCTATAGCTTCAAGAGAGGACGGGAATGTGATATTTTTCAGCTTTGTCATGAATACAGCGGAAGTGCCTATATTCTTGGTCTTGCTGTCGATGGTAAAGCTGTCGCCTTCCTTTGCGGCAGGATAGCAGACGAGGAGTTCTTTGTTCTTGGTGTAAAGCACACCGTCAACGGAGGTGTACTCCTTGTTTCCGCTTCCTACATTTATCTCTTTCAGCTTAGTGCAGTAGATAAACGGATTGTCAGCGGTGATATATTCAATGCTGTCGGGGAGAGTTATTGACTCAACAGGGCAGTTATCGTGGTCCTTGCCGAAAGCGTACTTGCCCAGATACGTTACCTTTTTGCCGTCGATAGTCTCGGGTACAGTTACCTCTGAGTCCGTGCCTGACCAGAGCTGTATACAGAGATTTCCGTCATCCATTTCCGAGTAGGTGAAATCGCCTGAAACGGGGTATGACGCAAGAAGGTCATCCTCGCTCTCATATGTATTTCCGTCCTCATCTGTATATGCAGAAGGCGGAGTATCGCCCCATCCTTCGTAAGCAGTCTCTGCATTCACAAAGGGAGCGGCAGGGATACAGGCTGAAGCGCACAGAAGCAGACTCAGCATAAAAGCCGCAGTTTTTCTTGGTTTTATCATAGTTTTCCCTCTCAATCTGAACGGGCCTTTGCCCGATTTGGTCTATTCAATACGATTATAACATAATTTGCAGTTTATTGCAACGAATTTCACGCATTTTTCACTACGGTTTTACTTTTTATCTCGCAGTGTCAGCTAATCAATTTGCAGGGGCCGCCTTTGGCGGTCCTTGCTTCATTTACACCGAGCCGCATCTGTAGGGGCGCATTCCGTGCGCCATCGGAATACCGCCATAACTGCCCGTTATTGTAGGGGACGGCGTCCACGACGTCCCACATAGCTTCATATTTTTCTTACGGCAACTTCTTGTCTCCCAAAGAGGAACACCTCTTGGGACAAGGAGAGAGGGGAGAAAGAAAAACGCAGCAAAATCCGACATCCCCCCTCTCTCCTTTTCCCAGTCGGTTTTCCTCTCTGGACTCTCTTTTCCCTCAACCCTTTTCCTCTCTCCCTCCTGTCGGATTTTGCTTTTTTGGTCAGGCTTAATGCTTGAGCGCTCGCCCAAACATAATTAGAGTTGTTAGTTTGTAGGGGCCGCCTTTGGCGGTCCTTGGGTTTATCAAATGTCGGGTAGAATAATGTAGGGGCGCACAGTGTGCGCCCTCGCCAATCTGTCACAACCGCCGTGGTCTCTTTTTTTGTAGGGGCGCTTTCCGAGCGCCCTTGATATAATCCGCCAATGGGTAACGTAATATCTGCAACGGGAGCCCGGGGATGGGTTACCCTGCAATAAGATTTGCCCTTGAATCCTCCATCGCTTTTAGCTATATTACACAATGATGACATTAAAGATTTGTACAGATATACAAATGTGATAAATTTGTCACTTCTCTATTGACTTTGCAGATGAGAGGTGATATAATTGTCACAGAAAGTGATAAATAAATCACTTCAAAGGAGGATGTATCATGGCAACACTTAAAGAATTAAGAGAAAAATACCCCGACGCTTCAATGGACGAGATAAAAAGACTCGCTGATAAACAGAACGGCAGAAACCGCCGTCCCGTGGTAAATCTGCACAGCTACCATAAATTTGCGGCTGTAGGCTTCCTTATGGGATTCATGACATTTATGGGTATCACTATCATCAAAAAAGAAAATCTCATCCCCGTACTGATAATACTTATCCTTCTTGCTGTGGCAGAAGTGATGATGGGAATTCTTTTCTTCAAGGCCATAAAAGGTCACCGCATTCAGCAGGAGGACGAACTTGCACGTCAGCTTATGAACAAGGCAGGAAAGCTGACTGCCGCTACGCTTCTTGTCATAGGCGGTATCCTTGAGATCGTATTTTCCATAGGCGGATTCAGCTTTGCTATCAACGCTTCAAACATCGGCAGTCTCCTGTTTGCGGCATACTGTCTGGTAAACGGTCTGAAAAGCCTGTATTTCGTAATGCTTGACCGTGTTGACAAGGAGGATGATGAATAATGAAAAAAATGAAAGATCTCTCACTGAAACAATTCTACAAAATGGTTATTATAGGCGAGGGCGCAGTTATCATCCTGCTTGCAGTCAGGATGGCAGTAAGGATATTATTCGGCAAAAGCGCACTTACTACCGCACTTATATTTATAGTATGCGTTCTCACATTCTGGCTGATATGGATGATTTTTTCACACAGGGTAGAGAAAGATGACGAACTTTCGGAAATCAACAAGATGAAAGCAAACCTCAGTACATTTTATATGATGACTGCGCTATTGCCTTTGGGATTCCTTTTTTCCGTGATGTATAACATCATAGCAGGCAAGCCGCTGACAATCAGTATCGGTATGGACAATGCCGCAGATATATTAATTCTTCTGATGTCGGTTTTTCTTTTTTTCAACAGCTGCAACTTCCTGCGCCTTGATTCGGACAGCGACGGGATATTCGACGGAGAGGATGATGAATAATGGAGAAGAATAATAAACAGAAATTCACCTACGTGAAATTCCATACATTTATATACAGCTTTGCGATAGTACCTATAGTGGTCTATATAATGCACCAAATAAAGGGCAAAGACGTTGACTGGATATCCGCAATTGTAGGCGCAGGTATCGTCTTAGTCGGTCAGCTTATAGTCGGAAAGATATTCTACAAAATGGAAACAAAGGACGAAATGGTGCAGTATAACCTTGCCAAAGCCAACAAGATAACGCTGTATACTCTGTTTGCGGTGATGTTCGTTGGACTTATCCTCGATAACTTCATTCACGGCTTTATCTGCACCGATTTCTGCTGGCTCACTCTTTTCGGATGCATTGCCCTGAGAAGCTTGCTTTTCACCTTCTTTGACAATCCGTCACAGGTCGACAGCAAGGAGGAAGAGGAATGAACAAGGAAAAGATAATGAACTACAGAATGAAGCACGTTCTTATAATTCTCCTTGCATTGTGGGCAATAGGTATGCTGATAGTTGCAAGGTTTCAGAAAGTATCGGCTGGACAGGCTGTATTTGAGTTCCTGACTCTCGGTGCTGTGATACTGCGAAGCGCCGTTTTCCTCATCCTTGACAGAACTCCGAAAAACTGCGTGGAGGGCGACTAATGGGCGAACTGAAAACAAAATTAAAGGAGTACCGTGCCAAATATGACATGAAGCAGGGCGAACTTGCCGAAAAAGTGGGAGTCCGCCGTGAGACCATAATCCGCCTCGAAAAGGGACAGTATAACCCCTCACTGAAGCTGGCTATGGATATCGCCAAGCTTTTCGGTACTACCGTTGAGGAGATATTCTCATTCGATGATGATTAAGGCAACAGGAGATGCTTAGGCGTCTCCTGTTTTTTCATACACGGCAACAGCATTTACTTTTTGGGGCGATTCATAATTCTTGCAAACCATCCGTAAAGCATCGCTACTCTTGCTTTACTACTTTGTCAG
>ACOK01000097.1 GCA_000174895.1 Ruminococcus flavefaciens FD-1
AGCCAATCAATGAACTGCCTGATGAACCGGTCGAGGATGTTCCTGACAGCGAAAAGTATTACACGGAAAAGCATGATACCGTTGATAAACACGTTGAGTTTGAGATCAATACAGCAGAGATCTCTGCTGATGAGCTGGAAGCAATGGGATACACCATTTCCGAAGACAGAAAAACAGCATCCAAAGATGTCACTCTTGCAAAAATCACATATACATTTGATAAGCTTCCGACCACTCTGGATGAGCTCAAAAAATTCAGCCTGAAATCAAAAGTTGAGGGCGATTATGACTACGGAATGTTTGCACCGATGGCAGCAACAATCATTGCGCTTCATACCTATGGTACAGACAAGGAAGAAGCGTACAAAATGCTTGATTATGTATATGGTCCGAATCAGACATTCAGCAACTTTGATAAGCAGTTTGTTCAGACACAGTTCGCTACTGCTGCTAACAAGGTTCTGCAGGATTGCTATTTCGGCGGTGCAGCACCCGAAAATGGTTATACACCGAGCGAACCGATTACAATCACACTTGAGGAAGGTCCGTATTTCATTAAGGCATCCAACGGAAAGCCTGAAAGACATATGTCGCTGATCTATTTTGATGGTGCGGACACCGAACGTTATATGGATGTATTCAAATCCTCCGGCGGTACATGGTACGCTTATGAGAGCAATTATAAGCATCTTCTTGCAAGCGTCAAGAAGCCGACCGGAACAGCACCAGTTACAACAACCCTGATCACAACCACGACCACTAATGCAACTACCACAACCGCCAAGGCAACTACCACAACCGCCAAGGCAACTACTACGACAACTAATGCAACTACCACAACCGCCAAGGCAACAACTACGATCACTAAGGCAACCACAACGACAACTAATGCAACTACCACAACAGCCAAGGCAACTACTACATCCGAATCAACTACCACAACATCTTCTTCTCCGGTAAACATCAGTTATACATTAGGTGATGTCAATGGTGATAAAATAATAGACGGACGTGATGCAACTGATATTCTTACAGATTATGCTAAATCATCAACCGGACAAGATTCAAAATATAATGAAGAACAGAAAACAGCTGCTGATGTTAATAAAGACAATATTATAGATGGACGTGACGCAACAGCTATTCTTTCATATTATGCTAAAACATCAGTAGGTGAAAAGATTACTCTTGAAGAATATATTGATTCACTCAAAAATGTTTAATTACATTAGTCTCTCCTCTAATATTTTTGATAATATAAAACAGATGTCTTTTTAGAGGACGTTACTTATTGAGGATGCACTGCATTAAACAAGGACCGCATTTGCGGTCCTTGTCTGTTATATGGTGCTTTTGAAAAGAAAGACGGCTTAGAGAGCCTTTTAGTCGCTCTCCAAGCCGTTTGTATTTGTGAAATCTATTACTCTGTCGCATATATCAAGTGCTGCCGGACGATGTGTAACGATAACGACTGTCTTGTCCGTCATACACCTGAGATTTTGAAGCAACCGTTTTTCCGTATCGGAATCGAGTGCAGAAGTCGCTTCATCAAGAAGCAGTATCGGGCTTTCAGAAAATACCGCCCTCGCTATTGCTATCCTCTGCATCTGCCCCTCGGAAAGACCTGTGCCACGCTCACCAAGCAATGTATCAATACCGTCATCAAGGTCATCTATAAAACTATCAGCACAGGCTATCTTCAAAGCACTGTTGATACGATCATCGTTTTTCATATCTTTCTTTTCAGCGAAAGCCACTACCTCACGGATCGTACCGCTCATAAGCTGATTTCCTTGAGGAACATAGGCAAACAGTCTGTGCCATTCAGCCGTCAACATTTTTGAGCCTTGCGTATCAGTCAGATAACGCTCGCCGCCGTCAAGCTGATAAATGCTCATCAGCAGTTTCAATACCGTGGATTTTCCGCAGCCACTATGTCCCATGAATGCCACATATTCACCATTGCTGATCTCAATGCTGATATTTTTCAGCACGACAGGCTGATTATCTTTTGACAGGTCCTTGATACTGTCAACCGCAGGATAGTATGTAAAATCGGCATTTTTCAGACCGAACGACCGCAGTTCATCAGTATAATATTTCTTTACGGTATCAATATCAATAGCCTGTTTGTCGCTATCATTAATAAAGTCCTCTATCTCCATAAGTCGCTCCGCACTTGCAGTCATAGCATAAAACCTTGGCAAATAGCCTGTAATATTGCCGAAAGGTGCTTGTATCTGAGAGATAAGCTGTGTAATAGCGGTCAGCGTACCATAGCTGATAGTACCAAGAATTATGCCGTATCCGCAATAGCAGACACCGAACAGATACATTCCGTTCGTCGCCAGTCCGAAGCCGATATTGCAGAAATTGGAGAAATGATTTTTACGCATTCTTGCGGTTTTATGGGCTTTCATTCGCTCGCTTGCTTCATCTTCAGTCTGCTGTTCTGTTGCGAATGTCCGTATCATCATCATGCTGCCGATATGCTCCTGAAGGAAGATACGGAGTTTTCCGTCACGCTCCTGCACCTGTTTATGGAGTTTTTTCATTATCTTTCGGAGAGCATAAGTAAATATTAGCAGAAATAATCCAAAGGGCAGTAGAACACAGGCAAAGCGCCAGTCCAGTACGATCATCATAATAACTGCGCTTATCAGCTTTACCACCATTCCGACCAGTCCCGGTAATATCTCCACATAGCTGTCAGCGACAACTACCGTATCATTGGTAAGCCTGTTCAGCCATTCACCTGAATGGACAGCGCTCACTCTTGCAAAATCTTTTCTGAGGATATTGTGCATCAGCCGAGCCTTGAAGATGTTTTCAAAAGTGGACTTTGACAGCTCATTCAGCCAGCGGATAATAGCTCTCATACCGATCTGAGCAATAACAAGCAATATGGTAAGTATTACGAAGTGCCAGAATCCTGATTTGTCGTGAGCCGTGGCATTATCCACGATATTCCGCAGTAACAAGGCATACAGCACACCGCTTGCACCATTCAGTGCCTGTACCAGCATCAGTAAGAGAATGTATAGTTTTTTCTTTTCGGGGACGGCATAAAGCCATTTTATTGCATTATTTTTCATATCGTTTTTTCAGCCATTTCGGGAAGTGTTTTGCTTTGAGGATCAACGCTCGTATTGGAAAGAAATCGCACCACAGGTGAACATACAGCCGATACCGCCAATCGGTTATGGGAATTTCCTTGCCGTCACGCACCACCGCCGTCAGAACTCCGATGATATGACGGTCTGTTATTCCGTATTCTTTGGAATATCGGTTATCTCCGCATATCACATAATCGCTGTCACGGACTTTCAGCACCCTATGAAGCACATACTGACCGCTGTCACGCTTATACAGCGGAACATCGTACTTTTTCAGCCTGCCTTCGTACTTTTCGATGATTAAAATATCCCTGTCCTGCCGAATCAGCGGACGCATACTGTCACCGACATTCGTATAGACGAGCCGCCCGTCACGCTCGATCACATCTTCAAATCTCGTCATTTCATACCCTCAAATGCTACCTTTGCCGCCGAAATATCCATATTACATCCGAGCCGATAGAGCTTCACACTGTCCGCAAGCCTGTCCACCAGTTCAAGTGTTTTCGCCATTTTTAGTATATCCGCAGGACGGTAGACTTGTTGCAGTAACATATTATATGCCTGTTCAAAGCTGATAGGCTCAATATGATTGTCGGCAGACCGTGTGAGAATACATATCGCTTTCAGCGGAATGGAGGTGTTTGTGCCGAGCCTGTGCTTACCGTTGTAGGGAGTGCCGTAAGCTGTGACTGTATCAGCGATATGCAAAAGCGGTTTATCATCATTCACCATGACAGCCCAATCTCCGAAATACTCCCTCCAAAGCCTTGTATGAGTGGATTTGCCCGTGCCGCTTTTCGCCGTGAAAAGATAGCCCACACCGTCCACAGCCACAACAGAGCCGTGAAACAGCACCGTATCAAAGTCAAGCATTTTCTCCGCTATCTTGCGATATACTGCCAGTTCTTCCAGGTAGCTGTCAGAGAAATGCCGTATCGGGATACCATCGACTTCATCTTCATGGGCTGACTTCTCTCTCTCAAAATCAATATCTGCCTGTGTGATATTCACAGAGTAGTCGGCCGGTAAATCTGTCTGATAATCAGAGCAGTATTCGTGTACTTCCTCATATATCGAATTGACCTCGACTATCTTATCTGCTATCTTATACTTTCTTATTATCATATTTATTCAGTACCTTTATTTCTGCTTTGACCTGTTTGCCCCTTACAAACGGAAAACGGATGATTCTCCATATGTAGGCAAACGGTATGAGAATCCGATGCTTGTAAAAAAACGGAAAATGTGTCTTCATATGGTTCTCATCGGCAAATATTCTTTTTCTTATATATTCTGCTTTTGAACTGCTATTAAGCTTTGAAGCGTTAATTTTCACTCTGTTTTCTGCCGAATGTTCTATTGTTCCGTATGTTCCGTAATGAAGATATGTTTCAAGCAATTCTGTTTCAATATCCGTCAGCTCAGGATATTTATCCGAAGAAAACACTTCCATTGCAAGTTTACGTCGTGACCGCTCAAACGCATCGATTCCAAGCTGTTCTGTTTCTTTTTCGATGTATTCCCAGTTCAGAGTATCCCTTTTATTATTCAGAAAGACGTAACAATCCAGAAGAGAACGAATACCGGTACCACCGTCGGAAAAGTGCTTATACTCATGGGCGAGCATATACAGATAAAAGTCTTCATCCGAGAACAGTGACAGGACGTGGGTTACGTCTGTCCACTCTTACTCTACCTATTATCTGGATAATTTCCTCGGGCTCGAAGGACTCGGCAACGATAACTTCGATCGCACTGTCATGAAGTGAAAGTCCGATGTTAGCTACTTTTGTGGTTATCAGTACATATCCTTCAAACTTTGAGTTCTCTGTTATCTTACTGATCTCCTCATTTAGCGTATCATCGACAGAATCTGAATAGATCTGCTGTGCTGGGGGATCAAGATGCTGGTTGAAATTTCTGCCCTTGTCGATATCGTTGAGAAGCATCAATGTCTTCTTGCCTGATTTCGAGATGGCGTTTATATACTCTGCAAGCTTCTGCGGATCGCTTGGATCGTAGATCTTGAAGTTGAGGTAATCCCAGTTCGCTTTCATTAGTATAAGTTGCTGTATGCGAGTGTACTTTGTGAAACTGCACATGGCGATTTCTTCTGGCGATGCATCGAGAATTACGTTGGATGGATAGTGGTTGTCATACTTAATATACTCCTTACTCCATATCAACGGCAGTACATTGTCGATAGTAGCTATAGAAAGTACTTTAGTTATAACCTAAGCCTTGAGAAGAAACAGCAAACATTGAGCACCTTGGAATCGATAGCAGATCGTTTCTTTAAAGACGTGATCGGTCAATCGCTTCCACCAAAATCTTCTGTCAGTCCTGAGGAATGGCAAGCTTGTTTTGATAAGGGAAGGGCATCCGCAGCATTAGAAATGTGCATTCGCATTCTCAAGCTCCTTATCGACAATGAGACAAACAAGAAGACGGATTGACGATGGAACAGTCGAAAGGAAGAGTATCTTTTCCGAATTCATCTACTTTTTCGTCCTAAAGCTGCCTTTGCAGGCCTACTTGGTACTTCATGATACTGCGAGAAGCGATTCTGAACTGTATCAGTATAATTTGTCCACAGATGGCTACAGAATGCATCGTAGAGGCAATTTGCCCAGATCTGACTACTAGAAATGATGGACGTGTCTATCGTCACGTCCTTGCGTAACTGCTATCGCAGTTACTGAATGCGGAGGGATCATCCCTCCGCGCCACCTGCAGGGGCCATGCCCCTCACATTTCGCTCTGACTTCGTCATCGAAAATGCACACCCCACTTCTTAGAGCCGTAATACCACGCTAATCTTATGATCTTTAGCCCTTCGTGGGGGTTCAGGTTTCGCTTGTAGCTCTGTAACCTCTATGGCTCGTGGACAACTGTGACGAACTGCTAGAAGTAGATGGTGGAGTGGTGAAAAATGCAGAAAGCTTATATTATATATATAAGGTTTTCGCAAATATCACCATCATTCTCTCGGAGGGTGGTCACCACATCACAAACACCTTCCAGCAATTCGTTATGGCACATTACATCACTTTTGCCTGATCTACCGGAAATCTTGCAAACACTGTAACAGTACAATCGTTCCTGAGAAGCCTTGCTCTTCCGATAGCCTGTTCGAGTGCAGAACTTATCATCCAGAGCTGAACTTTTCTGAGCCTGATATCAGAGAACGTATTAAGATAGAATTCGCACCCGTTATAAGCAACCTTGGTGTTCTGCATCTTCTGCTTATAAGGATCAACACCCATAAGCATACCGTAAAGCTTGTACACGTTCTCATGTGAATTAGGAAGACCGATTACGGAGATATTCTTTCCTTCGAGACAGTTCAGGCCATCTATATTTCCATAGTGATACACCGTATCGAATTCTTCCTCTGAACATTTGAAAGTTATAACTTCATCATCGCCTACTACAGAATGCACGAATTTCAGCAACTCAGACGAATCTTTGTTCGCAAGAGCGCTGCGACTGTACGAACTGTTGGTGTACTGAAGAATCTTTCCCTTGTAACGAGCTTGTTTACAGCTATATTCCGTAACTTCCGTGTTCATCAGGTACTTGTACAAGTCGGCAGAAGCTGTAGCAGACATAATAACAGCCGAATCACACGGAAGCGACTGCCTTTTGATGAATGTGACCTGTCCTGCATCCTTAACGAGCACCCGAGAGTACAGAAGTTCAATGATATTGGAGCTGATATTACTTAGCTCTGTAACCATATCAGCATCTATCGTTGTTCCTGCTGATGAGCTATATCTCTGATACTTTTCACCTGACAGAATGCTTTTTAGCCTGTTTTGTGAGCCGGGACCAAATGAATCGCTTTCTAAAGCCTTCTCGATGTCCTCGCTGTCAACGGTAACAGTAGCACACACAGAGCGCAGGATATCTTCGTCTATAATCACCTTGTGGGTTTTGAATATATCTGAGTTTCTGTTGAAGCACAGCAATCGCTCATGCGTCATGATGATGTGCCCATCGTAGTTGAGTGCAGCATCAAGTTCACTGAAGAAATTCTCAACGTTCTCACGATCATTGCTCCCGTACGGAAGCTGATCGCTTATGTCCCTCAACATCTCAAGAGCTATCTCTCCGGCCCCTATGTTGTAGATATGATCAATTTCTTCCTGAAGGGCGTCAGAGAGTATCGGCTGTGGCACGAGGCGTACATTATGTATATCCATCCTGTTGGCCTTCTGATAAATTTCTTTTGCGAGTTCGTGAGTCGGGACAGCCAGTATGTAGCTATCTTTCGTTTGTCTCAGAAAGTTGAGAAACGTGCTCGTTTTTCCCAGACCTGTCTGAGCTTTCAGCAGTTTCACTCCCGGCAGATTTGAATTGACAGCTGCGTAAAAGTTCTCCTCAAGGCTTTTCTCAGCCTCCTCAACCGAACAGTAGTCTTTACGCTCTATCGGCTTTATACCACAGAATCCCGGCTTCACGGTTCGTATCATGTTCTTATAATGCAGACACTCCTCGCAATAGCGACATTTGTCGCAGGATTGAGGGTTGTACTGCATATCTATAATAGTATCAAGGGCAGCTGCCCACTCTCGTTCGTGATATGCCGGCTTGTTTTCATTCTGAGGAGAGTCTACTATCCTCAGGAATTCCTTCTTGCCTTTCTCCATATTCACTAAGTTTGTAGCTAAGTGAAACATCTGTGGATAGTGATAGTACGCTTTGCCACTTTTGAAATCTCTGAACAACCGGCAGCTTTTCTCAAGCATGTCGAAGTCGATCTTCTCGGTCTGTCTGCGTTTGCCCTTATTCTTGACCTGATAGTCCGTCTTCTTGATACTGGCAGTTTTAGGAACTGTCTTTATCACCGGCGAGCCTTCGCTGTCGTGCTCGATAACAGGCACCTTGCCGTTGAGCTGTACGACAAAGTTTTCATCGATACTCGTATAGAATTTATCGATCTCTCGGGTATAATGAGCACGGCCATATTGTTTGCACATATAACTATTAAATGACACGATCAGTTGCTTGAGACTTATCTCATTAGCTTCAGGTGCCATATCATACAGCCCGTGGTTGCTGCCGAAGAACATTCTGGCAAGATCTTTACAGCTCTTATCGCATTCGTTGAAGATCCGCATGAATAGAGCTGTTATTATCTTCGCTGTATTTGGATCGGTGATCTTTTGGTCAAGAGCAAACACAATTCTGAACTTGTCAGATTCAGGAGTCCATGAGAAAGTCTTATAGGAAAAAAGAGCCGTCAGTTGGTAGCTGTCGGCTCTTTCTTTCATTTGTG
Organism: Ruminococcus flavefaciens FD-1; assembly: GCA_000174895.1. GTDB lineage: Bacteria > Bacillota > Clostridia > Oscillospirales > Ruminococcaceae > Ruminococcus > Ruminococcus flavefaciens_A. Next base: position 8,401 of record ACOK01000097.1, read on the forward strand.
TGTATGTGGCGTCGTGGTCGATATCGACAACAAACAGCTGCTGTTCTACAAAGTTCTCGTTCTTGCGGGAACCATCATAGACAGCGGGACAAAATGTGCAGCCATCATTGGCCAGTCGTTTTGCCAGAAAGTCATAAGTAAGCGTAGCAGGAGAAAGATTACAGCTTATGCGACCTTTCTCCTTTCCTTCCGGTTTCTTCTTGTAGCGGTGTCCGTCGAAGGACACCGTGTATTCTTTATGCATTTTATACTTCCTCCTTTAAAAGGTGTTACAATATAGTTATAAAAAAGTACAAGATAATACAAGAAGATTCAAGAATGACACAACATTATAGTAGTGCTTTTGCAGATGATGCCTGAAATCTGCCTTCAATTCAAGACAATGACAACTGGTTGGCGACAAAAGAAAGCTTTATAAGTATATAGATATAACAAATTCGGCTGTATATGCGGAAGAGAGCACTACGCAGAGCAGTGTATACAGCAGCGGCTCAGGGACATTGCATCATTCTCTGAGTCAGCCAGTCCGAGCGTTAGCTCCTTACTCTTCTGAGACGCCCCGAAGCGCAATGCTTCGGGGGACATTCTGTGCTTCGCTATGACGCCCTCTAAATGGCTATATATGGGGAAAGAATTTTTGGTATAAAAAACTTTTTGGTTCTCATCTATATATAGTGCGAGACGAAAAGATTTTTTAGTGATGATAGAGATATTGTGTTCCATGTTCCAGGTGTCAAACAAGTTTGAAAAGGCTGTTGGGGGGCAAGACTGTATCAGGCATAAAGTTTATGAAGTTAACCAACACTTGGAACCCGGAACAAAAAAATAACCACGGTCCTCACGCCGTGGTTATTTTTGTCTCTGCTCAGAATGCTTCGAGCAGGCTGTATTCCTCTTCACCCTTGATAGCACACAGCGTTTCATGGAGCAGGCTATGGTCTGCAAGCATATCCTCGATCTCGTCGCAGGTATAGCCATACTCCAGAAGCATCTCCACGTCAGCGGTATCAACTCCGTAACAGCCACAATAGGCGAGCAGGAGTTCTTCATGTACGTTATAATAAAGCTCGTCGTCATACCAGCTCATAAAATGTGAACGATACAGGGCAGGCTCGAATTCCTCTTTTGTTATTTCACCGCTGCTGTCAATGCACAGAATATCACCTTCGCTGCACTCAACCTTGCTGCTGTTGAATCTTCCGAGACAGGTTTTGGCGAGTGCCTTTTTCATTATACTTTCGGTTGATGCGTAGACGTAAAGTCCAAGAGACTGGAAATGTAACAAGTACATCGGATTGCTCCCTTTTATAATGTATAAGCTGTTGTCCTGATCGAGAACGGTGAAAGTGAAGTTCCCATGCACTGCCTCTGCCATGTCCCTGAGACTGTCGAAATCCAGTTTGCCCTGCTGTTCGATAAGCTGCACGGCGATATAGCTGTCAGTTTCGATATGAGTATCGGGAAGATTTTTATCACGGCGGAGAGTATTATCGTTATAGAGAACGCCGTTATGTGCAAAAGCGAACTCCTTATCAGCATGACCTGCGAACGGGTGGTTGTTGTAATTTTTCTTCTTGTCACCCTGTGTCGCAAATCTTGTATGCCCCATAATTGCTTTAGTTGTATCGGGAGCATTGAAGTGAATCTTGTGAGCAGCCTTTGGTCGCTTGTAGATAGCGACCTTTCCGCCATGAACGTAGCTGATGCCGGCAGCGTCAGTCCCACGTTCCTCAGCTGCGTTTGCCAGTGCCTGTGTCAGTCTTTTCAGTACCTTGTACGGTACGATTCCCTTGTAGTCGAGCCAACCGAATAATGCACACATATTACATTTCCTCCTTTTCATCTGCGATGTCGTCGTTGACGTAAAGTTTGCGTTCTTTCAGGTACTGTATCAGCTCAGGTTCTGTGATGTCGCTCACAAAGTCCAGCCATGACAGCTTGGACAGAGTATCATCGGTGTTATAAATTGCAGCATCGATAATAGCGTTCACCAGCTCCAGTACAGCGATAAATGTATTGTATTTCAGCGTTCCTCTGAACATTCTGAACTCAATGGTTGCGTAGTTCATCAGGTTTACAGCAGCATATCGCCCGTTGTTGCCTTTCTTAGCCTTGTCCAGAATTTCTCTACCTGTCTTCTCAAATCCGTATCGAGCTGCCCATCTGTTCATGGCATACTCGGAGCGGCGTGAGAATTTCAGCAGTTCATTCCAGTGATTCTCCACAAAGTACAGTATTCTGCTGATAGTTTCGTCCTGCTCCTCACGGTTATCACCGAGGCAGTCACGGTTCACATGGACGTGAAGCCCGCAGGTCGAAGTCTGATGTGAGCGATAGCCCAGATATATCGCCTTTTTCATTATCTCTTCCCAGCGGAACTGTTTGTGATAATCAAGAGACATCGGATGCGTTACCAGCTCCATGCCGTCGTCGAGAGAGCCGTCGCCTTTGATGTAGATATGTTCTTCATCCTTATTGGCGATAGCGAGAAGTTCATCGGCATTGTCGCTGTCTTTGCCTGCTCCGTCGATTTCAAGCTCAACACCGAAATATCGGTGAGAATCGCCATAGAATATCGGCTCGGGCTTGTATCCGTAGTCATGGATGCTTCTGTTTTTGTCAACTTCGTCATGATAGCAGTCGCTGCAATAATCGTAACCGTCAAGGTGATAAGCATCATCCTCATGCAGTAAAGCGTCACAGCAACTGCAGCGAGTATAGTAGTTGTGGTAGCAGTTGGAGCAGAGCGTAGTATATTCGTCACCGTAGCTATCGTCAGTCCAGATAACAGAGCCGCAGCGATCGCAGGTTGTGGTGTGGTTTTCGTAACAGTCGGTGCAGACGATATCACCATTGACTGTCTCATAATCATCGTCTTCGATAAGTGCTCCGCAGTGTGAGCAGTAGATTTTGTTTTCTTCCATAGTAATGTCCTCCTCAGGGCATAAAAATAGCCCCTACCGGTTAAGGCAGGGGCATCGTTTGTGTATCAGTATTCTTCTGCAAGCAGCATTGTTGAGTGATCGCCGTCGTCTATGATGTAGATTTTGGCTGTGATCGGTGCATCTGAGGGTATCAGATACACCATGTGGTATTCGGGTTCTTCTGACGAGTGAGATATGGACTGCATGGGTCCTTCTGCTTTCAGTTCAAAAACTTGAAGGTAGTCCTTCTCGCCATGCATTTTTTCCACGCATTCCCACATTAACAGCTGAAGTTCGAGCGGTATCGTGCTGTCAACTCCGCAGGTCAGGTAGCGTTCGTTTGTAAACATAGTTTCCTCCTTTCATTTGCTATGCTCCTATGTTCCGCCGAAGCGGTTTTCTATGCGGTCAGCCATCATCGTATGATCAGTACCTGGCATAGATACATTTCAATGGTATATAGCTAAGAATGAGGAGAATTCCATTGCTTTTGACATCTTATCAAAAACTGATACAAGAACACAACATATATATAATCCTGAACTCAAATAGTCAGGAAAACCATGAAGGAGGACTTAGTTATGTCAGAATGTTACAACGGAACAGAAATACTCACTTGTAAGGAGGTTATGCAGAAGCTCAGGATAAGCAGAAGTTTGTTTTACCGCTATATCAAAGAGGGGAAGATCAAAGGCTACAGGGAAGGCAACAAAATCAAGGTACCATGTAGTTCAGTGGAAAGCTACATTACTGCCCGTATGAAAGAGGGAGCGTGATTATCACGCTCTTCTTTCACAGCACACGATCGTACAAGATAGTTAAAAATAACACTTAGAGAGGAGGAAATGTACGTGAGATACATAGTTAACATAGAAAGAAGACTGTATTCGATACCGGAAGCAGCGTGTTACTATGGAATGTATGAGGAAAAACTCTACAGTCTTGTGAAATCAGGCGCAATACGCTCTAAGCAGATGGGAAGAAGATTAATGATATATGGGAGAGATATTGAGAAGTACCTGATAGAGGAGAACAAGCGATTATCCGGGGAAAGTTGATTGCACCCGTTCTAAGTTTGCATACGCAGACTCAAATGGCGTAAGCAGCTATCTGTTCAACAAATGTCAAATAACCATTAAGTACCACCACTTGGTTAGCAGAATCAAATTCGATGAATAAGAGTGCGATTTCGGCACTCCAATGATGATTTGAAAAGTGAAACAGACAGTCGATATTGCGGTAAATATAATAGTATCTACCTTGACAGTAAGGTGGAAAAGTGCTATAATAAAGAAAATGAAGGAAGTGATACCAATGGCTGACAAAGATGCTGTCACCAAAGATTATATGCAGGACAGTGAGCATTTCGCAGATGCATTCAACTTCTTGCTCTACGGCGGCAGGCAGGTGATAAAGCCTGAACAGCTTAAACCACTTGATACTACATCTATCGCTTTGCCTTACGGTGATGAAAGCAGATTCGTTCCGATTCAGAAATATCGTGATGTGCTAAAAATGGTAACGGCGATGGAAGATGAAAATGCTACATACCTGATTCTTGGCATTGAGAATCAGTCGGATATTCACTATGCGATGCCAATCAGGAATATGCTATATGATGCGATACAGTATGTGAATCAGGCAGATACTATCGCCAAAGAACATAGAAAAAGCAAGAAGATGCCTGAAACAAGGGCTGAATACCTCTCAGGTTTCTATAAGACAGATCGAATCCTGCCCATTATTACACTAACTCTGTATTTTGGTGCTGACGAGTGGGATGCTCCGAGAGACTTGCACAGTATGCTCACGGCTAATGAGGACATACTGAAATTTGTGGACAATTATCATCTTCACCTGATCGCTCCGGCTGAGATCGAGGACGAAGATTTTGCAAAGTTTCACACGGAGCTGAGTCTTGCGTTAAAATATGTCAAGTATTCCAAAGATAAGAAAAAGCTCAGGGATATAGTAAACGAAGATACTGCATTCCGTAGCGTTTCAAGGAAAACTGCTGATATGGTAAATGTCGTGACAAGTTCAAATCTGCACTATAATGATGGAGAGGAGCGTGTTGATATGTGCGAAGCAATTGAAGAAATCAGAAAAGATGCGTTGGCTGAGGGTAAGGCTGAGGGCATCGAGGAGGGTATCATCAGAACACTCATCGGTCTTGTCAAAGACGGTATCCTGACGATAGCTGATGCCGCTAAGAGAGCCGATATGACCGTTCCGGAATTTGAAGAAAAAACGGGATTGAAGGCATAACAAGATTGAAGGCATAAATATCAAATAAGTATATGGGCAGGTCGCTGAAAATGCGGACTGCCTTTTTTTATTCTCCCTATTGACTTTTTTCGGAAGTGGTGATATATTGGTTAGCTTATGCAAACAATGGAAGTTCTCACATGGAATTTGAACCCGCAAAAGAAGTAGTAAACCGAAAAGCAAGAATTTACCTCAAACTTTTATTGAATTTGTATCATAGGAAAGAGGAAGCTAAAAACTCAGATATAATGGAACAAATAAAGACTACCAAGACAGAAGTCTCAGCTTGCTTGACTGATCTTATCAAACAGGGTTATGTAAATTATTGGCGGTAAGAAGAAACAGCTTACGGAAATGGGAGCTGTAGTTACAGAGAAATATCACCGCAGATATGAAAATGCAAAGGTGATGACAAATCTGGTATACACAAATCCTGCTGATGTTGATGAATATGCAGAGATCCTCGCACTGACGCAAGGCGATGAATTGTTTAGTATCGATACAAACAAAATGCTGGAATCTCCTTTATCGGATATTATGAAAGAACGTTTAGAATTTTCAGGAGCCGAATTAAGCCAAGAGGTAGGTAAAGGAATATTCAAGGTAAATATACAGTTCCTAACGATTCCGGATGGCAAAGCAAAAATGCGTAAGATCATGCGACTGATCAAGGAAACGCAAAGGCACATTTCCTTGAACTTATGATGTCCACGGACGGCAAGGAGCGTAATCGAGCAGAGTGCGTATATATTCAGCTTATGCACGGTTTGAATGAGTGTTCGGACGAGGAAGAATAAGCAAAAACGGAGCGTTACCTTAATGGTAAGCGCTCCGTTTTGTCATGTCATGTTACTTCATCAGCACGACAGTCACAGTTATCACGTTATTGTCAGCCTTTGCCGAAATCTCACCACCGTGCAGCTCGACTATCTTCTTTGCTATCGCAAGTCCAAGACCTGCACTGTCGGTGTCTGTCCTTGAATGATCGTCACGGTAGAAACGGTCAAACATATCCTCTGTGCTGACCTCTGCCCCGTTGCGGATCGTGTTGGACAGCGAAATGCTGATACTGTCCGTGCTGACCTTGCTTTTAAGCATCACATCTGTGTGAGGCTCGGCATATTTTATCACGTTCGCAAAGAGGTTTTCCATGGCCCTTGCAAGCCTGTCAAAGTCCACATCTGTGATGAACGGCTCATCATCAATGCGAGTTTCAAAATTCAGACTGTTCTGATGCAACAGGGCTTTCATTTCATAGCCGAACTGCTTGATGAATGCCGTCACATCTCCCTGCTCGGTATTGAGTCGGAAGTCGGGCGAATCCATTTTCGTCAGTTCAAACAGCTCATTTATCAGACCGTTCAGTCCCTTTAACCGCCTGTCAGTGACCTCGATATACTCGGAAAACTTCTCGTCGTTGCGGTTGCTGTAACCTTTCAAAAGCTGAACATAGCCCATGATAGAAGTCAGCGGACTTCGCAGGTAGTGGGACACATTTGAGATCAGCTCATTCTTCTGCTGTTCGGCTTTCTGCTGACGGAGCTTGTTTTCTTGTAAATCTGCGTTCATCTGGTTGATGCTTCGGCTCAAAACTGTCAGCTCGTCATTGCCCTTTTCCTCAACGTGAATATCAGCACCGTTTTTAGCTATCCTGCTGACATCATCGGAAATTTTCCCGATATACTCCGACTTGTGCTTTGTTATCAGCCCGAATATCGCCACAAAAATAATTATGCTGATAAGCAGAATACCGTATAAAACGATAAGCCCGAACACGCTGTTCTGCTCATCTGAAAAATACTTTGCCAGCTTTGTGATAAGCCCCTCGCCCACACCAAGTACAATTCTTGTCAGCACGATCAGCGAGCCGAATGCCAGCACAGCAGACAGCAGATAAAAGTTTTTCAGCGTCTGAAAACGCTTTCTTGACACGATAAACTGTATCAGTGCAAACACCCCTATCGCCCCCCAAATGAACGGTATCATAAGCAGGCGGCTGTTACAAATGCTTACGCAGGCAGAACCCAGCGACAGGAACGGCGTTGCCGCAAGAAGTCCCGTCAGGATACCGCCGATCAGGAAAACAGGTTCTTTCTTCATATCTTGTAACCCCGTCCCCATATCGTCTTGATGATGTTTCTGCCAGACTTGTCAAAGTCCAGCTTTTTGCGGAGGTTTGCAATGTGCATCATCACGGTATTCTCCGCACCGATGAATTCCTCGTGCCACACCTTTTCATATATCTGTTTCATGGACAGCACATTGTTTCGGTTGCGGAGGAGAAGTTCAAGTATTTCATACTCCTTGAACGTGAGCTGTATCTCCGTGTCGCTGACCCAAACCCGGTGCGTTTCGGTGTTCAGCGTAATGTCATCATATTGCAGAGTGTCGGGCTTGTCCGCAGGGGCATTGTATTGCCTGAACCGCCGAATCTGTGCTTTCACTCTCGTCATCAGCAGAACGGGGTCAAAGGGGTTTGTGACATAATCATCACCACCCGACATCAGACCGTTTACAATATCCATATCCTCGGCTTTTGCGGAAATGAAAATGATTGGTGCATTTGTCTTCTCCCGGTTTTTCATGCAGTCGGAAATGCCGTCCATCTGCGGCATCATAACATCAAGAAGTATCAGCACGACTTTTGATTTTTCAAGCACATCGAGCGCCTTCAAAGCGTTGTCGCATTTAATAAAGCTGTACCCCTCGTTTTCAAGGTAGATTCCCAGCAGATTTCGTATATCGCTGTCATCGTCAACGACCAGTATGTATTCATCAGACATATATTTCGCTCCTGTTTTTCATCACAAGCACATAGGCAGGCGGCAGATTTCTGACCTCACGCAAATAGTCGGTGATGCTGAAATAGCGCTGGAAAAACCGCCGTTTCACAAGACTGTACTGAAATGTGATGAACCTGCCGTTTTCGCCAAGTGCTTTGTTTGTAGCTGTTAAAATGCTGTCGGAAACACCCCTTGGAAGCGTTGTGAACGGCAGTCCCGAAATGATATAGTCAGCATGGTCAAAGCCGTACTGTTTCAGATAAGTGCCGACATTTTCCGCATTTCCGTGAACGATATGCACGTTTTTCATGCTGCCGTATTTTGCTTCAAGCTGTCGGCAGAAATGCTCGTTCTGCTCAATGAGGATCAGTTCCGTGTCGGGTTTTCTGCCTGCGATCAGTTCGCTTGTGAAAGAACCTGTCCCCGGACCATATTCGACTATAACATCAGCCAATGAAAAGTCGAGAGGCTGCATCATCTTCCGTGAAAGACATCTGTTGCTTGGTGCGACTGCACCTATTTTGCGTGGGTGTTTGATATATTCAAGTATAAAGCTCATAGCTTTTACCGCCTTTCTTTGGTTTATTCTATCGTAACAGATAAACCTATAAAGACGGCTCAGAAGAGTATAAAATTTTCTTTAGGTTTTGAGTCTTACTTGTTACACTTCACTTTAGGACACATATCCATAGCGCATCTTATATCGGCAAATATAGGTAAAGCCAAGAAAGCCTGATCTCATGGTGAGATTGGGCTTTTCTTTGCAGGTGATTGACTTTTTCAGTACGCTGTGATACAATAATGATAGAAATTGATATTTTCTTTCAAACGGACAATGTTTCATTGGAGGTGCTTTATGAGTATTAAGGCAATATTAGCAATTATACCGTTATTAGCTTGCTTAACAGCTTCGTGGAGATATAAATAATACGGCAGGTTCTATCGGCAATGATACAACTGTAAACTCCGATACATATTCTTCGGCTGTTGATACTTTGACGGATTCCACAACACCAGAATTATTCTGTCCTTTGGGAAATTATGTTTCTACTCCTGTTCGTGTTATGTCACCCGCTTATGCACCGTATCTGCTGGAAGTTGATGATAATACTGCAAGCGAATTATATGAAGCGTTTACAAATGCTTCATGGGAGTCGATTCCGTCGGATACACCTTTGCCTGATGGCGAAGCCTATTGTGTCTTTATATATAACGATGGGAATCCGTATAAATTGGTATTTTATGCTGATAATACAGTTGAAGTTGAATCGGATAACGATATAAATAGATATAAAATAGAGGATCAGAGCGTTGGTACATTTGTAGCTAAGGCAGCAAATCCTGATAATCTTAATGTACTTTCGGACTCATTGATATGGTGTGCGCCAGAATTTGTTTCAAATGATGGAGTATGGGAAGAACATAATTATCAGCACATCGAAATACAACCTGAATGCGGACCAGCTTATGGTTTTTCATTTGAACTTCCGACAGGATGGAGATGCGAAGCAATGCAAACGGAAGATGATCCAACAAGCAGCATTGTTTGTGGCATATTTCCAAAAGATAAGGATAAATCTGTACTTATTGTAGAATATCAAAAAAATGGATTAGGTGTATGCGGTACTGACCTCGTAGAAAAGACGATTGATTTCAACGGACACACAGCTACGCAAGGATTCTTTGATGGCGATGAGATGTGGGGCTTCATTGCTCTTGATGGTGATTATAATGGCTGTATCATTAAAATGAATGATCCTGATTTATATAACGAGTATACTGAAGAAGTGGACTTAATATTACAAACATTGAATTTCAGGTTCTACGAAGCAAGAAACAATCCTGATTCATCTCAATGAGCAACACCAAAAAGCCTTAGCCTATTGGCGCACCTGTTTTCCGTTCCGCACAAGTCATAATCTGAATTATGGCGCGCACCACAATCATCACACACCCTAACGGTACACAAGCCCCTCGGAGCAATCTGAGGGGCTTCGTTCATATCTGCATATAGCTCAATATTTACCCTTGAAAAAGCCCTGCACCTATGCTATAATATAACAAACGAGAAAAAGGCGGTGAGGTATATGCTAAGAATTGCAATCGTTGATGATGAGCCGAGCGTAGTTGATGAGATACGACAAATTGTTATATCTTTCTTTCAGGCGAAAGGCAAACAGATCGACATATCCTGTTTTTCCAGCGGTGAGGAGATCATCAGCTATCATCAGAAATATGACCTGATATTCCTTGATATTCAGATGCAGGGAATGGACGGTATCAGAACGGCGCAGGAGCTGCGAAAAAATGATAAAAAGGCGGTCATGATATATGTGACGAGCTTCGGGAGCGAAATGGCACGGTCATTCTCGGTACACCCGTTTGCGTTCCTCGAAAAGCCCGTAAATGCTGATCTGCTCCGAAAAAACTTGCAGGATTACATGGAGTATGCTTTCAAGGAACAGGATTTCAAAGGTATCCCATTTGAAACAATGACCGGAACGGCGCTTGTAAAGCCCGATGATATTTTGTATTTTGAGTATCTCGGCAATCGGAAGATACGGCTTGTATGTGATACGGGTGAATACCTGATACAAGATGCGATAGGTAATATCTATCCCCTTGTGGAGAAATACAGCTTCATGAAGCCCCACCAGAGCTTTATCGTCAATCCTGCAAGAATAAAGGCAGTGCTGGATCAAGACCTCCTGATGATCGACGATACAAAGATACCCATACCGCTGAAAAAGAAAACTGCGGTCAAGGCTGAGATTGAAGACTATCTCTGTAAGCAATTTGAGGAGGGCGTATGATGCTGACGATACTTGACCTGATAACCTCTACGCTGAATTTTGTGCTTGGAATAGCCTTTATTTCTAACTTTTATCCGTTCCGTGACAAGCTGAAAGTGCGTATCCCGATATGTGCAGCGATACTGATCGCACGGTCGGTGCTAAGTGTCTATGCTGTATATCACTTGTACTATCTCAAAGTTATTTTATATGTGATTCCGTTTATTGCGTGTACGATCATTTTGCTAAAATGCGATAAATTCAGATTTCTCCTGCTTGATGCACTTTGTATTGCTATTCTCTATCTCACTGAGATCATCGGTGGTTTGATTATCATCATTCCTCGTCATATCAGTATGTTTGAATTGGTAGAATCAGATGAACTAAGAACACCTCTGTTTTTTATCTGTATGTTTATCGTGGTTGTGCTGTATGGTATCTTGGGCGTGATCGTAAAATGCAAAAAGAAGCGTAAAAGCTATGATAACCGTTATATGACACCTTATGAAGTGATTTCGTTCGCCATGCTTGTGGCATTGGAAATGCTGACGATCTGCGGACTGGCGAGGGTATTCCCGAACGAACAGCTCAACACCTTCCTTGTAATATTCTCAGTCGGCTTCTGCATACTGGACTTTGGACTGTATTACCTGTTTATCCTCCTGTCCGATGCTCGCCGTATTGAGCAGGAAAATCAGCTCATGAAACAGCAGTCCGAGATGCAATTACAGGCTTATCAGGGGCTTTCAGAGCAGTATAACGAGTCGCTTCGTATCGTCCATGATATGAGAAAGCATATACGCAGCCTTGATACACTGATCGAGAACGGCTCGGACAAAGCTGCTGACTATCAGCAAACGCTGTTTGACGAGCTGAACCGCTTTTATCCGAACTTTCAGAACGACAACCAGATGCTCGCTGTGATCGTCAACAATGAGATCGACAAGGCAAAACGGCTCGGCATTGAGATACGGCTTAATATTGAGAAAATAAGCCTTGATTTCATTTCGCCCATTGATATGACAACGATTTTCAGCAATCTCCTTGACAATGCGATCGAAGCCTGTGCAGAGGTCGATGATAAGGTCATCAAATTCAGTATCGTTCAGCAGATGAACTTCATCACGATCAATATCCGCAACCCGTACAACAGGATAGACCAGCAAGGCGATACACTGAGATCCACAAAAGAGGGGCATTTTGGTATCGGTTTGGAGAACGTCCGCAAGGCACTTGAACGCTATGACGGAAGGCTCAATATCAAAACAAATGACGGAATTTTTGCCGTGACAGTCATTATCCCCATTCCTGAATGATTTGTGCAAGATGAACAAAGAAACGCCTTTGTTCATCTTTTTCTTTGGAAGCAGGTGGACAAATAATGCAAAAAACTGGACGAATAATGTTTTGCATTGATTTTTTCAGCTTGGTGTGCTATGATGAAACTATGATATAGATAAGTTGCTCCGATCCCCTTCTCGACAGCAGATAGGAGGTGAAAAGAAAACTAAATAATTATATTCATATGAATATATATAACTATAACAAGAGGTGATTTTATGAAAAAGAAGATTATAGCAATGCTGGCTGCAATGATGTGTTTAGCATCAAGTTCTTTAAGTTACTCGTCTGTGGCTATAGCAGCCAATTCTCTAAACAGTAATGATATTGCTGAAGTGAAAATAACTTCCTCAGATTTGAAAGAGTGTAATTTAGTAACAGAATCAAAAAATGATGGCTGCTGGATAAATTTTGATCTTGTATCAGGTGCTTTCGCAATGTCCGGAAACAATCACCAGTCATTCTCTATCATTGGTTCTTTTGAGAGAAAAGATAACGATTTGTATTTGTACCCTGAAAACGGTTCCGCAGAGTTTTACATTCTTCACAGAGAGGAAGATCATTTTGTAAGCCAATCTGATGAAATAGGCGTTCAATTAAAGGCAGGTCTTGTCTTCTATGCAGATAATGATGCCTTTTGGGAAATCCTCCTTGATTGGACACTTTCAGGAAATGAGCCCAGTAATACTGGTGAAACCGCAGAACAGAATACATCGTTCATCATGGGTGATGTCAACGATGACGATACTTTCGAAGATGCTGAATGCGCTATGACTGTAACTGTTTCGGAAATAAACGGTGAAACTCTGCTTGTTAAGTCCTCAGATGGAAAAGGAGAGCTTCTGACCTTATCAACAAAGTATCTTGACAGTAGCATCCAACCGAAAGTGGGGATGAAGCTTGAAGTAGTATATACTGGCGGAATCCTTCTAACTTATCCTTGTCAGTTTGGTAATGTAAAAAAAGTATCTGTGGTTTCAGACAATACCACATTAATGGGCGATGTAAATGCTGACGGAGAATTTGGTATTGCTGATGTTATTTTACTTCAAAAGTGGATGTTAGCCGTTCCCGATACACATCTTGCCAACTGGAGAGCAGCTAACTTTTGTGACGATGACAGATTAGATGTGTTTGATCTGACGCTGATGAAAAGGGCATTAGTAGAAAAAATGAATGAAATTCCAGAAGATATTGCACCGCCTGAACCGTCTACTTACGGCTTTTACTCCTATGATAAATATGCAAAATACGTTGCGGAAAACAATCTTCAGGATAAAATCGTAACTTATGAGCAAATCAGCCAGTTTGGAGATTTTGTTCAGTGTTTCATTAACTGTGACTGGGAATATAATCACTATTTCTCACTTGTCTATGTTCTTGATGATGGTTCGGGAAAAACATTCGATTTGGTTATCAAAGCCCTTAATTGTGACAAAACATTGGTGAATACTGATTTTGACCGCAATGCACAAGATAACCATGAATTGGTATCTCTCACACAAGAGGAAATGAATCTGACAAATCTGAGAACTGTTGAAACAAATGCTGAATATGCTTACTTTGAATTTGATGATAAGCAGTATAATTATTATAATGGAAGACTTTCCCAGATTGTATGGTATGATAATGAACATGAGTATATGTTGATTGGAAATCCACAGCTTTCCGACTATCCGGATGTTGATAATACCTATTTGGCTAAATTACTCAAAGTTTCTGCTGTCAATCCATGCACACCTCCGACACAGCCTATCAATTATCAGAATTTTGATTCTCTTGTTAAGGCTCTGAACAGCAATGACTTAACTTCCTATCCAGAAGAAGACCGTGAAACATATCACCAAATGTTCGAGCGTTTCCAGAATGACGGATTTATATATCAGGTAACAGATAATGACTTGATCAAAACAAATCAGGAACGTGGCATAACTCTGTTCCCGTCTGCAAGCTATGAAGATGTTGGTATTGGCTGCTATGTGACATTTAAGGGCAACAATTATCATATCATGTTCTATTCAGCCAATGCAGATGTACTGGCTGAAACTGACGGCATTGCCGCATATCTCAAGAAGCGTATGGGGCGCAGCTCTGATAAGGAGATAACTGTCAGTGATAAGACTGTTAGCCTGTTATTCCACGAAAACGGTCAGTGCTATGCAAATGCCTTTGTGGATGAGAATCACTATTTCGATGTGATCGGCGCTGTTTCTGAGGAAGAAATGACAGAATTCCTGAATGCCTTTGCATACGAAAAGATTGTATTCTGAACCGATCTGCACTGTACGGTTTCAGATCTATTCCTTTGGGGACAAATCAGATGATGCCACACCTGTGAGGGCCGCCTTGCAGGTGCAGGCAGCTCCGATATGCACAACAAGCTCTCAGAGCCTTTTCTGAGAGCTTGTTGTTATCCTTCCACTCCACAGGCACGGACGGCTGTGGTGAAAATTTCCGTTCGTCTGAGCGTGCTATCAAGCAGAGGCCGGCTCTGCGATTCCATGTTCCGCTTCATACTCCCTGACACGGCGGTATTCGTGTTTGTGGCTTCGGAGCTGAGCTTTTACTTCTTCGGCAATTCAAAGTCGGCTGAATTTGCGGAAAACTTCTTCAATAACAGCATCGTTATCGAAATTCCCGTCTTTCTGCTGATAAAGAATATCCTCTCCCTCAGAATGATAAGGCGGAGGATAAACATTCCCGATAAGGACAAGTACAAAAAGCACATCATTGGCATAACGATATTTTCGGCGGTCTACTGGCTTGCCGTGACAGCATTCACGGTCATCAAGAGCAAGGACATCGCATACCCCGGAAATGTCTTTATGATAGCAGGGATATTTTTCGGACTGCTCGTTATAGTCTATGATTTCACATTAAGACGCAAGGTCACATTCAGAAATATCGTCATCAACAAGCCGAGAATAGCGGTCTATACGGCTGTTGCTGTTGCGGTATCGGGCTTTATGGTCTTGCAGCAGGACACATGGTACACCCAAAGCTACATCAATTCCGTTCCCCTTGTCGAGCATAACACCCACAAGATAGAATACAATGACGAAACTGGTGTTTACACCATTACCAAAACCAACGATGATTTCAAGATACTCCACCTGACCGACATTCACATCGGCGGAAGTCTGTACTCCTACCGCAAGGATATAAAGGCGCTGAAGGCTTGCTATGCGGAGATTGAGCATACCCACCCCGACCTTGTTGTGGTCACGGGTGACCTGAGTTTTCCGCTGGGGATAATGTCAATGTCGCTGAATAACACCGCACCTGTCGGGCAGTTTGCGGCATTTATGCGAAATACCGGCATTCCGTGGGCATTCACCTACGGCAACCACGACACAGAATCTCTGGCATCTGCAAACAAGCAGGAGCTGAATGAG
This sequence comes from Ruminococcus flavefaciens FD-1, assembly GCA_000174895.1. GTDB lineage: Bacteria > Bacillota > Clostridia > Oscillospirales > Ruminococcaceae > Ruminococcus > Ruminococcus flavefaciens_A. Next base: position 23,904 of record ACOK01000097.1, read on the forward strand.
GTATACAAGTCGCTGTCATTCAAGACTTCGGGCAATCTGCTTTACCCATATACCCAGCCCGATGTCATGGGCAGAAACAATCAGCTTATCGAGATACGGAACTCCGACGGCACACTGAACACGGGGCTTTTCATGATAGACTCGAACGCCTACACAGGCGAGGGCATCAACGTTTATGACTATATCCACGATGATCAGGTTGACTGGTACGCTGATGAGGTGAAGCGAATGAATGCCGAGGCAGGTCACACGGTAAATTCAATGGTGTTCTTCCATATTCCCTTGCAGGAGTACAAGACAGCTACCGAGCTTTATCTGGACGGCAGCGACGAGGTGAAATACTTCTACGGTGAAAACCCCGGTGACCACGGCGGTATCACCAACGATCTTGTGTGCTGTTCGGACTATCCGAGCAAAATGTTCGATACCGCCCTTGAGCTTGGCAGCACGACGGGATTCTTCTGCGGTCACGACCACTACAATAATGCGTCTATCGAGTACAAAGGTATCCGCCTGACCTACGGCATGAGTATTGACTACCTCGCAATGCCGGGCATTGAAAAGGAAACAAAACAGCGCGGTGCTGAACTGATTACCATTCACGCCGACAGCACATGGGAGTCAGAACAGATACCGCTTGATTCTATAACATAACAAGAAGCAGATGCTTTCTACCGTGAAAGCATCTGCTTCTTTATAGCCTGCTGTAAAGGTCTTTTCTTATAGTTGTTTTGGAAAACTTCTATATGAGCACACTCTTTAGGGAGCTGCTTCTTTCATTACATTATATCGCCTATTCTTCGTGTGAATTTCGTGTGAAAATGTGTGAAAAATAGCTGCTTTTTTTCACACGCAACTGCAAAATTGCAGTTGTAACTGTTTCATACAGGTAACAGAAAAGCCTGTATTTCGGTGTTTTCCTCGAAATACAGGCTTTTAATTCTGGCGGACAGAGAGGGATTCGAACCCTCGATACGCTATTAACGTATACACGAGTTCCAGTCGTGCGCCTTAGACCAGCTCAGCCATCTGTCCACATATATAGGAGACTTACAAGAAGTCTCCCTTGGTGCGAGTAATGGGACTTGAACCCATACGTCTCTCGACACACGCCCCTCAAACGTGCCTGTCTGCCTATTCCAGCACACTCGCAAAGTACTTTAATATTATACACCTCAGAAGCGGAAATGTCAAGGGATATTTATATATTTTTTTGTTTTAACATATTTTTGTTCGGGAATTGAGCGTATGTATGCCCGATTTATTTTATGTTGTTCTTGTGAATGAACAGCGAAATATAGCTGAAAAAAGTTATTCTTCTTGACAAAACAGTGCCGAGAATGTATAATAAAATAGTACATTCACTTGCAGTATTATTACTGCTTACACAATGATACAGGAGGAGACTATGAAAAAAAAGATCATTACAGCTGCTCTTACTTCAGTATTAACAGCTGTTTCTGTTTCGGCATTTGCTCTGAATTCTTCGGCAGCTACTGTTGATGATGTTGCCGAGGTAGCACGTTCTTACGGTATTCCCGAGGAAAGCATTCAGGCAGGCTATAATGAATATTATGCACATCCTGAGAACTATCCGCCCGAGACGCTTGACCGTGCAATTGACAAGCTCCATGAAACTGGCGGTGTTATAATAACAACAGGTGCGTACATCCCTGAGAATGCTGCTAAGCCGGCATCTGCTACCGAAGCTGCTCCGTCAGGGGGATCAACAGATAACAGCGGAGAAGTTCAGCTGAAAACTGACGGCGGACAGGTTTTTTCAAGATGTATCTCCGAGAAGTAATTCCATTACATATGTCATACGAAGAAAAGATGGCTTATATAAGCGGATTTCCGCAGGATCAGCAGCAGGCTATAATCGATAATCTTTCACCTGCCGAATACAAGAGTCTTATCAAGCAGGCACCTTCCGACAAGAAGATGGAGATAGTACATTCACTTTCAGGTGCAGCTGATGAAATGGGGCTTGTAGTAACTGTAGATGAGGTCACAGATGATTCTCTGACAGTTTCGATGAGAAACGATGAAGGTACACTTGTCAACAGATCAAGTGCAGGCATAACGGTATTGGATACAGGTTATGACAGAAGAGGCATCTTTGCGATTATCGGCGCAGCTATTCTTGCAGCAATCGGCGGAATTATCTTCGTAGCACATAAATGCTTCGGAAAGGAAAAAGCTGAGTGAACTGATGGATAACAAAGTAAAAAACCGACTTAAACATATTATCACGCCTTTTATTCTTACTCTTATATGCGGATCTGTAACAGCTGCCGCACTTATAAAGCCGTATGACAAGCTCAGTATGTATCTCAATCTGGCTTTTATGGATGACCTCAAAGCAACTCCCGGCGGCGCAGATTCGGGACTTGTGATCAAGGATAATGATATCATCTCCGATTTTTCCGGACTGACAACAACAGAAGGAGAAATAATCCGTCCTTCGTTTGGTGAGCTTTATGGTATGCTGGACAGCAAAGTGCTGGAGACAAGTGTTCCTGTTTACTGGGGAAGCAGTTCAGAGCTTCTTGAAAGAGGTGCTTGTCAGTCGACCGGTTCATCTGTAGCCGGAGATAAGGGCAATACAGTAATAAGTGCTCATGTTGATACATTTTTTTCGACCCTTGATAATCTGAAAGAAGGGGACAGTATCACGCTCAAAACCAATTACGGTGAATTTATCTATAAGGTGACGGAGAAAATAACCTTCAATAAAAAGGACGGAAAATACGTTTCGACTACAGAAGACGACAGACTTACTCTGTATACTTGCAAGAAAGACGTTCTTGGCAATATGGATGAGAGGATCGGTGTTGTCTGCGAGTTGAAGGAAAAGAAATTCTACAGCACTGCGGGAAAGGGGGAGAAGAATGAATAAAATTTCTACCTACCTTGCATCACTGATAGTATCTGTATTTCTTGTTCTTTCTTTGATAGCAAGTTCAGCTGCTCTTCTTTTTGATATGAACGTAACCCGTGACAAGGCTATGAAGCTGGCGGAAAGCGGAAATATATCAGGAAAGGTATATGACGAGCTTGATAAATATTATACGGATAGAGGCAAATCCTCAGGTATCCCTGCTTCTGTTTTCATGGAAGCAATAAATCAGGATTTCATTAATGACGGTGTCAGAAACTGCATTTCTGCCGCTTTCAATACTCTTGCAAACGGTTCAGGGCTGGATATCTCAATTTCAAAAAATGAGAAGCTGGAAAACAATATAAGAGAGTTCTTCAACAACTACGCTGATAAGGAAGGCTATAACAAGGACGAAAAATTCGACAAAAAGGTAGGGGACACCATTTCCCAGACCTACAAAAATATCAAAAGTCACTGCGATGTTTACAAGGCAGGCGCTTTACAGGAACATAAGGTCCTCGGCAAAGTCTCAATGATATACCGAAAGAGAGTTCCGGTGACTATCGCACTGATAGCAGCTGATATCATTTTCGTCGCTCTGCTGCTGATAATCAACCGCAAGAAGAAAGTGACAGTTCTGTACTGGATGGGTATTTCTTCGATCATTGCTGGAATCTCAGGTGCTGTTCCGAGTCTGATACTTCTCGTGACGAAATTCTACGATTCGTTCTCGATCAAGCAGCCGTCGGTATTTACAGCTTACACAAGCGCCATGTATAAAATGACGGAAGCATTTATGGCAGTATGTATTGCCTGCGTGGTTATCGGAATCGTGTTGACTGTGGTCTATACAATAACCTATGATAAATCAAAGCATCAGGACGTAAAACCTACTGATCTGTAGAACTATTATGCCCCGGCAGTAGTAAGCTGGGGCATTGTTTTTAATAGCTAACTTATATGTTTTATAAAACTTTAAAATAATCCTTGGTTTATTGACAAATTGACCAAAAAATGTTATAATTAAATTGGTCTTTTGATCGATATAATTTAATAAGGAGGCGTATTTATGACACCACTCACAATCAAGAAGTATGTGGCTGAGTTCATCGGTACCTTCGTACTTGTGCTTCTCGGCTGCGGTACAGCGATGCTTGTCGGATGTGATGCAGTCAACGGCGGAGGATATATCCTCACAGCTCTTGCTTTCGGTCTCGTTATCGTGGGCATGGCTTACTGTATCGGAAACATCTCCGGCTGTCACATCAATCCTGCTGTTTCTCTCGGCGTACTTATCAGCGGAGGAATGACATTCACTGATTTCATCGGTTATGTTATCTCTCAGTGTATCGGCGCATTTGCAGGTGCAGGAATGTTAAAGCTTATCTTTGATCTCGGAAATATCGAAGATAAGACAGGCGGCCTTGGTTCTAATGGACTTGCCGGTGTAAACGGCAGCGCAGGTGCAGGACTTCTCGTTGAGATCCTTCTCACTTGCATCTTCGTTATGACAATTCTCGGTGTTACATCCAAGAAGGTAAAGCATGGCTCATTCGGCGGACTTATCATCGGTCTCACACTGACTCTTGTGCACATTTTCGGAATCGGCCTTACAGGTACTTCCGTAAATCCTGCAAGAAGCCTTGGACCTGCTATCCTCGCAGGCGGTTCAGCAGTATCTGAGCTTTGGGTATTCATCGTCGGACCATTCATCGGTGCAGCTATCGCAGCATTTGTTTACAAATGGATGGAAGAATCCGTAGTGGTTGAGAAGCCGGTAATTGCAAAGGCTCCTGCAGCTTCCAAGCCGGCAGCTACAAAGCCAGCTGCAAAGCAGAACAAGTCTAAGAAGAAGTAATAATGAAAATAACCGCAGAGATGTGCCTCTGCGGTTTTTTCGTTATATATCGTCTGTCTGATAAATCATACACTATGATCTTCCCGATTCCCATTGGGCACGGCTTATGGAATAAACATAGGTCATACCGTTTTTATTATCGGGGAATTCTTTTATCTTTGTCATTCCTACAGATTCGGCTACAGCGGCCGATGCAATGTTTGTATACTTCATATATGAGTAAAGTATATCAAAATCGGTATTTTCAAACATCCAGTCCTTTACGGCTTCAGCAGCCTCGCTTCCATAGCCCTTGCGCCAGTAGTTCCTGTTAATGTGATATCCGATTTCCGGGAGTATATCTCCGTCGATATTCTGCATGGTAACTCCGCAGTCTCCGATGACCTTACCGCTTTCTTTTAACACGACCGACCATAGTCCGAACCCGTATTTTCGGTAGTTTTCAATGTTCCAATTTATCCATGATCTTACTTTTTCGTCATCAAATGGCGAAGGATAGTGAGACATTGTTTCAGCATCAGAAAAAATCTCATACAATGCATCGAAATCATCCTGATTCATTTCACGGATCAACAGTCTTTCAGTTTCTATCATAATTAATCCTTACTAAAAAAGCCATAGTTTCAAACTATGGCTTCTTGTATCAATCAGTTTCTTTGCGTATCACCGTACCGCTTGGAAATACTTTATCGCACTTGAACGAGAACTTCATCATAGCGTGGTTTGCAGTTTCTATCTGCTCACCGTTCTCATCGTAGAGAGTATCAAGCACCAACTCCACAGGCTTGCACGAAGGAGCGAGAAGCTCCACCTTATCGCCTGCAAAGAAGCGGTTTCTCTGAGTGCAGTAGACGACACCGTCCCTGCATTCCTCAACAACAGCCACAACATCATAATTGCGGATGTAGCCGCTGTTTTCGTAGTACTGCGATTCCTCGGGAGTTCCGAAGAAGAATCCCTTGGAGTATTTTCTGTGGCTGACCTTGTAAACTTCATCTCGTATCCAGTCGGGGAGCTTAAAGTTGTACGGGTCTTTACGATATTCATCAACAGCCATGCGGTAAGCGTTTGTAACAACTGCCACATAGTAAGCCGACTTCGCTCTGCCTTCGATTTTCAGGCTTGTAACGCCGACCTCAGCAAGCTTGTCGATGTGTTCTATCATGCACATATCCTTTGCATTGAGGATGTATGTGCCTTTTTCGTCCTCGAAAATAGGAAAGTATTCGCCTGGGCGTTTTTCCTCCATGAGATGATATCCCCATCTGCACGGCTGAGCACATTCGCCACGGTTAGCGTCACGGTTCACCAGATACTGTGAAAGGAGACATCTTCCCGAGAAAGAAACACACATAGCGCCGTGAACGAAGCATTCAATATCCATATCGTCGGGACATTTTGCTCGTATCTCAGCGATCTCGTCCAGTGAAAGCTCTCTTGCGAGAACTACACGTTTAGCGCCCATGTTGTAGAGTTCACGGGCAGTTACGTAATTGACGATACCTGTCTGAGTGGAAATATGTATCTCCATATCCGGAGCGTATCTCTTTATCAGCATGAGAAGTCCGATATCGGCAACGATCATAGCGTCAACTTTAGCTTCAACAGCTTCACGGACGAACTGCTCGAAAAATGGTATCTCGTTGTTGCGGGGGAGAGTGTTGCAGGTAAGATATACCTTTACGCCTTTTTCGTGAGCTTTCTGAACTGCATTGCAGAGCTGTTCAAAGTCGAAATTAAGCGGCGATGCTCTCATACCGAACTGCTTGCGGCCTAAATAGACCGCATCAGCTCCGTAATTAATAGCTGCATTAAAGCGTTCCTCGTCACCGGCAGGTGCAAGCACTTCAAGATCACTCAGCATTCTTGGCCTCCTCAGCAGCTGCTGCTTCAGCTTCGGCAGCCTTGGAAGAAGCGATGTACTCATCTTCTTCGCTTGCGATCTCTACCTGGTGCTGCTCATGCTCTTCGAGGGTCTCAGAGAATTCTGTCTGGCCTGTAAAGATGTTAGCGATGAAGTAGTAGTAGTTGGTCTCAAACTTTTCAAGTACAGCATCGATAGCTTCTATACCGGGGTTACAGATAGCTCCGGGAGGGAGACCTGCGCTCTGGTAAGTATCGTATGCCTCGATTATTGAAGCGTCGTAAACGTCCATGTGTGGTCTTACGACATCATTTGCGTAGTTGGAGGTCGGGTCAGACTGGAGAAGCGGGAATACATCAGGATTGTCAAGACGATTCCAGAATACTGAAGCAACGAGTGTCATTGTATCGGTATTTGCAGCCTCCTTCTGAACGATAGAAGCAAGTGTAATAAGCTGATCAAGTGAAAGTCCGAGCTCTTCCATTCTCTTGTATCTTTCGTCAGTCATCTTGTTATCGAAGTTGAGGTATATCTTCTGGCAAACCTGTTCAGGCTCCATATTTGTAGTGAAGAAGTAAGTATCAGGGAATACATAACCTTCCATACGGTTGAGCTTGAGCTTTGTATCGCTTGGGAGCTTGTCCTCAAACTTGAATCCGAATCCGCCTGAGTTGAAGTAGAAGATAAACTCACTTGCAGAACAGATCTGATTCTGTTCGAGAATGTCAGCAGCTTCGTAGATATTGATACCTTCGGGGAAGGTGATCTCCACGGTTTCCTGTTCTTCAAGATGGATAGTGGTAAGCTCTTCGATAATTGCTTCGTAAGCCATATTCGGGCGTACAAAGTGTTCGCCTGCGATGTACTGTTCATCGGATTTTCTCAGGCGTGAGAACAGCTTGAAGCATTCGGGGGAACGGATGATACCTTCATCCTGAAGCATGGAGGCTATTTCATCGGTGGATGAACCTTCGGGGATGACCATAAGGTGTGTGGAATCGTCCTTGCCGATACCCATAACATCCTTACCGAAAGCAATTATCACAAGTGAAAGGCATATTGATACAGAGAGTATCAGTGTAACGAGAATGAGGATTCCCGGAACTCTGCTTCTCTGCTTTTTCTTCTTTCTTTTTCGTCTGTGCCTCTGAGGATTTCTCCTGACAGGGCGTTCATCGTAATAATCTTCTTCAGCGGAAAGATCAAATTCCTTTGGTGCATCGGGATCGATCTCATCCTCGGGATCGGGATCATGTCTTTCGGCAGCTTCTTTCAGCAGCTCGGCAGCTTCATCAAGAGGCTGAGGATCATTCGCTCCGATCTCCTCCAGAAGATCATCGAGAACTTCGTCGTTTTTGTTGTCACTCATTACAGAGCACCGTCCTTTCTTCGGTTACTATTGAATTTACAAGAAGATCGTGCTGCAAAAGGGGCAGCTCGTCAGTGATAAGTTCTTCGTAGGAGAGAGCTATAGTGTAGATGTGTGGATTCTCGGACAGGAATCTGTCGTAGTATCCGCCGCCGTAGCCCAGTCTTCCGCCTTTTTCCGTGAAAGCAAGTCCGGGGATGAGGCAGACTGTCCTGTCGGTTATCTCAGCAAGGGGAAGGGTGTCGTCAGGTTCGCTGATACGGTACATACCCTCATGCAGATCGGCAAGTGACTCTATGACATGGAAAGTCATAGTGCCGTCATCATTGCATCTCGGAAAAGCTATTTTTGTATCACTGCCGAGGAGAGCGTCGATAATGCCGTATGTGTCCACTTCCGAACCGAAAGATGAATAGACCATAAGGCAGTCAGCATCTTCGATCCTGTCAAGGGAGAGGAGTCTCTCGGTAATATCGGCATCCTTAGCGGCTTTATCGGTGATCTTTGCACGAATCTCCGAATATTTCTTTCTCAGTTGTTTCTTACTGTCCATATCAGTCACAGAGGATCGCCTTTCTCTGACGGTCGCTTTCTTCCTTGGAATGTGCAGCTTCGACAAGCTTCAGGCCGAATTCGATAGCGGCACCTGCACCTCTTGCAGTAATGAAAATGCCGTCAGCAGCAACAGGTGTATCAGCAACATTTGCGCCTTCCAGCTGAGTTTCAAATCCTTCGTAGCACACAGCGGTCCTGCCGTTGAGGAGACCCTTGTGTCCGAGGATGGAAGGAGCAGCACAGATAGCGCCTATGTAGATGTTGTTCTCAACGCAGAAGTCGATAGCTTCCTGAACGTATCTGCTCTTCTCAAGATTGAGAGTACCGGGCATTCCTCCGGGGAGAACGATCATTTCCAGATCTTCCGACAGGGGAGCTTCCTGAGCGATGGTATCGGTAGCAACAGGGATACCGTGTGAACCTGTGATGATGCTGTCGCCAACGCCTACAGTGACAACCTGTTTACCGCTTCTTCTGAGAAGATCGATAGGAGCGATGGCTTCTGTTTCTTCAAATCCATTAGCGAGGAAAACATAGATCATGATTTTTATCCTTTCATTTAAAAGTAACTTCGTATTTGTCAAGGAGAAATGCGGGATGATAGGAAAGCTTTGAACGTCTGAGTCCTTCCAGCCCAAGATCCTCCTCACGGTTGATGTATTTATGATCCGCAGCAGCAGCCTCCGCAAAGAGGTTGTTGATACCTGCGTATATACCATTGTATGTAGTGTCTGCCTTTTCGATGTGAACGCAGAATGTATCGGAGTTCAGAGGCTCGCCTATAGTGAAAGCTGCTACTCTGCCGCCGATGCGGATAACTCCGCCTTTCAGTCCGAGTTCGTGGAAATGATTGAAATAGGTGTTTATGGCAAACTGTTCGGCAAGCATAGAATGATCATCGGATGCTGCCTTGTTATTATATGTAACTGCGCTGAATGTAATACAGTCGTCGAAATCTTTTTCCGTCATGAGGCTGAACTCAGCGTCCAGTTCCCTGAAACGGGCGAGATGATTCCTTTTGCCGTGATACTTTTTTCCTGCGAGACTTATCAGATCGGAAGAATAATAAATGTAGTCCGAGCTGTCCCTGTCGTATTCGGCAGTAAAGCTGTCACCGAAATTTTCTCTAAGTATATCCATCGCTTTTCCGGGAACAGCCGTAAGACACAGAGGCTGACCGAGAGTTTCCGAATAGCGCCGCAGTTCGCCGATGACTTCTTTTACGTCACCGCTTCCGGCAGGGAAGATGAAACGTGGAGTTTCATCTGCGAAAGCGCCGCAGATATAGAAATTCTTGTAAAATGCGATACGTGAGTCAGCAAGCCGCCGCCATGCCATATTGTTGGCGAAACTGTACTCGCAGCTCATGAAATCGGAATATTTCAGTGCTTTTTCAATTCTGTCCCTGTCAGAGATGTCGATTACACGGAATTCAAGCATAGGGTTAAAGTATCAGCTCATTTCTTCATTGCTTCAAACTGCGCTCTTACTTCCTTCATTTTTCCGCAGCTCATTTTGCCTTCGGGGCATTTGCCCTCAGCAACACAGGAAGGGCCTGCATGAGCGAAAATGTGTGGGGCAGCTTCGAGACAAAGTCTCAGCATTTCATTGGCTACCGCACGTATCTCCCACTGTGCACGGTTGCAGCAGCGGTGACGGAAGAAATTGAAGAGAGAGCGAACATTCATTGTTACGACTATTTTAGTCTCACAGGCATTCGGCAGCAGAAAACGTGCATCCTCATTGGCAAGCTTTCTTGCTTTTGATGCAGCCTGTTTTTCGTCCATGCCCTCAGCCATAAGACAGACCTTATGTTTATCGGTGAGCAGATCAGCGATCTTTTCGTAGCTTTCGGTTATCTCATCCATGATCCTGTCGAATTCTTCCTTTGCTTCGGGAAGAGCATCGATCTCGGGGGGAGTGATGAACTCAAAGCCGTTTTCGTTTACGTAACGCTGGCTTTTCTGTGAATATGAGGCTATCCTGTGGCGGACCAGCTGATGGGAACAGGCACGGGATATACCCTCGATGCCGAAAGTAAAGCTGACGTGTTCCAGAACGCTTTCGTGTCCGATGGATACGATCATATCAATGAAGCTGTCGACCTTATCCTCGGTGAGACCGTCCCTGAGAGTACCGATATCGCTGCTGGAATAGCAGAGTTTAGCCGCAGTAGCAGCCAGCTTTTCGGGTTCGGGAGTGTGAGCAATAAGTTCGACCTTCATAAATAAACACCTCTAATAGATAAACATATACAATTATTCTATCATTTTTACAAGATAAAGTCAAGGAAAATTCCGTAATTGAAGCGAAAAATATTTAAAAAGTGACAGAATGATAAAAATTTTCGATTTACTATGGACAAATCAAAAAAAATATAGTATAATATAACAGTATCTGAAAACTAATACTGCGCCGCATACCTACACATTTATAATACATTATGCGGCAATGCAGAAAATATCGGAGGAATTTACAAATGAATAAACTTTACAGGTTTGCTGCCGCAGCTGCTGCAATGGCTTTAGCAGCATCAACTGCAAGCTGCAGCTCACCAAAGGCTATCACTTTCGGAAACGGTACTAAAACTGCAATGACCATTGACGGTTATGACGTTCCTGCAGGCGTTTTTATCTATAACGAGTTATATGCATACAACAACGCCTCATATACATTATACGCTAAGAACGGCGAATACCCTACAGTAGAGGATGTCAAGAAGGCTAACATCGAGTCTATGGACGCTACTGACTGGATCCAGAATTCAGCTGTTGATTACTGCAAGGACTTCGTTGCTACCGAAAAGGAATTCGAGAAGATAGGCGGCGAGCTTTCTGCTGAGGATCTTCAGGAGATCAAGGACGGAGTTGAGCAGCAGCTGGCTAATACTCTTTTCACTGACAACGGTATCGGTGAAGAGTCCATCAGAGCTATCCTCACAAATTCATACAAGCAGAATGCTGTTTTTGAGCATTACTACGGTATCGATGCTGAGGACGGATGCTCAGAGGAGGAGCTGAAGGAGTACTTTATCGACAGGACTGCAAGAATCAAATATTTCCCTGTAAGCCTTGTTAACGAAGAGGGCGAAGCTGTAAGCGATGACGAAAAGCACGAGCTTACAAAGCTGGTCGACGGCTATATCAAGGAGATAAACTCCGCCAAGACCAACGAGAAGAAGCTTGAGAAGTTCGACGAGGTCAAGGCTAAGTACGACGAGTACACTGCTAAAAAGGCCGAGGAAGCTGCTGCAGCCGAAGCTGAAGAAAACGGCGAAGAAGCAACAACTACAACGACTACTACAACTACTTCCGCTGATGATGAGGTAACTACTACAACAACTACAGATCCGTTCGCAAATGAGGTCACCCTTACAAAACTTACAACTACAACTGCCGATGAAAGTGCTGATGATGCTGAAACTACAACTACTACAGCCGCTGACAACAGTGCAGATGATTCTCAGAAGGCACTTAAAGCTTACAATGATTACGTATTCAACGATCTGAAGGAATACACCGCTGAGAAGTATCAGTACGATGAGAATACTATCTATGTCATTATCAAGGGCGATATCAAGGAACGTATGACTGAAGACGATATGTGGTCTGAGGACAGCGTTGAAGCTCTTATTTCCGAGCGTTACTACAGTGATTTCACTGACAGAATGAAGAAGATAGCTGAGGGTATGACTCCCGAAAAGAACGCTTCTGCATTCAGACGCTTCTCACCATTCAAGTTAAAGCTTGAGAACGTATAATAATAATGAGGACATCCTTTGAGCGGATGTCCTCTTTTATTGCCAAAATCCCCCTGATATTCTGAATATCAAGGGGGATTGTTTTTATGTGGCGTTCCGGTTGCGGGCGATTTGCAGTCTTACATCCTCGCCGTGGAATTCGAGGCATTTGTAAGCGGAGACTATACGTGACACCACTCTCTCGTCGTATCTTCTGGAGATACCCGAAAAATCAAGGTTTGTGCTGATAATAGTAGGTCTGCCGCAGTTAAGACGGGTGTTCAGTATATTATAAATAGTAGCATTGTAGAACGGAGTTTCGTATTCTGTGCCGAGGTCGTCGAGGATAAGCAGTTCTGTCTCCATTACCAGGTCGATCATCTCCGAAGTGTGTTCACGGCTGAAATGCTCCTTTTCAATGCTTCTGAGAATGTTTATCACCGAATCGTAAATTACGCTGAATCCTTTTTCGAGGACCATATTAGCAATGGCGAGGGAAAGGTGAGTCTTTCCCAGACCTGTGCGTCCGAACATGAAAATGCTGCTTGACTTAGCAGAAAAAGTAGCGGCATACTGCCTTGTGTATTCCAGGATCTTCTTCATTGTCTGGTAGTCTTCGCCTTGATAGTAAGTCAGGCTGAATTTGTCGAAGCTGGAAAGTTTCAGCTGTGCGCTTTTGTTCAGTTCATCGGCTGAAAGTTTGCCGCAGAGCCTGTTGAAGCATGAACAGAATTTAGAGCCGTTATAGCCGGTATCACAGCAGATGGGGCAGGTGTAGTGGATATCGAGGTAGTCCTCGGGGTAGCCGTTTGCGGCGAGTATCTTTCTTGACATTTCCTGCGCTCCAAGATTGTACTGCCTGAGCTGTTCTATTTTCTTTTCGGCGTCCACGCTGTTTTTGTCCGAAATGATCTTGATAAGCTCCTTGCCGGTATTATAGAGAACTTCGTTGATCTCTCTTATCTGAGGAACTTTGCTGTTAATCTCGCTGATACGGGCTTCGTTTTCACTTATTGCAGTCATACGGCGGTTGGTCATAATGGCCTGAGCCTTGTCGAATATCTCGCTTTCCATTTAAATATCCTCTCAGAATTGATTAATTACAACTTTGTATTTATCCACATCAGGATCGCCGCTTGCCTTGATATTTTTCTTTTTGCTGCTGCGGTAATCGTTTTCGGCTTCACGTACCTGCTGCACTGAGGTGTAGCCGCTGTCACACCATGATATCAGGATCTTGTTTATGTAGTCGAAGCTGAGTTTGTTTATCTGCTCGATCGTCTTTTCATAGGCGTAGCGGATGAGCTCGGTATCTATCGGACGGCAGCGCCACTGTTCAATGAATTCAGCCTGCTTTGAAGTAGGGCGGCGTGTCATCTCAAACATCTTCATTATCCTGCCTGTGTAGTCGTTGGTAACGGTTATCCTCTGAACTTCGCTCTGTGCCTTTTCAAGGTCGTTTATATCGTTATCAGCCCAGTCCAAGGCCACTTTTTCGATGTAAGAAGGATTGGTCTTATCCATGCTTTTGCAGTGACTGATGAGAATGATAATGACTTCTTTTTTCAGTCCGAGGTAGTCGTACATCCAGATAAGCAGATTCTGGAAAGTGTGATTGATGGGGCCGAGAATTGTTTCGGTCACCTTGAATAGCTCTGAAACGTCAACGGAATCCTTCATTATCTGAGCTATCTCGGATGGAGAGATGTTCTGTTTGGTTCTGCGTTCAGCCTTCACGGGAGTTTCGGGCACAGTGCTTGCTGTCTGCTCAATTTCACGCTGTATAGGCTGAGGCGGAGGCATCATTATATTCTGCGGCTGCTGTGGAGGAGGAGCCATGATCGTCTGCTGCTGTGCAGGGGATACCGCCTGTGAAGTCAGGACATTTGCCTGCTGCCAGAAGAGAACAGCGTCTGCTGCTGCCTGAACGGAAACGCCTGTATTTATGGATATTTCTTCGTCTGTGCATACTCTGCCCGAGCATCTGAGAATGTAGAGCAGAACCTTTATCTGGTCGCCTGAGGCCAGTTTCAGAAAATTATCGGCGACAACATCGGGGACTCCGAACATACTTCCCCATATACCGCTGTTGACTTTGAATTCCAAAATTATCCCTCCATGTATCGTTTTAGAACAACATTATACCACAATTTTCACGATTTGTCATCTAAAAAAATAAGGTGCTGCGTCGTGGAATAATGTGCAATTTGCGTATCATTCACCGGTCAGAATCCTGATAGCGTTCTCATATTTATGCGATCTTGCAAGCCTTTTGCAGTCAGGTTCATTTGTCAGCGCAGAACGCTGAGGGTCGCTGTTATGCGCAAGGTCGGCAAGTTTCACAGCTTTTGCTATCGGGTCTGACGCTATGGCTTTTATGTAGTCCTCATAGGCTGTGTCTTTTCTGTGGGTGAGGAGCTGAACAGCCTTTATAACTTCCGCAGGGAATATCTCCGCAAGCTGTTCGATAGTCGTGTCAGTGTCCTCGGCTACATCATGCAGAAGAGCCGCACAGACTGTATATTCGCTGCTCATCTGTTCGGCAAGGTGGATCGGATGGAAGATATACGGGACTCCGCATTTGTCCTTCTGCCCGTGGTGGGCGGTGTATGCGATGTTCATAGCTTTTACGGTAAGGTCTGTGTATATCATGCCATTCATCCTTTCTGTATTATTATCTATATTATAACATAGTATGACACTTTTTTCAATATCAGAACGGAGTGGAGTCGTACATTTTCTTCAGCTTTCCAACTGCCTTTTTTTCTATCCGTGAAACGTATGAACGTGAGATACCCAGTTTTTCGGCAGTTTCGCTCTGAGTATGGGGAGATGTTCCATACAGGCCGTACCGGTAGATCATGATGTCTGTTTCTCTCGGGTCGAGGCATTGTTCGATGAAGCGGTAAAGCATTTTCGATCTTATAAGGAGATCTACCTGTTCGTTTATGTCTGAACCGTCGTCGAGAAGATCCATTATGGTAAGTGCATTCCCGTCCTTGTCAGTCTCTACGGGTTCGTTCATGTAAAGATCAGATGCGGACTTTTTAGCCGAACGGAAATGCATCAGGATCTCGTTTTCGATGCATCGGCTGGCGTAGGTAGCGAATTTTGAACCTTTTGTGTGGTCGAATGAAGAAACAGCCTTGATCAGTCCTATCGTCCCTATAGAGATCAGTTCATCCTGTTCATCAAAAGATGAAGTGTACTTTTTAACAATATGCGCAACAAGCCTGAGATTATGCTCGATCAGCTTTTTCCTTGCGTACTCATCTCCGCATGAGGATCTCTCAAACAGTTCATGCTCTTCCGATTTCGGGAGAGGTTTGGGAAATACTGCCGAATTATCAACATGAAGGGCGAAGAACACAAGACTTCTCAAGATATCAAGAATCATAAAGTCACCTCCTGAAAGTACATTTAAGTTTATGTTTGTCGATTTGTCCAATATGATAAAGTATTTTTTATAGATAAACGAAAAAAACACTTGAATGATATTGACGTATAGCAAGAAATATTATATAATAATATTGTATGAAAAATTGTTGCGTTTGGAGAAAGTGATAAAATGAATTATTTTGTATCAGCTTCTGTTCTCAGTGCAGATATGCTCAATCTGGAAAGCGAGATCAGAAAAATGGAAAACAGCGGAATCGATATGCTCCATTTCGATGTTATGGACGGCGTATTTGTAAATAATATTACATACGGTCTGGCTATTCTTGAAGCCGTGGATAAGGGAACTGATATGCTTCTCGATGTTCATCTCATGATAATCGATCCCCTTAAATATGTGGAGAGTTTTGCTCAGTGCGGTGCGGATATAATCACATTCCACCTCGAAAGCGAAAGCGATACCATGGAAACTATCAAGGCTATCAAAAAGTGCGGAGTTAAGGCGTCTTTGTCCATCAAGCCCGGTACACCTGCCGAAGAGATTTTCCCGTATCTGCCATACCTTGATATGGTCCTCGTTATGACAGTTGAACCCGGA
This sequence comes from Ruminococcus flavefaciens FD-1, assembly GCA_000174895.1. GTDB lineage: Bacteria > Bacillota > Clostridia > Oscillospirales > Ruminococcaceae > Ruminococcus > Ruminococcus flavefaciens_A. The sequence continues at coordinate 40,164 of ACOK01000097.1, forward strand.
TTCGGCGGACAGAGCTTCATCCCTGAAACTCTCGGCAAGGTGAAGGCAATAAGGGATAAGATCAACGAACTTGGCCTTGATGCTGACGTGGAAGTTGACGGAGGCATTAACGCCGAAACAGCCCCTCTTGTTATCGATGCAGGAGCTAATGTCCTTGTATCGGGAAGTTACCTTTTCAAGGCGCCTGATATGGCGGAGGCTGCAAAAAACATAAAGAAAGGTATCTGATCCTTATGAGAAAAGAACGTTATATATGGCTCGATAAAATGATCACTCTTGCCACGCTTGCACTCATGGCTTTTTTCTACTATGGCACTCACTTCCTCGTAACTGCGGTAATATGCGTTCTTACTGCTCTTGCAGCTGAGTTTGTCTCGCTGAGACTGATGCATAAGAAAATAGATGCAGACGATCTCTCATGTACGTCTGATGCTCTCATAATCGCACTGATGATGCCTGCTTCCATAAATTATCTCATTGCTGCACTTGCTGTAATTTTCGGAACAGTTGTTGCAAAGGATGTTTTCGGCGGCAGACAGAATATGGTTTTTTCTCCGGCTGCTGCGGCGTATATATTTGTGCTGACTTCGTGGGGAAGGGATCTCCTTATGTATCCCGCACCTCATGTGCATACCGGTATCGCCGGAAAAGCTGTGGATCTTGTGAATTCCGCTTCCCATACGTTCAATATGACGGGTAAGATGGATTACACCGATTTTGAGATACTCATGGGTAATTTCAGCGGCCCCTGCGGTGCTGTCAGCATTCTTCTCCTGACTGTTGCTGCGGTCATGCTTATTTTCAGAAAAGACATCTCTTTCGGCGCATTTTTCGGCACTATCATAGGCACTGCTGCATTTGCCTATATTACGCCTATGATAAATGACCGTACCGATTCCGTGAAGTATTCTCTTGTTACCAATATGGTGCTGTTTGCTGCGGTATTCATTGTGTCCGACCTGAGGATCGCTCCGAGAAAATGGTACTTCGCATTCTTCTACGGTCTGTTTATCGGTATATTCTCATACATCCTCGTGCTTACAACTGCTAAGGAGAACGCAGTTGTTATCATGTCCGTACTGTTCACTCCTCTTGCACTTGGCATAAGGATTCTCGAAAAGAAGATCAGACTGGCTGATGATGAAGATGAGGAAAAGCCTGCTGTTGAGGCAAAGGAGGCTGCGGTATGAATAACAGAAAAAATTCGGTATTTGACGGCATACTGGGCGATAATATAATTCTGTCATCGCTGATGGTAATATCTCCCATCATAATCTGCGGCGATTCGGTAAAGAATGCTTTGTCGCTGATCTACGCCTTCAATTCGATGACATTCATCTCGCTGATAATAGGTTCCTTCGTTCCTAAGAAGATACCCTATACTATCAGGATCATAATTTATGCCATAATTTCTTCGCTGGTATTCATTCCTGTGCGATGGTTCGCTGTGGAATTCTATCCCGATTCGATTCACCGTATAGGGATCTACTACCCTCTGCTGGCGGTAAATTCACTTATCGTGCTTCAGAGTGAGGCGAAATTCTACCGTATGAAAAAGGGCAGAATGATAATCTCACTGGTATTCTATATCATCGGATTTGACCTTGTGATGCTGTTTACAGGCGCTGTCCGTGAATTTTTCGCATACGGCACTATCCTCAGCAAGGTTGCTGACATTAATACTACTGTAAGCGGACTGGGTATGCCTTTCGGAGGCTTTATTTTCCTGGGACTTATGTGCGGAGTTTACCGTAAGATCAGGTCATCTGTCCATTCTACAAAAGCAGAAAGTGAGGAATGATCCGTGTTTATTATAAATGATATCATTGCCCTTCTTGCTGCTAATCTTATTCTCACTCAGGCACTTGGTACAAGTACCATGTTCATTGCAGCAAGCGGAAGAAAAAATCTTGTCAGAACAGCCTGCGTGATAACTCTGTTTACTACAGTTGCTTCTGCGTTCACTTATTTCGTGGATGTATTCATGCCCGATTCGGTAAGAGTCTACGCTACACTTATCTGCTATACGCTGATAATAGGCGTTCTGTATGCGCTGTTCCTGACAGTCCTCTATCTTTTCGGCAGAGAGAAATTTGAAGCCTACAAGAAGTATATCCATATCTCGGCTTTCAACTGCGCAGTAATGGGTACTCTCTTCACTATCAGCGAAAGAGCGGCAGCTGACCCTTCGCTTAGAAACACTGTGACTTATTTCCTGAACGGACTTGAAGCAGGTGTCGGATTCATCATTGCTTCACTGTTCCTTGCAGCTGCATTCAGAAAACTCAATTCTGAAAAAGTTCCTGCATCGTTCAGAGGTTATCCTGCTATGCTGATTTATCTCGGCATAATCTCGATGGCAGTATATGCACTAAAGTAATTCAACCACATAGGAGAGATATAAATGAGATTCAAGAACAAAGGAAGGAAGATATACAAGACCAAAGAAAAGAACTACTACGGCAAAAGTCCTGTAGGAAAGGCTTTTTCGGTGGGACTTACCGTGCTTCTGCTGGGAGGTATCGGCTTCATCGGTTACAGTGTGGCTGAACCTATAATGAAATACACAAAAAAGGCAGGGGACAGCGAACTGCCTCAGCCTACTACTCTGCCTACGGAAGCACCTACCGATGACAGCGGCAATCTTATCGGAATGGAGTCGGAAACTCCGCCCGAAGTCACCGTAACGGATACGGAAGCGATCCTCGGATATTCCCTCAGTGTAAATGATCTGATGAACAGAGATGTTCTTCATACTGCGCTGCAAAGGATACCCGAAGATCAGGGGATACAGTATGTGGAAGTTCCTCTCAAAACCGAAGGCGGAAAGGTTTACTACGTCAGCAATATTTTCACCGCACAGCATTCAGGTGCCATTCAGGGGCAGATGACCCTCAGCGAGATCGTTTCAACTATCGTTGAGGACGGTTACAAGCCCATTGCCAATATCAGCACATTCAGTGACAACATCAGCCCTGCAACATTTCCCGAGCTGGGGTATCTTACCATTGATGACGGCTCGCAGTGGCTCGATGATGATTATGAAGACGGCGGAAAGCCATGGACCTCGCCTTTCTCTCAGGTCGCTGTTGACTACAATATCAGCATGATAAATGAGGTGTCGGGTTCGGGATTCAGCAAGGTCATATGCAGTGACTTCACTTTCCCCGAATTCCATGATACTGATGCTGATTTTCTCGGCGAGAGCGTTTTGAGTCCCGACAGATACAAAGCTATGACTTCAGCGGCAAACACATTCTATGAGCATATCACCAACAAAGGCTCCACTATGCTTCTTGAGGTCTCGGCGGCTGATGTGCTGAAGGGTAACAAGGACATTCTTCAGCCCCTTATCCTCAAGGTGAATACTCTCGTGGTGGATATTGATCTTGATGAGATAAGATACGGCGTGTTCACAGGTGATACCGTCTATGAGTTCAGCGGAAATCCTGCTGAAAACGTAGATAAGATGCTGGATCTCATTGCTGATGATATCAGCAGCTTCAATGTGGTCGTGAAGATCAGGGGCGTCAATTTCAATCCATCGGATCTGATAAAGGCCTCGGAAAAAGTCAAGGAAAACGGATTCAGTTCCTGTATAATCGGATAAAACAACACCGATAAAATCGGAGATAGGAGTAAAATTATGTCTGATAATTTCAAAGTGTCACTCCAGAGAGTGATAGAAGAATTCAAACTGGAAGAGATCTTCGTTCCAAAGGATGCAAGCGAGATCATGATCGACGAAAACGATGTAAACAGACCCGGACTTCAGCTCATGGGATTCTATGAATACTTCAATCCTGAGCGTATCCAGATCATAGGCAAGATGGAATTTGCTTACCTATCAACCATCGACGAGCAGACAAGACGTGACAGACTTCAGCTTCTCTTCTCACAGAGGATACCTGCACTCATCATTACAAGAGAACTCCCGTATTTTGCTGAAATGCTTGAGCTTGCCAAGGAATTTGAAGTTCCGCTTCTCAGAAGCAAGGAGAGCACATCCAACTTCATGTCCGGCCTTATCGCATTCCTTAACCTTACACTTGCACCGAGGATCACCCGTCACGGCGTTCTCATCGAGATCTACGGCGAAGGCGTATTCATAACAGGCGAAAGCGGTGTAGGTAAGAGCGAGACTGCTATCGAGCTGGTAAAGCGTGGACACAGACTTGTTGCCGACGATGCTGTTGAGATCCGCAAGGTATCAAATATCAGTCTTGTGGGAAGCTCGCCCGATAACATCCGCCACTTCCTCGAACTCCGTGGCATCGGCATCATCAATGCAAGAAGGCTGTTCGGTATCGGTGCTGTAAAGACCACCGAGAAGCTTGACCTCGTAGTTGAGCTGGAGCAGTGGAATTCCGAGAAGATGTACGACAGAATGGGCGTGGATACTGAATTTGTATCGATCCTCGGCGTAAAGGTGCCTTCTCTGACTATACCTGTAAAGCCGGGCCGTAACCTTGCAGTAATTCTCGAAGTTGCCGCTATGAACAACAGACAGAAGAAGATGGGCTACAACGCAGCAAGAGAGCTTCTTAACCGCCTTGGCATGGAGTCGGACGCTAAGGAAGTAGTAAGAGACTACGAGACATTCTGATAATTAATAATACTTGGGGGTAAATATGATCGATCTGAACATATTGACAGAACTTTGCGATAAATTAGGATGCAGGATAACTCCTGAATGTTCTTTGAGCGAATACATAACCTTTAAATTCGGCGGACCCTGCCGTGCTCTTATAAAGGTAAATTCTGCCGAGTCCGCAGCCGAGCTTCTTAAATATCTGAGGGGCAACTCCATAAAATACGGTATTATCGGCAGAGGCAGCAATATAATTGCCGCTGACGAGGGCTTTGACGGAGTTATACTTCTCTTCGGCAGCGAATTTGCAGATATCACCGTAGAAGGCGACATTATCCGCTGCGATGCGGGTGCATCACTTGCATCTGCCTGTTGTCATGCACAGCAGGAGGGGCTTACCGGCATGGAGAATCTCTTCGGTATTCCCGGAACTGTAGGCGGTGCTCTCTATATGAATGCAGGCGCTTACGGCAGCGAGATGAAGGACGTTGTTTTCAGTGCGGAGTATATCGATGAAAACTGCGAGATAAGGACTATTGAGGCAAAGGACATGGATCTTTCCTACCGCCATAGTTTCTTCTCGGGCGGGGATTATATCATCACTTCCGTTACCATTAAGCTGACTAAGGGCGATCCGGATGCTATCAAAGCAGCAATGAATGAATGTATGGCCAAGAGAACTTCCAAGCAGCCGCTTGAATATCCAAGCGCAGGCAGCACATTCAAGCGTCCTGAGGGAAGCTACGCCTCTCTGCTTATAGATCAGTGCGGACTGAAAGGTCTTTCCTGCGGCGGCGCTATGGTCAGTGAAAAACACGCAGGCTTCGTTATCAACAAGGGATACGCTACCTGTGCGGATGTACTTGAATTATGCGACAAGGTCAAAGATGTCGTAAAGGAGAAAACAGGCTATATTCTTGAGCTTGAGCCTGTTATACTAAAATAAGACTAAGGAGTAATATATGGAGCTGTTAATCGTAACGGGAATGTCGGGATCGGGAAAATCCAGCGTCATGGACGTAATGGAGGATATCGGCTATTATTGCATCGATAATATCCCTCCCATGCTTATATCGCAGTTTGTGGACCTTTGCAGACAGTCTGAAACAGCGATAGATAAGATAGCTGCGGCGGTGGATATACGTTCTGGTGATATGTTTGCCGAGATATTCCGTTCATGGCAGAAGCTGAAAGCCAACAGCGATATATCAGTAAAAGTGCTGTTCATCGAGGCAAGCGACGAGGTACTCATCAAGCGTTATAAGGAGACACGCCGAAAGCATCCCCTTGATGAAAAGTTCAACGGCAATATGCACGAAGCTATAAAGTACGAATGGCAACAGCTTTCGCAGCTCAGGGAGATCGCCGATTACTACATCGAGACTTCCAACCTGAGCTCATCACAGCTGAAAGAGCAGATAAAGAGCCTTTTCCTTGAAAGGGATTCCGATTCGCTTGTCATCAAAGTTATGTCATTCGGCTTCAAGTACGGCGTTTCTACCGAATCGGACCTTGTGTTCGATGTCAGATGTCTGCCGAATCCGTACTATATTCCCGAGCTCCGGAATCATACGGGCCTTGATGAATGTGTAAGAGACTATGTTATGCAGCACGAGTCATCACAGCAGCTTTTCAGTAAAATAGCCGATCTTATTGATTTTCTTATACCTATGTACGTTCACGAGGGCAAGAGCCAGCTTGTCATAGCTTTCGGCTGTACCGGCGGAAAGCACCGCTCAATTACGTTTGCAGAGCTTATGACCAAGCATCTTCTCAGCAAGGATTACAAGGTGCAGAAATATCACCGTGATATTACAAAGGATAAAAAGTTCGTATAAGGAGTGGAGTAAATGTCTTTCTCAAATGACGTAAGGCAGGAGATTTGCACTACTGTCAGCGATAAGGATAAACGCTTTGCCTGTTTGTACGGTATGCTTCTTTTCGGGCGCACACTTTCAGATGAACTCGTCTGCTTCCAGACAGAGAGCATCACTTCATCCGAGCAGTTCGCTTCGCTTTTCCGTGCGGTATTCAAACGTGAGATACAGTGCAGGGAACATATAAGACGCAGCGGCACGGTGCTCTATATATATGAGATCACCGAGCCTGAACTGATCGGGGAAATATTCCATAAATACAAGCTCTCAGAAAATGAGAGGATGATAGATTCCGAGATTATTGCTACCAGTAGTCTCGGAGTTTTTACAGCAGGGGTATTTCTTGCCTGCGGAAGTGTGAATGATCCGTCAAAGGAGTATCATATGGAGTTCACTGTTCCCGAGGAAGGGTTAGCCTCACAGCTTTCAACTCTGCTCGGAGATATAGGAGTTACAGCCAAAACAGTTCTCCGCAGAGGACAGCATATCGTATATATAAAAGGAAGCGAATCCATTGAAGATACACTTACATTCATAGGCGCACAGCAGTGTACTCTTGAGCTGATGAATGTGAAGATATACAAGGACGTAAGAAACAAAGCCAACCGTATCGCCAACTGTGATGCGGCCAATATCGACAAGGTCGTAGATGCGGCAATGAAGCAGATAGAGGATATCACCTACATCGAAAAAACAAAGGGACTTGACTATCTTTCCGATGAGCTCCGTGAACTTGCGGAGCTGCGCCTTGATAATGTGGATATGAGCCTGAAGGAGATCGGCGACAGCCTGACTGTGCCTATAAGCCGTTCGGGAGTGAACCATCGTTTCCGCAAGATAGCAAAAATTGCGGAAGAACTGAGAAACGGAGGAGATAAAGATGAACAGCAGTGATTTCGTTCACCTCCATCTCCATACCGAATACAGCCTTCTCGACGGCGCTTGCAGACTGAAGCCGCTGATGGAACACATCAAGTCTCTCGGACAGACCGCAGTTGCTATCACCGATCACGGCAATATGTACGGAGCTGTGGAATTCTGGAATGAGGCGAAAAATGCAGGTATAAAGCCGATAATCGGCTGTGAGGTATATGTAGCAAGACGTACAAGACATGACCGTGACCCGAAGCTGGACAGTTCGCCCTATCATCTGATTCTACTCTGCAAGAACAACGAAGGCTATAAGAACCTTGTCAAGCTTGTCTCGATAGCAAGCATCGAGGGATTCTACAACAAGCCCAGAGTTGATCTTGAACTGCTGAAAAAGTACCACGATGGACTTATCTGCCTTTCCGCCTGCCTTGCAGGTGAGATTCCACGGCTGCTGAATAATTCCACTTATGAGGAAGCCAAAGCTGTGGCTATGACATACCTCGATATCTTCGGGGAGGGCAATTACTTCATCGAGATACAGGATCACGGTATTGCGGCTGAAAGGAAGATCCTTCCTCACCTATACAGATTGTCTGAGGAAACAGGCATTCCTCTTGCAGCTACAAATGACTGCCATTACATAAGCAAGGACGATGCAGAAATGCAGAATGTCCTCATTTGTATACAGACAGGAAAGATACTCGGTGAACCCAATGGTATGAGTTTCGAGACTGATGAATTCTATGTGAAGTCTACAGAGGAAATGGCTGAGCTTTTTGCAGGCCATGAAGAAGCCCTGAAGAATACCGCACGTATCGCCGAAATGTGCAATGTGGAGTTTGAATTCGGTAATATCAAGCTTCCGAAATTCACAGTCGAGGGCGTGACCGACAACGAAGCATACTTCCGTGACCTCTGCCGCAAAGGAATGTATGAGCGCTACGGTAGATCTCCGGACTCCAAAGTGGAGGAAAGGCTTGAATACGAGCTTTCGGTCATCACAAGAATGGGCTACACTGACTACTTTCTTATTGTCTGGGATTTTATAAGGTATGCCCGTGACCATAATGTACCCGTAGGCCCGGGAAGAGGTTCGGGTGCAGGAAGTCTCTGCGCATACTGCATAGGCATAACAGGTATCGATCCCATGAAGTTCAATCTGCTGTTCGAGCGTTTTCTGAATCCCGAGAGAGTAAGTATGCCTGACTTCGATATTGATTTTTGTATCGAGGGTAGGCAGAGTGTCAAGGATTACGTTGTACGCAAATACGGCAAGGACTACGTGTCGGAAATAATCGCATTCGATACGCTTAAAGCCCGTGCCGCTGTAAGGGATACAGGACGTGTTATGAGTCTGCCCTATGCGCTTTGTGATAAGGTAGCAAAGCAGATCGACATGAGGAATACTCTTGACGACGCTTTGAAGGAATCCGAAGAACTTGCACAGCTTTACAAGAGCGACAGAAGCGTCAAGAAGCTGATAGATACCGCAAAGAAGTTGGAGGGGATGCCACGTCATGCCTCTACTCATGCGGCAGGTGTGGTTATCTCGGCAGTACCTCTCAGTGATCTTGTGCCTCTTCAGAAGAATGATGATACTGTTGTAACTCAGTACACAATGACCGTTCTGGAATCGCTGGGACTGCTGAAAATGGACTTTCTCGGACTGCGCAACCTTACGATAATCCGTGACGCCGTCAACGAGATACGCAGAAGTGAACCCGACTTTGACATAGATAAGATAGATTTCGCAGATCAGAATGTCTACAAGATGCTGTCGGACGGTGATACCTGCGGCGTGTTTCAGTTTGAAAGCGCAGGCATGACAGCAAGGCTGATGGAACTTTGTCCCGAAAGACTTGAAGACCTGATAGTTATTTTGTCGCTTTATCGTCCGGGACCTATGAAGTCGATACCTGTATATATCGAGAATAAAAAGCATCCCGACAGCATAAAGTACAAGCATCCCATACTGAAAGATATACTGGCGGACACATACGGCTGTATGGTCTATCAGGAGCAGGTAATGGAGATATGCCGTAAAATGGCGGGATATTCCTATGGCCATGCCGATATCGTCCGTAGGGCAATGGCAAAGAAAAAGCACGATGTAATGCTGAAAGAGCGTGAGAAGTTCGTGTCAGGTTCGGTAGAAAACGGAGTTTCCGAAACAGTGGCTAATGAAGTTTTTGACGAGATGGTCAGCTTTGCGTCCTATGCGTTCAATAAATCTCATGCGGCGGCTTATGCGTATCTTGCATATCAGACGGCCTATTTGAAATATCACTATCGTGGCATATATATGGCAGCTCTGATGTCAAGCGTTATGGGCAGCAGCGACAAGCTGGCGGAGTATATCAATTCCTGCCGTGACAACGGGATAAAAGTCTGCTGTCCCGATGTCAACAAGAGCTTCAGGGGATTCACTTTCAAGGACGGCGTGATGTATTTCGGACTGCTTGCCATTAAAAATGCAGGCAGCGGTCTGGCTGACAAACTTATACTTGACAGGCAGCAGCACGGCGATTTCAAGGGATTGCAGGATTTCTGCGAGCGAATCGAAGGCCGTGAGCTTAACAAGAAGGCTCTCGAAAATATGATCAAGGCCGGCGCTTTTGACGGCCTCGGCCTCAACCGCAGACAGATGCTCGACAGCTATGAAACATTCATAGAAATGGCTGGTGAAGGCAAAAGGGGAGTCATAGACGGTCAGCTCGGACTTTTCAGAAATGAAGAAAGCCACGAAATGGGTGTGAAGATCTCCTATAAGCCGGAATTCGAGAAAAAGCGTCTTTTCGCTATGGAAAAGGAAGCCACAGGTATGTATCTCAGCGGTGATCCCCTTGACTCTTATAAGTGGATAAGCGATCTCATGCATACTGACACTGTCTCAGGTCTGAGTTCGCCGGATACCGCAGTTGACGGCAAAAATGTGAAGCTGTTGTGCACGGTGGAAAGTACGAAGGTACATATTACAAAAAGAGGAGACAAGATGTGCTTTGCCGAAGTTTCGGATGGTACGGGGGTTATGGAATGTGTTGTATTCCCGGAGCTTTATGCCCTGAATAGTCTGAAATTCACGGAAAGCAGCATTCTGATCCTAAGCGGTAAGCTTTCAGTCAAGGATGACAGAGTAACTGTGATATGCGGTGCTGCTGCGTCTGAGAGGGAATTCGATCACCTTGTCTCGACTATGAAGCTGTGTATCAAAACAACTTCTGATAAAGCCGCTGTTCCGCCCGATCTTGTCCGCATTTGCGATACATACAAGGGCAGTACGGAAATATGCTATTATCTGACTGATATGAAAAAGATCGTAAAGCCGAGAACTGCTCTTAAAATGTTCGTTTGTCAGGATTCGGCAGAGGAACTTGAAAAGCTTTTCGGAGCTTCACAGATAGGTCTTATCCATTGATAAAAACTTTTTTACGATTATGATAAGAAAATACTTGACATTTTTTCTACAAAGTAGTAAAATATAAGAGTATGGAATTTTTGTTACGGGTCTCCCGTAAATTATAATATTGCTTCGTGCAGAATGGAGAATTAGTATGATCAAGAAAATCGGTGTTTTAACAAGCGGAGGAGACGCTCCCGGAATGAACGCTGCTGTAAGAGCCGTTGTTAGAACTGCTCTTAGTAAAGGTATGGATGTTTATGGTGTCCGCAGAGGATATGTAGGCCTTATCAACGGCGATATCTTCCAGATGGATGAAAGAAGCGTTTCTGATATTATTCATACAGGCGGTACTGTGCTTTACACAGCAAGATGTCCTGAATTCAGAACTCAGGAAGGCGTTGCAAAGGCAAAGGCTAAGTGCGACGAACTCGGTATCGAAGGCCTCGTTGTTATCGGCGGTGACGGTTCATTCAGAGGTGCGGCTGATCTTTCAGCTATGGGCGTTCTCTGTATCGGTATCCCCGGTACTATCGACAACGATATTTCCTGCACTGATTATACTATCGGTTTTGATACAGCTATGAATACAGCTATGGAACTTGTTGACAAACTTCGTGATACTTCCCAGTCACATGACAGAATCTCTGTTGTTGAGGTAATGGGCAGAGGCGCAGGCCACATCGCTGTAAATACAGGTATCGCTTGCGGCGCTACAGATATCATCACTAAGGAAGTTCCTTATGACCTTGATTCTATCGCTAATACAATGCTGGCTAAGAAGGCTAAGGGCAAGCAGAACTTCGTTGTTATCGTTGCTGAGAGCATCGGTCACTCACAGGAGATTGCTACTGTTCTTCAGGAGAAGACAGGCATCGAAGCAAGAGCTACTATCCTCGGCCACGTTCAGAGAGGCGGTTCACCTACAGTAAGAGACAGAGTTGAAGCTACAAGAATGGGCTACTACGCTGTTGAACTTCTCGAGCAGGGCGTTGGCAACCGTGTTGTCGGTATTAAGGATAATAAGCTCGTTGACTACGATATTCAGGAAGCACTGGCTATGACAAAGAGCTATGATGAAAAGCTTCATCATATCGCTGAGCAGATCGCATACTGATATAATAATACATTTGAAGCCGCTTGTAAATTCAAGCGGCTTTTCTTTATCTGAATACAGTTTTTATGATCTTGCTGCTGCCGGGCGGTGAGTAATCCCATCTGTCGATATGGTCTGAGCCGACGAAGTATTCGATACTGTCAGGTACGCTTTTATCCCTGCCGCATGAATCAACGATTATCAGCTTCACTTTCATCTTTTCTCTGATAATGGATTTTATGTACACGCTGACTCTTTCACCAGCGGATACTCCCTCTTTCGGTTCGGCAAGGCCTGCAAGGTTAGGTGCAAGCTCCACGAAAATACCATAATCCTCGATGGAGCGGACTATTCCCGAGACAGTCTCACCGATACAGAAACGGTCTGCATTTTCCTCCCATGTACCGAGAAGTTCCTTGTGGGTCAGGAATACACGATCTCTCTCACAGCGTTTTACGGCCGCTTTTATCATCTGACCGACAGTGAAGCGGTCTGACGGATCTGATATGCGTGAGACGGATATGGAATCTATCGGGATAAGCGACGGGATGCCGCATCCTATGTCTGTGAATGCCCCGAAATGCTCGATATGAGTTACTCTGGCAGGGATTATATCGCCTGATCCCAGCGATGATATATAATTTGCCATGCACTCATCCTGTGAAGCTTTCCTTGACAGGACAGGCATGATGCTTCCGTCTTTCTGCCTGATAATTGAAGTAACTCTGCACCTTACAATTTTGTTCACACGGGATATAAGAGCTATATCCCGTGTGGTACCGTCAGCAATACCGATCGCACCTTCCTCACGGGGGATCACGCCTTTCCCGAACGGAAACTCCACAATGATGTCGTGATCGGTACTGCACGATATAGCTTTTACTTCAATGTCAGTTCTGTTCTGAAATGCGGTCCGCAGACCGTCCTCATCGGCGATAAGACGCTGATTTGCCTCTGTATCGTAAATACATCCCTCTGGTAAATAGTTCATATTTGGACCTCCCTTTGATCTTGTATTCAATAGTATGCAGAGGCAGGAGATGTTATACCTACACAGCCGAGCGGATATTTTCAGCTCCCAATGCATGAAGCATTGAGACTACGTTTTCAACTGCTCCGCTTCCGCAGATTATACAGGCTGAGTACTTTTCGCCAGCGTGTATTTCGTTATCCATGGTATACGAATCCGGAACAACGGCTGACAGGAAGTCTGCATGAGTATTGAGAGAATAAGACAGACCCGAGCGGTGATGACGGCTTCCGGGAGAAGTGACGATACTGCCCGAATATACGTACCCGATATTGTTTTTGGCCTGTGTTACAGCGAACTGTGCCGCCTGACGGGAATCGAATTCTGCAATTACTCTTGATATCATAAGTTTAATCCTTTCACTTTTTGTTTGACTTCAATATGTTTTTTTATTGGTTTTTATTATTTTTACACAAATATAAAAAAATATACCGCATTTATATTGATTTACAGTGGCTTTTGGGGTATAATTATTATTGCGGCAATTTATCTGTGAATAAATTGTAAATATATCTGAGGACTGGAGGATGTACCATGGATGTCAGAGTTGGTGATGTTCTTTTAATGAAAAAAAATCACCCTTGCGGCAGCAAAGAAATGTTTGTGATAAGATCAGGCATGGATTTCAAGTTAAGATGTATGGGCTGCGGCAGAGAATTTATGGTTCCCAGATCAAAGATTGAAAAAAGCATCAAGGAGATCAGACACGAAGAAAAGGGATAGCGCTGCACAGTATAATAAAATATAATTACTTTTAAGGAGATATTTATGTTTGAAAAACTTGCAGCAATGGAAACTAAATATAACGAGATAAGTGATAAACTCTCACAGCCCGATATTGTCAGCGATAATAAACTCTATACCCAGCTGATGAAAGAGTACAAGAATATGACTCCTATCATCGAGAAGTACAGGGAATACAAGTCGGCACAGGCTCAGAATGAAGAAGCTAAGGAGCTTCTTGACGGCGGCGGACTTGACAGGGATTTCAAGGAGATGGTACAGGCTGAGCTTGAGGAATCCAAGGAAGCTATGGAGAATGTCACTCAGGAGCTGAAGATCCTGCTTCTGCCAAAGGATCCCAACGATGATAAGAACGTTATCATTGAGATCAGAGGCGGTGCAGGCGGCGAGGAAGCTTCTCTCTTTGCCAATTCCCTTTATCGTATGTATACAATGTACGCAGAGGCAAGAGGCTGGAAGCAGGAAGTACTCAGCGCCAATCCCACAGAGCTGGGCGGTTTCAAGGAAATAAGCTTCTCCATCGAGGGTGAAGGCGCTTATTCCAGACTTAAATATGAAAGCGGAGTTCACAGAGTCCAGCGTGTTCCCGAAACTGAATCTCAGGGACGTATCCACACATCCACTGTTACAGTAGCTGTACTTGTGGAGGCTGACGATGTTGAACTTGAAATAAATCCTACTGATCTGAAGATCGACTATTTTCGTGCCAGCGGCGCAGGCGGACAGCATATCAATAAGACTGAATCCGCAGTCCGTATCACTTATCTGCCTACCAATGTGGTGGTTGAGTGTCAGGATGAGCGCAGCCAGCACAAGAATAAAGATAAAGCTATGAAGATCCTGCGCTCCCGTATCTACGAGGCTATGCAGCAGGAACAGAATGACAAGATCGCTTCCGAGAGAAGGTCACAGGTAGGTACAGGTGACCGCTCAGAGCGTATAAGAACATACAACTATCCGCAGGGACGTCTCACAGACCACAGGATCGGTCTTACCATCTACAGGCTGGAGGACATCCTCAACGGAAATCTTGACGAAGTATTTGATTCGCTGGCAACTGCCGATCAGGCTGCAAAGCTGGCAAGTCAGGAAGAGTAAGGTTATGGACACTGTATTACTAAGTGATAGTGAGGCTGATCTTTTAAAGGCGGCAAAGCTTATTAAAGACGGAAATATCGTTGGTATACCAACAGAGACTGTTTACGGTCTCGGCGCTGACGCTTCCAATGAGGCTGCTGTAAGGAACATCTTCGCAGCCAAGGGAAGACCTGCCGACAATCCGCTGATAGTTCATCTTGCTGATTTTTCTCATGCGGTGAAGTATACATCATCCATACCTCAGCTTGCCTACAGGCTTGCTGAGCGCTTCTGCCCGGGGCCGCTTACAATGGTGCTCCCCAAGAACGACTCAATTCCTATGGTAACATCAGGCGGACTTGATACAGTTGGCATTCGGGTGCCTTCTCATCCCGTGATGCACAGGATCATTGAACTGAGCGGCTGTCCCATTGCCGCACCTTCGGCTAATACTTCAGGCTACCCAAGTCCTACTTCCGCAGCCCACGTTATGAACGATATGAACGGAAAGGTGGCTGCCATTGTGGATGGAGGAGAGTCCGAATTCGGCGTAGAGTCAACAGTTATAGCCATCGAAGGAGAGAGCACTGTCCGTATTCTCCGCCCGGGATGCATTACAAGAGAAATGCTGCTGGAGCTCTGCGATGAGGTCATTATCGACCACGCTATACTCAACGAGCTTGCGGCAGGCGAAAAAGCTGCTTCTCCCGGTATGAAGTACAAGCATTATTCTCCCAAGGCCGACATAGTAATGGTAGAGGGTGACCTTGACAGCTTTATTGATTATGTTTCAAAGCATGATCCGGAAAATACATTTTCACTTATTTATGACGAAGACGGGGAGAAATTCCCTTATAGATACATGACATACGGCGGCACAAGTCTCCAGCAGGCTCACCTGATTTTTGCAAAGCTGCGTGAACTGGACGAGATAGGTGCGGAAAAGGTTTTTGTACGTGCTCCATCTAAGGACGGAGTGGGTCTTGCAGTATATAACCGCCTGATAAGAGCGGCAGGATTCGAGGTGATAAGGATATGAATACTCTCAGCGAAGTCATGATAGTCGGACTTACGGGTCAGACAGGTGCAGGGAAGAGCACAGTTTCAAAGGTGTTCTCTGCTAATGGCTTCTCAGTCATCAACGCTGACATGGTAGCAAGGAAAGTTGTTGAGAAAGGCTCGATGTGCCTTGATGAGATCGCTGATTTCTTCGGCAGCAGTATTATTTCCGAAGACGGTTCTCTCAACCGCAAGGCTCTTGCCGAAATCGTTTTCTCCGACAAAGCCAAGCTTGAAACTCTCGATACCATTATATATCCTTATATCACAGGCGAGATACTGCGCCAGATAAGAGCTTTCGCAAGCAGCGGAGAAAAGCTCATACTCCTTGATGCTCCCACTCTTTTCGAGAGCCGTGCAGACGATTTCTGTGAGATAATCATATCCGTGCTTGCAGATCCTGATATAAGAGAAAAGCGCATTATTTCCCGTGACGGTCTTACTCAGGACGAGGCAAGAAAGCGTATGAATTCCCAGTATGATGAGGAATTCTTCATATCTCACTCGGATTATATCATCCACAATAACGGCGAGATCGATGCTGTTAACGAGATATCGAAAGAGGTATCCGACAGAATAAAGGACTTGTTTTTCTCAAAACAGTCTCCTGCGGTCACAGTATGACTGCACAGCAAATTACCCAAAGGAGAGTTGATGAATTATGTCAGAAAAGAAAAAAACAGCAGAGAAGCTTGAAGAAAAGCTCCTTATGAAGCGAAAGAACGCAGCTGAAGAGCTTACTGCCAAGCAGATTAAGGAATGCGATGACTTCTGCGAAGGCTACAAGGACTTCATGAATCGTTCCAAGATCGAGAGAGAAGCTGTTATCTACAGCGTTGAGCTCCTCAAGAAAAAGGGATTCAAGGAATACAAGGCAGGCATGAAGCTCAAGGCAGGCGATAAGATCTATAAGAATAACAGAGGCAAATCCGTGCTTATTGCTATTATCGGTTCTGCTCCCATTGAAGAAGGCGTAAGGCTTTGCGCTGCCCATATCGATTCTCCAAGACTTGACCTGAAGCAGAATCCTCTTTATGAGGACACTGATATGGCTCTTTTCAAGACCCATTACTACGGCGGTATCAAGAAGTATCAGTGGACTACTATCCCGCTTTCACTTCACGGTGTTATAATCAAGGCCGACGGAACTTCAGTTACTGTAAACATAGGCGAAGATGAGAATGATCCTGTTTTCTGTGTGACTGATCTTCTTCCTCATCTCGCTGCGAGTCAGATGACTAAGCCTTTGGCTAAGGGCATCACAGGCGAGCAGCTGAACATCGTTATAGGTTCACGTCCATTCAAGGATGACAAGGCAAGCGGTTCGGTAAAGCTCAATATAATGAATATCCTCAACGAGAAATACGGTATCACTGAAGCTGATTTCATCTCAGCTGAGCTTGAGGCTGTTCCTGCATTCAAGGCTAAGGATATCGGATTCGACAGAAGCATGGTCGGCGCATACGGTCATGATGACAAGGTTTGCGCTTATCCTGCTCTTATGGCTACTGCCGAGTGTGAGGATCCGGTTCACACTGTTGTTACAGTCCTCACTGATAAGGAGGAGACAGGCAGCGACGGTAATACAGGTCTTCACTCCTCATATCTGGAATACTTCATACATGATCTTGCAGAGGCTCTCGGTTCAAACGGAAGAACTGTCCTCTCAGCTTCAGAGTGCCTTTCAGCTGACGTAAACGCTGCATATGATCCTACATTCCCTGAGGTTAACGAGAAGAACAATGCCGCTTACATCAACAGAGGCGTTGTTGTTACGAAGTACACAGGAGCAAGAGGCAAGAGCGGCACTTCAGATGCTTCTGCTGAATTCACAGGCAGGATCCGCAGACTGATGGATGCTAACGAAGTTATATGGCAGACAGGCGAGCTGGGCAAGGTAGACGAAGGCGGCGGCGGTACAGTTGCTGCATATATCGCTAACCTTAACGTTGACACCATTGATCTTGGTGTACCTGTGCTCTCAATGCACGCTCCTTATGAGATAGTTTCAAAGATCGATACATTCATGGCATACAAGGCATTCAAGGTATTTATATGTGACTAAAAAAGAAGCGGCTGACATTTCGTCGGCCGCTTTTTATTACTCTAAGTAAACTTGATATATATTTTCAATACAAAGCTTAAAAATATATATTTGAAATATATGCAAAAGGATGATATAATAGAAACATAGAAAGAAACCATTTCTATTAACAAGCCAATTCCTATTCCATCCCCTTTAAAAAGAATGAGAGACCTTTCCCCAAAGGTTTGCTCATTCTTTTTTTATTTTATTATCTCGTTCTTGATCTTATCGCCGAATGTTATGAGTGTGTTGACACAATCCATAACCAGCGGATTAGATTCACTTGAACGTCTGTATACGATGATATCTTTGTTTACCTGCTGAGCGTAGGAACATTTCTTGATGACGATTCCTGCTGTCTCCATGATAGGATTTTTTATAGGGGGCACCCACATGAAAGCATCTCTTACAGTTGCCATAATACTTACCTGAGAACCTCTGTCCAGTACGTTTATTCTCTTGTTGGATGAAATATCCTCATAGTTAGCGTTAACAGAAGCACGGCGAAGCATATCAGGCTCATTGATACCATTGTATATCTCAGGATATCTTTTCAGTTCTTCAAAAGGAATATCGTCGAATCTTGCCAGCGGATGTAACCTGTGTATTGCAACGGCAAATCTGTATTCCAGAAGTACCTTGCTGATAAGATTCTTTGAATCGATAAGCTTTTCTGTCATCTCATAGTAATTCTCAGGTATACGCAGAACACCGACATCGTACTTGCCGATGCAGGTCTCGTTCATAACTCTGTTAGTGTCGCTTTCAGTCAGGTTTATCTCCATTTTTTCGGATTCGCCCTCATGCTTGGAGATAAATTCTCCGATAGCGGCAGTAATGAAAGAAGAACGGGAAATACCGATATTCATTGAAATTTCTGAGGAATTACGGTTAAGGTAGTCACGTTCAAGGCTGTGTATATCATTCACGATGGAAGTAGCTCTGCCGAGAAATTCTTCACCTTCTGGTGTAAGCACCATTCCGTTTGGGGTACGGTTGAAAATCTGGATGCCTAACTCGGTTTCCAGTTCTTTCAGAGCGATGCTGATATTAGGCTGTGCCTGAAAAAGCTGTTTAGCCGCACGGGTGATACTGCCTTCCTGTGCAATAGCGATAACATACTCCAGCTGCTGTATTTTCATCATTTCACCTCCTTTATATGATGCGGAAAACAGGCTATGTCCGGCTTGCAGAAACATAGCTGAGGCCTCACATCGATTTACGAATTATGGAAAGACAGAGTACACATTAATGATAGTTACTCTATCACATTTTTATTATAACACAGTATTTCAGAAAATGCAAGTGTTTTTTAAAAAAATCTTAATTTGTTATAATATATAACCTCTAAACTTGATTTACAAAGATCTGATCCATGCTTTCATCTCGTCGATACCGAGGATACCATATGCGAAGCCTTTCTTTACAAGCTCCTCTGGCAGGTATTCGTCGTATTTTTCAAATACGGGGACTTCTCCCTGATAGACGAGCTCCATGGGGCTGAATTCCACTTCCGCTTCTTCTTTGAGGATGCGGATGAATTCGTCAGGTGATACCTTCATGGTAAACTGTATATAATAAGGACGATAGGAGTCAAGCCCCCTCAGGCCCAGTCTGTCGGCACATCTCAGCTTGAGGAAACGCTCAACAGCGAAGAAAGCATAAGTGCCGAGCCATGGAAAAAGTGCCCACATATCACCTCCGAGACACACGATAGGTGAATCCGTTATACATGAATTCCGTGCGCTCTGACGGGCTCTGTCAAGTCTTGTGACTGCGTTTTTCATCAGGTACGGATAGGATCTGTCCTCACGGAGCACCTGACGCATACGCAGGAGTATCTTTGTATTGATGTCACCGGGACAATCCCCGAAATAAGCAGGGACCTTGCCTTTGATCTGTTCGCAGTAAATAAGTCTGCGTTTGTGATCAACTTCCTCAACTATCCAGACATGGCCTGCAATGGCTATCTTTTCACCGACAGGCGGCGGCATTACGATAGTGCCGAGCTCCTGTGAGCCCCATCTGACGGTGTACTCTTCGTTTTCCTGGAATACCGCATAGAATTTGAAGCTGTTCACCATTCGCTCTCCTGCAAGTCCGACTATAAGTCCGCCCTCTTCGGTCTGCTGAATATGTTCAGTTTCTATGAGGTGGCGCAGAAGCACTTTGTAGTCCTCCTGTGATATCCTGTGGAAGTATTTCAGTGACAGCACCTGTGAAGCAAGCTGACGGGGAGTGAGTTCGCCGTTAGAAGCAAGAGTGCTCATGGTCTGATGATAGAGAAGCGAGAAGGGGAGCCTGTCCAGTTTGGGCGGTTCGACCCAGCGTTCTTCAAGGTAGACCTGTATGAGCGCAATGCCCTGCAAAAGTTTCCACGGAACAGTTTCGGGAAGCATCGATCTTGGTTCGGGCAGTTCTTCACGGATAACGAACCACATCTCAGGCGGCAGCTCACGGCGTCCCGTTCTTCCCATACGCTGAAGGAAAGACGAAACAGTAAACGGAGCGTCGATCTGAAAGGCACGTTCAAGCCTTCCGATGTCGATACCGAGTTCAAGAGTAGCTGTGGTACAGGTGGTCATGTAGATGTCTTCATCTTTCATGGCGGCCTCAGCAGTCTCACGATATGCGGCGGAGAGGTTGCCATGATGAATCAGAAAGCGGTCAGGTTCATTTCTGGCTTCGCAGTAGGACCTGAGCGTAGTGGTCACGGCTTCGCATTCCTCACGGGAATTAACGAAGATAAGGCATTTTTTGCCTTTTGTATGTTCAAATATATAACCCATGCCCTGATCGGCGTATTCGGGAGCGGTGTCTGTTTTATCGTCGATGGCGTGGGCAGAATCGTCATTATTCTCATCGCTGTCGGCTTTATCCTGGGCGATATAGAAGTGCTCCATGGAAAGCCGCCATTTTACGCCTTTCTGCTGTATCTTAGGTATGACTGTGCCACGGCCTGTGCCTGAGGCAAGAAATTCTCCTGTAGCTTCAAGGTCGCCGATGGTGGCAGAAAGTCCTATTCTGCGAGGATTTACACCAGCCAAACGGGAAAGGCGCTCAATGAGACAAAGAGTCTGACCTCCACGGTCGCCACGCATAAGAGAATGAACTTCATCTATAACGATGAACCGCAGGTCGCCGAAAAGCTTCTGTATAGCGGAATGTTTCCTCATTAGCATAGCTTCAAGGGATTCGGGAGTTATCTGCAATATGCCCGAGGGATTCTTCATCATTTTGCTTTTGTGGGACTGTGAAACATCGCCGTGCCAGTGCCAGACAGGGATATCCGCTTCCTCACAAAGCTCGTTGAGACGCATGAACTGGTCGTTTATGAGCGCTTTAAGCGGACCGATGTAAATGGCTCCCACAGACTTCGGCATATCCTCGGAAAACAAAGTGAGAATAGGGAAGAATGCTGCTTCGGTCTTGCCTGATGCAGTTGAAGCGGAGAGAAGCACGTTCTCATCTGTATTGAAAATAGCTTCACCTGCGGCGGCCTGAATTGCTCTGAGTGATTCCCAGTTATTGCGGTAGATGAAATCCTGAACAAAAGGAGCATATCTGTCAAAAACGTCCATCTTTCACCTCTTACAGCTCAAACTCAGCAAATTCTTCGTCAACGTCGGATTCGTCAACTGAAGAAGCATGGGACATCTCATCGGATGCGATGAATTCGCTTATATTTATCTGAGGATTCTGATAAACGATGTCAAGCAGTTCAATGAAGTCACGGATGACCTCACGGGGCGTAATATGGCTGTCAGAGCCTATACGTCCGAATTCAAGCTGAATGAATTTTATCATATCCTCCTGAGTGATGACCTGTTCATAGCCGAAAAGCTGAGCGTGTATATCCGCAAGTTTTTCAGTAAGGACAAGCATTTCCTCGTAGGTAAGGGGAGTCAGCCTTATTACGGGAGCCAGCATATCACGTACTCCCTCACGGCCAAAGCGTCCTTCTGCAAGCCGTGAGCGGAGAGCCTCATAGCTGTAGACTCCACGGCGTGTATCCTCGATACACTGAGGAGTGCCGCCCATGATGATCCCCAGATACTTAGCTTTTCCCTGGAGAGTGTCATTATACATGGTAAGTATTTTCTCGTAGTTGTACTGACGTGTAATACTGTTGGGCACTTTATATATATTCACAAGCTCATCGATAAGGATTATCAGTCCGTTGTATCCTGCTTTTTTGAGGAATACAGCGAAAAGCTTGATGTATTCGTACCAGTCGTCGTCGGAAATGAGAATGTTGATACCCAGTTCCTGTTTTGCCTCTGTCTTGGTAGAGTATTCACCTCTGAACCACTTTACAGCTTTAGCCTTCATCTCCTCGTCATTGTTGATGTAGGAGCGGTAGTAAAGCGTAAGCAGTCTTGCAAAGTCAAAGCCGTGAACAAGCTCATTAAGAGCGCCGATAACATCGTAAATCTTCTTCTCTACGGCTTTTTCAAATTCGGGAGTGTCGGGAGAAAGTCCGCTTTCTGAGGCGGTCTCGGTCTGGACACTGCTTATCCATCTGTCGAGGATAAGTGTAAGCGCACCACCGTCAGGGCGTGTCTTTGTGGACATATTCCTGATGAGCTCCTTGTATGTGGCAAGTCCCTGTCCCTTTGAGCCCTGAAGTCGTCGCTCAGGGGAAAGGTCGGCATCCGCCACAACGAAATTGCGGTTCATAACATGGCTTCTGATTGTCTGGAGAAGAAAGCTTTTACCGCTTCCGTATCTGCCGACGATGAATCGGAAAGAAGCTCCGCCGTCCTGTATGATATCCACATCATGGAGGAGAGCATCTATTTCAGTCTCACGGCCTACGGTAATGTAGGGGAGACCTATTCTCGGCACAACGCCGCCCTTCAGGGAGTTTATCACCGCCGAAGCGATACGTTTTGGTATCTTCATTATTATCTCCTTTATATGTTGACGATACTTTTCAGCTCTTCAAGATAATCCTCGATTATTTCGGGAGTATCTCCGTCAAAGAGCAGAACGGTATCTCCGAATGTGTCAAAGAGTTTTTCATTAACAGAATCCGCAATAACAGATGTCATAGAGCCGTGCTTTCTTGCGGCGGCATCGTAGTCACCGCCGTTTATGAGTGCGGACAGGAATTCGGTTTCGGCTTCATTCAGCGGAGAATCGCTGTCTGAAGGTGCCTCTGGAGGAGCTTCAATGATATTCTCTTCCACATCCGGCTCTTCCTCAACTATCAGCTTATCCCTTGTGATATCAGCGGCTTTGCGTATCCCCGAAAGCTTTGAGATATCGATTTCTATTCTGCGTGATTCTTCTATTTTCTTTTGTTTTATATATTCAGCAATGACTGAGCGGATTATGCTTTTTTCCTGTTTGGATACTTCTGTATTGCTCAGTCTGAACTGATAGCCTGTTTCGTCACGGATAACGCTGTCAACAGCTTTTACGAAATCACCCAGCTTAGCGCTTCGGTGTCGGCAGCCTGTGAGATGACGTGAGAACCATTTGCCGTTCCTTAATCTGTAGGAGTGGATCTCGTTGACGATATATTCTGTTTCCCTGACAGGAGAAGGATCATAAAAGACAGCTGTATCAAATATGCGGTATGCTGTCTCGGCCATATTTCCGAAAAGTCGGGAACAGAAGCTGTTTTTGCGGTTGTCACGGAAAAACTCCGATACCTTTATAAAACTGTTGCAGAGCACATATCTGAATATGTCAGGATTTTCCTGAACGTATCGGGACTGCTCCGGACGGTATGACGACATATCGCAAACTGCGTCATATATATCTTCCGCTGAACTATTATCCCAGTGCATGAGAGTGATGATATTGTTCTCGTTCGGGCTGTCACCGATATCAGACAGCAATTCTGACGGAAGATTGTGGTAAATGGCGTAATCCGAAAGCCACTTCTCACGGTAATTCATCAGCGTTTCATCGTGCTTCCCGTAAGCCTTGCAGAAATCGTCTATCCTATGAAAAGCAGTCAGGCCCTGTTCGGTGCCTATACCGTTCAGCAGTTCATAGACGTACATGAACGGATAGGGGGAAGGTGCTTTCTGTATATCTCCGTTTCTCACGGCTTTGCGCCATGTGAAATAACCTCTTAGCTGTTCGGTCGTGAAATCACGGTATGTAGGATAGACCTTTACAAAGTCCTCGCTGTATGCAAGATCGTCATCGTAGTCAGCCATGAATTGCCCCTGAGTGAAAAAAAGCCAGGCAGATGTTTTCCAGTAGGCTTCGGGAGTCATGGCCATAGCTTTCATGTCCCTGATCTTCTGAGGAGTTTCGGGGCGCTTCAGCTGTGAAGCTTTGCGGAGAATAGGAACATCAGTAAATACTTTGTCACGGAAAGCCTTGCTTCCAAGCAGTTTTTCATCTGAAAGTATCTGTTTAAGCAGATCGTCAACTACAGACATTGCTACTCCTCCCACAAATCTATTACATTATATTATACCATATTAATTAAACGATGTAAAGAGTTTTGCGAGAAAAAATATCTATATTTTAGCTAAACAAAAGCGGCCTCCTCCGGGGATGATTAACAACAGCAAATAGCCTTGTTTATACAAGGTTATTTTGTATTTATTGCCTTATATATAATTAAAAAATAAAAAAATATATTTCTGCTTCGAGATTTGGCAGGTAAATGTTGTATAATAAGTAAAGAAAGAGTTGAACTTGATCTTAAT
Source organism: Ruminococcus flavefaciens FD-1 (assembly GCA_000174895.1). GTDB lineage: Bacteria > Bacillota > Clostridia > Oscillospirales > Ruminococcaceae > Ruminococcus > Ruminococcus flavefaciens_A. The sequence continues at coordinate 64,671 of ACOK01000097.1, forward strand.
GAAAAGGAGAATATATGGAAAACGGTGCAAGTAGCTACCTCCGTTTCCTGAATGGTGATAAGAGTGGTTTCACAGATATAGTAAGAGAATACAAGGACGGGTTGACGTTATTCATCAATACGTTCATCAGAGATATCCATTTATCCGAAGATGCGGCAAATGAAGTTTTTCTGAGACTGTATGTGAAAAGGCCAAAGTATAAAAGTCAGTTTTCATTCAAAACATGGCTTTACACTATAGGCAGGAATACAGCGATAAATTATATTAAGAAATACAGAAAAACTGTCTTCACCGACATTGAGGACTGCTGTTATATCGCAGACGAAAAGGACATCGAATCAGACTATATAAAGGGTGAGCAGAACCTTCTTATACATCAGTCACTCAAGGCTTTAAAGGCTGAATACGCTCAGATCTTATATCTTACCTATTTTGAGGAGTTGTCCAATGCAGAAGCCGCAAAAATAATGGGAAAGACCTCAAAGCAGATATCAGATCTTATCTACTGTGCGAAAAAAGCCCTGAAAGCCGAGTTGGAAAGGTAGGAGAGAAAATGGATAAGTATGAGAAATGTGCTCCCTTTTATAATGAAGCTGGGCGACATCATTATAGCAGAAAACCTATTAAAAGCTTCCATTATAAAAAGGACTGCCTTCTCGGTATCTGGACTGTGTGCGGCTATCATTGTTGGTGTAGGTATATGGCATAATTCATCGATAAAAACACCGCCCGACATAGATCATCTCTCTGAAAACAATATTATTACTTCAACAGATGTTTCTTCTGCAATTACAACCCCGGCAATAGTAACGGAATCTTCTGCCGTTAAGGCAGTTAACAAAGCAACATCCAAAACTAAAGTAACGGATACTTCTGAAACCATGACAGTCAATGTAATATCACAAGTACAAAGCGTATCTGCTGTATCTGAAAGTACAGAAACAAAGCAGTCTGCACATTCAAATAAAACAAAGACGGACATCACAGAATTAACTGAAAATATCAATACAAGCATAAATACAGAAGCGATATCGTCGAATGTTCCGGAAACCACCTTTACTTCTGCCACTTCAAATACACAAGCTCATGCAAATACAAATGTAACAACAACCACAACACCATTTAAGGCATATCGTTTTATATCATCCGGAAACAAGTACAGAACTCTTTATCACACTGCTGTAATTGAAGAACTGTTATCTGATGAACCAATAGATAATGTACAATTATTAGATGATGTCGGTGTCGGCAAAGAATTACCGATTGATAAAACCGCTTTATATAGCATTAAAGGTTATTCACATGATATTTTAACTGCTTTAAAATCTCCGGAAGATGAGGGGTATTATGTTAGTTTGAATATGAACTATAAACCGGAAAGTCTCGGCGAATTAATGGAAGATATCGATCTCGAAGGGAAATGGAAAATAATAAATTCAGAGTACGTTGGTCATAATTCATTTGACAAAGAATTCAGTTTTACCGATGAAGAACTAATAAAGCTTATTTCAAATCTTAAATTATGCAAAAGAGATGATGATGGTAATCTTACGGATATGTTTTTGAAAATCAGTTTTGAAAATCCGGAATTAGACGGATATGTAACAGATATGTTCGTTACAAAAGATGGATATGTTATATTTTATGATATCGATTTCTTTGCCGGTACCGATATTATATCCCCGTTTTTAAAACAATAATTAAAGGAGGGTCAATTATGAAAAAAACAATGTCGTTCATTATGTCATTTACACTTATTTGCGGAGCGAATATTGCAAATGCTTCAGCTGCGGATTTTATCAATCCTGTTTATGAAGATAGTGAATCATATCAAAAGCAAATATCAGAATGGAATACAAAAGCGACTCATGCTCCGGAGTTAAGCAAGGATTTTTCTGATCTCTGCAACGGTGATATTATTGATATGTGGGTAAACGACAATATCAATGACGGTATAATCTATGTCATTTATCAGCGGCCTGATCTTTATTCTGTATCAATTGCCAAAGATACCACTGATTCTTCTGAAGAAATTGAAAAATACTTATCAGCTCAGCTTGGAAGCAATACTGAATTAACAGTCACTAATGAGCCATATGATGAATTTATCATTATTGATATTGAATTCAATGGAAAAGATCATGAACTTAACTATCTGTTATGTGATAAAGCATTATCTATTGTGAGCCAAAAATATAACGTAGTTTCTTCTGCTGCTTTTATCAATAGAAGATTTTTTGGTGAATATCACATTTCGTGGGATGCTTGTACTGTTAATGAAAACAACTTCTCTGACTTTAATGAAAAGCAGATATCTGATTTGAATAAGGCATTCACCGATAATAATATTAAAGCACAATATGATCCTGATTCTGAAAAAATAGTGTTCTCATCTGATATAACCGCAAAAGAGCATCTTGAATATGCAGCCTTCATAAAAGATAATTATGATCAGAAAGTATCAATGCAGGGATTAGTTAGTGCTCAAAATGAGTATTCCCAGAATTTAGAATTAAAAACTGATGATTTAAAATATTTATCAAGTGATTCAAACTGTGACGGAAATGTTGATATGTCCGACGCTGTACTTATTATGCAGTCAATTGCAAATCCTTCAAAGTACAAGCTCGCCGCTCAGGGAAACGTAAACGCTGACACAGACGGTGACGGCATCACAAGCGGAGATGCTCTTACTATCCAGAAGAAGCTGCTTAAACTTGACTGACTAATTTTTGGGACATCCTCGACAGCCCATTTTTTACGATAATATATGACTTTTTGAAAAGCTGAGCCCCCGATAAGTTTCGGGGGCTTTCATTTAAAGCTTCTATATGATTACAGCGGTTATGATGCCTATTATTCCTCGTGACTGTCTTTGATTGAATTTACTTCGATATCAACTACACTTGGCTGAGAATTATCGTTGCGCTGTTTGATTGCGTGGGCAACTGCGAAGTCAAATATACCGAGTGCGATCATTATAATTCCGATAGTTATGCGGATAACGGTGCTTACTTTGAAAGGATTGATAATGAAGAAAATTCCGCTCAGTACAAGGAGGATACCTCCTACAGTGCTTACAGCTTTGTTGCCGTCATAGTTTTCGCTGTATGTTTTTATCAGTCTGAGTATGCCGATAACTGCGAAAACGATTCCTGCAATTAGAGGTATCTGTACTGTGAGGATGCGTGGCAGATACATGATTCCGAATCCGACACCTGCGGCTATCAGCGAACCGAAAAACATTCCGCCGCCCTCTTTGAGTGAACTGATGTAAGTACAGCCGCTGCCGAAAATGATTATGGCTCCCACGGCATAGAATATCCATGTTATAACGCCGGGAAAGAAAGCAATGATAATGCCGCTGATCGTCAGCATGATCCCCTTGAAAACATAACCTGAATTGTCTATCATATTAATACCTCCTATATCAGAACTTTGATGAATTTCAGTATCAGTCTGCCGATGAAGCCCTGTCGGTTATACATAGTCTCAGCGATCTTGTTTACTGTTTCGGTGCAGGCCTTTATCTCTTCATCTGAAGGTTCGGTATTGCTGAATCCTGTGCGGAGAGCAGTCTGTGTCATGGATTCAAATTCACCGGGCTTGAAGTATCTTCCCGAGCAGCGCTCCTCAACTTCCTTGGCGAATTCAGTGAATTTACCGTTTTCAGCGTTGATGTCGAGCTCAGTCATGAGCTTTTCCGCATAGGAATAAATGCTGCCGATCCTTTCCTTCTTATTGCCGGAAGTGAAACGCTTGCTGCGTATTTTCAGTATCATGTATCTTCTAAGCAGAATAACTCCTGTTGAAATAAGAATGAGCACGATGAATCTGAGCAGATTTACAAGCGATTTCGGAACCCCGGATGAGCCGCCGCCCTTTCCTAAAATACCGCCTGCTGATTTTTGGGTTGTGGTGGTGACAATAGCTTTAGTACCAGTTGTGCGGGTTCCTGTGCCTTTACGATGATTTGTAGTGGAATTTGTAGATTTTGTTCCGTCAGATGTAGTTGTTTCGCCGTTGGCAGTTGTAGTTTCCTGCGGAGCTTCGGGCTGTACACTTGTATTGGAATAGCCTGCTGTAAATTCAAACGGCAGCCAGCCTATTCCGTCTATGTAAACTTCAGCCCATGCGTGGCTTCGGTTATCCTTGACACTTATGCTGTATGAGCCGTCTTCATTTCGTATATCGTCAGTGAAGTCGTCGCCGACTATGACATATCCCGTTGAATAGCGGGCAGGGATACCGGCCATTCTTGCAAGCATAACACCTGCTGTAGCGTAATGTATACAGTAGCCCTTGTGATTTTCGAGCAGAAAATAGTTGACGAAATCACGGTTTGAAGGAGTTTTTCCTGGGTGCAGAGAATAGGTGGAGTCTGCGGCGATCTTTTCACGGATAGCCTGGAGAACGGCTATTCTGTCGCTGTATGTTGATACTGAAGCGTTATCGAGAACATCGGCATAAGCCTGACGAACTTCGTGCATAGCCTCGGTATCGGGGACTCTCAGGTAGTTGTCGTAAACGAAAGTCTTGTAGTTATTCTCCAGTAATTCTGCCAGAAGGACAGGTGAATTGTTGTAGAGGTATTCATCGGAATCCACTACCTCATGGTCGAGAGTAAAGAAATCCGTGTCACCGTAAGCGAAATTTCCGTGAGTACTGCAATAATCGGAAATTCTTGCGGCAGTATCGGGGTCGGTGATCTGACTTATTGAATATGAACCTCTTACCAGTGCGCCGAATGAACTCTTCAGGGATTCGTCGATGGATTTTTCGGCAGTAAGCGGATAAAACGGATAAGTCATGGTCTTTGTATTCGCTTCTGTCGGTTTAAGCATGGTATCGTCCTCATAGGAGTAGCTGCCGTTGAATACGGAACAATACGGTACGAATATGCTTTTGCGTTTAAGGAGTGACTTTACTGTTATAGATTGCGGCGTGACCGTAGATATTGAATGCGCAAACATAGCAGGGAAATCCTGAGGATTGATGCCGTATGTATTACAGTCTGCGAATCTCGGGTCGTCATATGATCCGTCAGGGAGACTGAACCATTCGTTGTCGTGATAGTCACAGCCTGTGTAGTCCTTGAGATAAAGGGCAGTATCCGTTTTTGCACTTATATCGACTTCAAGGTCGGTGACGTTTTTGTAGGTGACATGATCGTTAGTGCCGAGTTTGTGGTTTTCGTATTTGATATCAAATCCCACAGCGCTCATAAGGTCTGCGAGACTTTCTGCTACGTTATCCATGCTGAAGCTGTTTGCGGCTTCGGAAAGATCGTGGCGCTTCTTGTTGATCTCATCGCTTCTCTTGTAGTTGATGATCTTCATCATACCTGTTGCGAAAAGAGTACAGAGAATGACAGACGCCATTATAAGTGCACCGCATTTTTCGGTCACTTTCAGTTTCATATGCCGCTTCGGGAAGAACAGATTGTTCTTTCGGACGAAACCGCTCTGACCGCCTGAGTATTCACCGATGTCAATGGTGCACATACCAAGCAGTGCCATCCAGTAGGCGATGACGAACATTCCACGGATAACAGGAAGTTCCACGCCGTTGTAAAGTCCTATCTCGATGATGGGGAATGACACAAGCAGCGGAAGTATCGGGTTAGGCCTGCATATGGTGAAGAAGTAGATCACTATTGCCAGCAGCCATATGTAGAAGAACATCATCGTAGTTACCGAATCCACTTCCTGAGAAGGTTTCAGGCCTTTGTAGTAGAGTATCTCGGTTTTGAATGAACTGCTGTAGATTATGTTGTAGACGAACTTGAAGCCGAGAACTATTTTTGCGGCGTTTTTGTATGCGGCTGCCAGATATGCAAACAGTGAAGCCACAAACAGCCAGAACGCCTTTCCTTCAAGCACGGTAATTACAATATAGAACAGTGATAATGCGACGGCGGAGAAAAATATCTTTCCGTGGTCATAGTTAAGACGGAACATTCCGAGGAAAGACAATATCACCGACGCAAAGCCGATTATGGCTATAGCCACGGAAAATGGCTTGCGCATATTGGGGCGCTTGTTTTTTACCGACATTACAATGCTGTCACATACTGAAATGCCGTTGGTGTTTTGTATGTTCTTTCTTTTCATTATAATTCTATATCCTTTATGGAAGCCGATATTCTGCCGATAGCAACGGGGATTATGTTCATACCCTTATAATCGGACTGTACCTTCATTCCGTCGTCGCTGTCCTTTACTACGACGATGGAATTTTTAAGGTCGGCATCGACTTCTTCGTCAATATATTCCAGTATATTTGTATCGGGAACTGAGGTTATGAATGTAAACGAAGACAGGGGAGCGATATTATGCTCTGTGAAATATGCTTCGGGAGATTCACAGTAGAGGTTATCGTTCACGGAGAGTACAAGCTCTTTTATCATATCGCCGAGCATTTCCGTGTTTTCGATATTGCGCTCCACGAAGTCCTTCTGCTTTGCGTTGAAGTATACCACCTGATGTGCACGTTCATTCGCAATAAGGAACTGCGAGACCGAGAGAAGGCTTTCAACGAGAGTATCGAATACCGGAAGAGTATAGTCGCTGTCGTCGTAGCATTTCAGATTCAGGAACAGCATACACGGCACATCTATAGGAAGACTGTATTCCTTTACGATAAAATCATCTTTCTTGGAACTGAGTTTCCAGTGGATGCGGTTCAGCTTGTCGCCGGGGATATATTCTCGCAGATCGAATACCTCTGACGGATCATCACCGGGCTTATGCTCGGAGAAGTTGTCGCTTTCGTCGTTTATCCTGTCGGTGTAGTTGATGGTACCGTCGATATCCTGCCCCTCGGGGATGACTGCGACTTCGGTATGTATGTTTTTAGCGGTTTTGAATTTGAATATCCTGAGGGGATCGAATATGACAAGCTGGGAATTCTTTATCTTGATTATACCGCAGAAACGTGAGCTTATCTGGAATGTCACCCTCTGCGAATTCCTTGACTGTATCGGGAGATACAGCTCGAAAGTAGTGATCTGATTATTGAACACGTTGTAGTATTCGATGTGCGCCTCGGCCTTGCCTACAGGGAAAATGCCTGTATTGGTAACTACAAGCTGAACGGGGAAGGACTGGCCTTTTGCGACAACTTTGTCCTTGACGGCAAATTCAACCCTGATCTTTTTCTTCGTGTAATAAGTGATGGCGAACATTATAACCGGGAGCATTATCATTATAATGAGAAGGACCAGCGCAAAGTCTCCGAGATAGAGTATATGGAAAAAGAAGCATACTATAATAAGTACAAGAAATAATATTTTTGTCAGAAGCATGGCCTTACCTTCTGGGTTCGGAAATTCCGGGTACCGGAACGGATTTGAGTATCTCGGTGATGATTTCGCTTGCTGATACATCGGAGAACTTAGCCTTGGAGTTCAGCATTATTCTGTGCTCGAAAACGTCACCGCAGATGTAGGAGATGTCTTCGGGGATAACATAATCACGCCCCATTGCAACGGCGATGCCCTTTGAAAGCTGCATAAGTGCGAGAGTACCACGGGGGCTGACGCCCAGCTTTATCATAGGATGCTTACGTGTAGCCTCGGAAAGAGAAACTACATATTCGTATATCCTGTCATCCACATAGACGTTGGAGATGTAGTCCTGGAGCTCGAGAATGAAAGAGGAATCAGCAACTGATCTGACGTTGTCAAGCGGATTTGCGTTGTATTTGGATTTGAGAATGTCTACTTCTCCTTTGAAATCAGGGTAGCCCATGCTGAGTTTTATCATGAAACGGTCAAGCTGTGAATCGGGAAGATTATGAGTACCTGCCGAGCCGATAGGGTTCTGTGTAGCGATGACTGTGTAAGGCTCGGGGAGTTTGTAGGTGTTGCCGTCAACAGTGATGCTCTTCTCCTCCATAAGTTCAAGGAGAGCAGACTGAGTCTTGCTGGAAGTTCTGTTTATCTCATCAGCAAGAAAGAGATTGCAGAAAGCGACACCCGGGCGGAATTCAAACTTGCCTGTGGACTTGTTGTACACCGAGAAGCCGGTAACATCTGAAGGCAGAACGTCGGGAGTGAACTGCATACGGTTGTGCTCCAGCGAAAGCGCCTTTGAGAAGGCGAGGGCGAGAGTAGTCTTGCCGACGCCGGGGATGTCTTCGATAAGTACGTGGCCTTTACACAGTACGGCGAGAAGCACCTTGATGATAATGGCGTCTTTTCCGATAACGGCTTTTTTGACCTCGGAAATGACCGTGTTGATCTTGTTTGTGTAAGTTGAGTTATTCATATTTGTATCTCCTGTATTTATATGTGTGCCGTAATTCAAACAGCTATTATTCATTATACCATTAAATAATATATTTTGCAATAGCATCAGCACACTTTTATAGTCGTTATCAAATAGCGTTATGCTGCATTTTGCAGTAAAATTTTATGCGGATTGGAAAAAATACCAAAAACAGGAATATTTCTTCAACATTATTACCAAAAGAAATTACGGAAATACCATGTTTAATTGTAATCTGATATTATTAAATTAACTTCTGCGTAATACTATTTTGTGCATAATTACTTTTGCGCCTGTGAGTGAAGTTGATAAAATTAGAAAGAAAATGGAAAAGATACCGAAACTATTGCCATTTTGAGGAGAATGTGATATCATGATATTAGCCCAGAAATACTCTAATTCACGAAAGGATGAGTTGATGGTAAATCTTAAAGCCGCAGCTTTAGCATGCGGGGTTGTTGCTACTTGTTTGGGCGGTGGCCTTGGTATGTCTTATATCAATTCCACAAATGTTAGTTCAGCAGACTTTGTCGAGGAGGCTGAGAATAGTTACGAAGTAACCGATGATGAAGTTTCTGAGTCAGCTGTTATTTATGATGCTGATAAAGAATATGCAGCAGCCAATGAGAATGTAACCACCTCAAACGAGACAGATCAGGAGACAGTTTCTACTGGTTCCGAGATCATGTCAGAAGAATCTGGTAATAACGAATCCTCTACATCAGAGATTTCTAACGCTGTTTCTACAGCTAATGCTACAACAGCAGCATCTGCTGCTACTGTACCCGCACCAGTCCATGCACCTTCTACTGAGGAGCTTGAGACCGAGCCAATAACTGAGGCTCAGACAGAGTCCGTGATCGGCTATTCGACCGCTACTACTGCTGAATCAGTTGCTGCTCCGATCCCACCTTCAACAGAGGCATTGACACAGACACCCGTATCCACAGATACTGACTTAACAGCCACTTCAGGCTCCGCAGATACTTCAGGCACATCGGTTGTATCAGCTAACGGCACAGGCTGGCTTCCAATAACAGATGAAGAGTACATTATTCTCTGTAATGCGGTTGCTAATGAGGCAGGATCAGATTGGATCAGCGTCTATGACAAGGCAAGAGTTGTTGAAGTAATCATGAACAGAGTTCATTCAGATCTGTTCCCTAACACGATTTATGGGGTCCTTGCACAGCCATTCCAGTTTGAAGGTTCTTACAACTATGTAAACCTTGGAACTTATTCAAGCATTGTAACGGATAAGGTCAAAGAAGCTGTTGATCTCTATTTCAGCAGTCCGGAATCATTCAGTGAAGGTTATTATTACTTCTACGGTGACGGATATCAGAATTATTTTTATTAATATCGAAAATTCGAGCAGAACTGTACACTGGTTCTGCTCTTTTTCGGTATTGTCATGTTCTAATGCGTAAAACGGAGGAGATACGATGAATTTTATTTGCTATCCTAAATGCTCAACTTGTAAAAAAGCTCAGAACTGGCTTGATGCGAACAATAACAAATACGAAATAAGGGATATAAAAGAGGACAAGCCGTCTTATGATGAATTAAAAGAATGGTACGCTAAAAGCGGACTTCCATTAAGGAGATTTTTCAACACAAGCGGTCAGCTTTATCGTTCGCTGGAACTGAAAGATAAACTTGATACTATGTCAGAGGATGAACAGCTGAAGCTTCTCGCAAGCGACGGTATGCTTGTAAAACGCCCTATTCTTGTAACTGATGAAAAGGTACTTGTAGGATTCAAGGAAAAAGAATGGGAAGAGACTCTTATATAAACAGATGTCCCAGAGCGAGTATGCTTTTCGTGGCATTTTTGTCGCAGTTCCTTTGCTGTTAACCACTGCAACCGCATTTACTTTTTTGGGCGAAGAAGAG